>CBDUDU010000038.1:0-20038 GCA_965366045.1 uncultured Oceanospirillaceae bacterium
GTTAATTTGGCCATCAATAAGGGCGAGATCTTTGCTTTGTTAGGTGGCTCTGGATGTGGAAAAACCACCCTGCTGCGGATTATGGCTGGCTTCGAAACGCCAACCGAAGGTGCGGTGTTGATTGATGGCCAAGACGTCTCTAACGTTCCGCCCTACAAGCGGCAGGTTAACATGATGTTTCAATCCTACGCCTTGTTCCCACACCTTACCGTGGAACAAAATGTGGCGTTTGGTTTAAAGCAAGACAAACTGCCCAAAGTCGAAATTGAAGCTCAAGTCCATAACATGCTAGGGCTTGTGCATATGAACGAATTTGCTAAGCGCAAACCCAACCAACTGTCTGGTGGCCAACGCCAGCGCGTTGCGCTAGCCCGATCCTTGGCCAAAAAGCCAAAAGTATTGCTGTTAGATGAGCCCATGGGGGCTTTGGACAAGAAGCTTCGTAGCCAGATGCAGCTCGAAGTGGTCGATATTATCGAGTCTGTTGGTGTCACCTGCGTTATGGTAACCCATGACCAAGAAGAAGCCATGACCATGGCGGATCGCGTGAGTGTCATGCATGACGGAGAAATCATGCAAATCGGTACTCCTAGCGAAATATATGAGTTTCCGAATAGTCGCCACACGGCCGAATTTATTGGCTCTGTGAATATCTTTGATGCCGCTGTGCAGCACGTGAGCCCACAACTGAGCCAGCTCAGCTGCGCAGATTTGGCCTGTACTCTGAACGTAGAGGGTGGCATTAACGCCATCGAAGGGGCTCTTGTAGGTGTGGCCGTACGTCCAGAAAAGATCATTATGTCACGCCAGCAGCCACAACAGATTAACAACTGGGCCAAAGGTAGCGTGCAGGATATCGCTTATTTGGGCGGCCACTCTGTGTACCACGTAGAGTTGGATTCTGGCAAAGTAGTGATGGCAACCACCACCAACACGGACCGCCATGAACAACGGCTCACCTGGAAAGACGAGGTATATTTACACTGGCCTGCGTCCAGTGCAGTGGTGTTGTGCCAATGAAAAAATTAGGCGTTAGAAGCGTTATTGCCGTGCCCTACATATGGTTATTGATGTTCTTTCTTGTGCCCTTTCTGATTGTGTTTAAAATTAGTTTTTCGGAAATGCAGTACTCTATTCCACCTTATACTGATTTGGTGAGCTGGGCGGATGAAGTTCTGACCATTAATCTTAATTTAGGTACCTATGCGTACCTAATCAATGATGACCTGTATATTCGGGCTTACATGAGTTCTGTACGTATCGCTTTCTTTGCAACTGTGTGTGCGTTGTTGGTCGGATATCCCATTGCTTATGCCATTGCGCGCGCCGATACGGCAACCCGTAACGCCCTGTTGATGTTAGTGATGTTGCCTTCGTGGACCTCGTTTTTGATTCGGATATACGCTTGGGTGGGTATCCTAAAAAACAATGGTTTGATCAATAATGGCTTAATGGGTATAGGTATCATTGACGAGCCTATTGCCATGCTGAATACAGAATTTGCGGTTTATTTAGGCATTGTTTACGCCTACCTGCCGTTTATGGTGTTGCCGATCTATACCAATTTGGTAAAGCTGGATAATTCTCTACTGGAAGCGTCCGCAGACCTGGGCTGTTCGCCATTCAAAACGTTTATGAGGGTGACTCTACCGCTGTCCAAAGCGGGCATTATTGCCGGCTGCATGTTGGTCTTTATTCCTTCAGTCGGCGAGTTTGTGATTCCCGAAATGCTGGGTGGCGCAGAAACGCTGATGATAGGTAAGGTTTTGTGGCAAGAGTTCTTTAACAATCGCGATTGGCCCGTGGCGTCAGCTGTTGCTATCGTGATGTTGTTATTACTGTTGGTGCCAATTACCTTTTTCCACCGCTATCAAGCCCGCGAATTGGAGTCCTAGCCATGCAAACAGGCAAACTGTCTAATTGGTCGAAGTGGTTTCTGAGTTTAGGCTTCTTTTTCCTCTATGCTCCCATCGTCATTTTGGTAATTTTCTCTTTCAACAAATCAGAGCTGGTGACCGTTTGGGCTGGCTTCTCGTTTAAATGGTATGGCGAACTGTTCCGCGACCCGCAGATGTTAGGTGCGGCTTGGATCAGCCTTAAGATTGCCGTGTTAGCCGCGTCGGCAGCCGTGGTATTGGGCACAATGGCCTCTATAGTGATGGTGCGTATGGGGGCTTTTAAAGGTAAAACCGCCTTTACCAGCATGATCACAGCACCGCTAGTGATGCCAGAAGTGATAACCGGTTTGTCTTTGCTATTGTTGTTTGTGGCCATGGGGCAAACATTGGGCTGGCCGGGTCAGCGCGGCATGTTGACCATATGGATTGCCCACGTCACCTTCTGTACGGCCTTTGTGGCTGTGGTGATTAGCTCACGGTTGCAAGAGTTAGACGAATCTATAGAAGAGGCCGCTCAAGACTTAGGCGCACCCCCATGGAAGGTGTTCTTTTTGGTGACTTTACCTATCATTGCGCCTGCATTGATCTCGGGTTGGTTGCTCGCTTTTACCCTGTCCCTCGATGATTTGGTGATTGCCAGCTTTGTATCTGGCCCTGGCGCGACGACTTTGCCGATGCAAGTGTTCTCGAGCGTGCGTATGGGCATGAGCCCACAGATCAACGCATTAGCAACAATTATTATCGGCCTAGCTTCGGTTGCGGTATTGATCGCTTGGTGGTTCGCTCGGCGAGAAGGCATGAGATCAGTAAAGATTTAAGGCAACTGATTTTGATGCTTTAGCTTAAACCAAGGGCCGGTAGTCTTATGGTAAAACAAACCCCGCTGTCATTAGCCAAGTTATGGTGGCGGATTTGCCCTTGGTGATAGCGCACAATGCTGCGCACCACATACAAACCCAAACCAAAGTGGCTCTCGTCGGCTGGGCTTGCTTTGGTCCTATGGCTCACCATGGAGTTGAAAAGCTGTCGTTGGTAGCTGGCGTCAATGGGTGGGCCAAAGTTGGACACCTTTATCTCTATCCAGCCCAGACTCACTCTAAGTTCAACTAGGGTGTGTGTGGTTGGATGCCGAAAGTCTCGGGCATTGTCCAGTAGCTTGTCTAATAGCTGCTCTATCCTGTAATCGACCGCATTAATCATGACCGCTTTTGTTGGCCCTTTATAGTCCACTAAGCCGCCGTCTATCTGGTCTTGATAGGCGCAATAGCTCCACACTAGATGGGCCACATCAAAGGACTCTTTAATATCTTGGGTGAGGGCTTGCTCCAGATTAGCGGCATCGGCCAGTTTAGAAAGGATACCATCAATACGATGAATGCCCCGCTGGGCCATGGCTAAATAAGCCTTCACTTCATCCGATAAGGGCACTTGGGCCATGTTCCCCAAGGACGTAGCAATAGCATTGAGGGGGTTGTTAATTTCATGGCTCAGGGTGCGAGGCATTTGTGAAAGAAAGGCCTGATGTTGATGTAGTTGCGCCACCACTTGGTTGAGGCTGCGGGCTAGGTCGCCCAGTTCATCTGTCTGGTTAATTTCGTGCACGATGGCATCGGTTTGTAGGCGCCCTTGTGGGTCAACCAGCTGCTTAGCTTCTTGCCCAAGCCGACGGATGCGGTAAGCTAATCGCCAAAACACCAAGAACAACAACAGTAATATCAGCAACATGCTACCTAAACTAAGGCTGGCTATATTTTGCATGGCTTGGCGTTGCCAGGCCAGCAACTGTGCGGTGGATTGCTGCACTAATACCAAACCCAAAACGTTGCCCTGTGAATCGAATATGGGTTTGGCGGTGGCCTGAATTGGCAGGCTAGTCTGGCTGGCCCACTGGTTAGTCACTGTCACACCACTGACTGCTAAGTTAAGCAGCGCAGCCTGAGCACGGTTTGGATCTTTGGTATGGGGGTCATCAAGCTGCAAGAGTTGTGTGAACGCAAGGTCCACAAGCCCCTCAAAGACACCATCAATTGACCATTGCCAAGGCTGATCGTGCATCGCAATACTAGAGCCGACTTTGGCTAAGCGGTTAAGTTGGCGGTCGTATAATGCGATCTCAACGCCCGCGTTGGCATGCCCTGAAAGTAAACGCATGGCAAGGTTAGATTCGGTGTTGAGGGCGCTGAAGCCTCCTTTCTCTGGGCCATCCAAAATAATTCGCTGTAGGTCTATGGCATCGGTCTGTGGGTTTTGATCGGCGTCCGCTAAGCCGAGGTAAATTTGCTGTTTGGGCCCCAATAGCGCCGAGGGTAAAACGAATTCAACCTGATAACCGGTTGCCGTATCGTATAAGTAGGCCTTTACGGCAGGGCCAAAGAATGCACCACTAACCGTAGCACCATCATCAGAAATTTCAACGGCCATAGCACCTGCATCTTGCACTAACAATTGTAAGGCTACCCTCTGTTGAGACTTATTGATGTAGCTTAATTCAATATGATCATAAGCGTTTTTGTTGTTGATTTTGTTGTGAGGCACGCGGTGTTGGTCTTTGACCTGTATGGCACCGAATAAATTTGGACCGTATTCAGCCAGCACAACAGTCATGGACGGTGGATCGGCTAGTGTCTGCCCGTGGTCGCTGGCGTGATAATCGGAGGCAAAGTTTAAGGTAGCGCCCCAATCTTGGATGTTGCCGTCTATTTTAGGCTGCTGGTCGAGTTGGAATTTAGTGAGCAACGCCTGACGTTGGCTTAATTCTGGGATCTGTTTCAGAAGTTGGTGTTGGCCCGCAAAAAGATTGCTAACACTTTGAGCAATTTGCTCTTGGGCGACCACTTGGCTGTGCCTAAAGAAACCCCTAGTTTCTTCCACAAAACGATACCCCATGTAAGGTATGCTTAATAGCACCAGCACAAACAGACTAATTTGGGAGCGTAAGCCAATGCGTAATAATTTACTCACGCCAGCGATAACCTTGCCCATATTCAGCCCTAATCGCAGCGAAGGTTGGGTCTAAGCGCAGGAGTTTTCGTTTTATGTTACTAATATGAGTGCTCACCGTATTGTTGGCCACCACTCCGCCCAATGTGGCGGCGGCTAGCCCTTGGTAGGTGTTAATGGTATTCGGGTGCTTGCTCAGCGCTTCGAGAAGTTTGAATTCTGTGACAGTAATGTCAGCGACTCTTTGGCCACCCCAGTGAACCGTATGGCGGTTTATATCGATGCGTAATTGGCCACGAGTGACGACCTTTTCGGCTTCGAACTTAGGGTTGTTTTTGGTCAATCTCAACAGGGATTCAACTTTAGCTACAAAGTAGTCAATACTAATGGGTTTCGGTTGGTAGTCCCATGCTCCCATACGTAATCCAGATACCGTATCGATGTCGCCAACGCGTTCGGTTAAAAATAACACTGGCAGGTCGGGGTATTGGCGGCAAAGTTGGCTGTATAAATCAAAACCAGCGTCGTATTCTTGGTCTAGAATGATGTCTAGTACCAATAAGTCTGGGCGCGTTAGGCTCAGACCATCTAAGGCCGCTTGTTTGGTGGCAAAGGACTGCACTTTGATAAAGCGTTTTTCCAATGCAGTACAATAATTGACGCGCTGGTCCGTGTCGTCTTCGACAATAGCGACTAAGGCGTTAGCAGTCATGACAAATTCCCAAGGGTTGGCACCCAGTCCATAAGCACCCTAAGTTAGCACAGGCGGGTGGGGTGCGCTAACCTATCGCTGCTGCGGGATTCAATCTCCATCACATTTCCATAATCGGCGTATTTATATGCACAGCCGCCATGTACCTTGACCCCAGCCACGCAGGCCTTTATAAAGAGTGTCGGCCTTATACTTCGATTACTTTAGGAATGACTCATGTCTGCTACCCTTACCGATGCTCATCAACAAGACTTGGCGTTTGCCGAAGAAGATCGCCACGGGCTGTATAAAACCTTATTTAATCGACGTGACGTGCGTAGCCAGTTTAAGCCAGACCCAGTACCCGATGATGTGTTGGCGCGCGTTTTGTACGCCGCGCACCATGCCCCTTCCGTGGGTTTTATGCAGCCATGGAATTTTACCCTAGTTAAAGATGAGGCGACGAAACAGCAGGTCCATCAGTTGTATCAACATGCAAACGCTGCAGCGGCCAATGAGTTTGAAGACGAGCGGCAACAGCAATATCGGCAACTCAAATTGGCAGGCATCCTTGAAGCGCCACTCAATATATGTATTACCTGCGACCGAGAGCGCGCGGGCCCGGTGGTGTTGGGCCGCCAACAAATGCCAGAAATGGATTTATTTAGTAGCGTGTGTGCTGTACAAAACTTGTGGCTCGCTGCCCGTGCCGAAGGCCTTGGGGTGGGCTGGGTCAGCATAATGGACCCCAATGAGCTGAAGAAGGTGTTGGGTATTCCTGCAGCAATAGTGCCTATTGCATATTTGTGTGTGGGCTATGTGGATCACTTTTTATCAACCCCAGAATTAGCCAATAAAGGCTGGCGCCAGCGTCTGCCGTTGGGGGATTTGGTCTATACCAACAAATGGGGTGCAGGGGCCGAAGACGAGTTATTACAATCTTTTGAAGAACAGGCAGAATTTCCATATCAGTTCTGATCGGTTTTTTTGCAGGGCTACATTGCAAATGCTAGTATTTTCTAGATTATTGTAATTTGGCCGCAAAATAAGGGCGCGCATGAACTTAAAACAAAAACTAGTTGCCTTGACCTTGTTGGTTGGCATTGTACCGGCCTTAATCATTGGTTTGGTGAGCTTGGAAAGTAGCCGCGCTACGTTAGAGAAACAAGTTTTTGAACAGCTACAAGTGCAGCGGAACATTAAAGTCCATCAAATTCAGCAACATTTCAAGAATGCGCACAATGGTATAGAAACTTTAGCCGACAACCTATCGCTATTGATCGAAAAACAGGGCTTGGAAACGGCGATATTCGATCTAGACCAGCGTGGGCAGAGCATGTTTAGCCGTTACACGAAGCGTAATGGCTATTACGATCTGTTCTTGCTCGACCCACAAGGCTATTGTTTCTTCAGCGTCGCCCGGAAGGCAGACTACAAAACCAACTTAGTGTCTGGCCCTTATAAGGACTCTGGCTTAGGTCAAGTGGTTCAAAATGTCATAGCCGATCAAGAGTACCACATGACTGACGTAGCGCCCTACGCCCCACGTAATGGCGCATCCGCTGTCTTTATCGCCGTACCGGTTATAGTCCAGGGAGACATGGTCATGGTTTTGGCCATGCAGATTTCTTTTGCAGGCATTGACCACATCATTGCAGAACCTAGTGGTATGGGTGAAATCGGCGACACCTATCTTGTGACAGGGGGCTTGTTGGCGGGCTCCGACTCATTGCTCGGCAGTACAGGTAGCCAAAGCATTTTCGACCACAGTGGTAATCCGGTGTTATCTTCTTACGCATTGGTTTCACTAACTGATGGTGTGCAGTGGACTATTGTGTCTGAAATAGGTGCGGAGGAGGCTTTTGCACCTATTGCTAAGCTACAGTCGATGCTGTTGACCATTACCGGTGCGGGGGCTGTGTTTCTCGTTTTATTGGCACTTTCTTTTGCCGAAACGGTTCGTTTTAGTCACCGTGGCAGCATTCAGTTAGTCGATAACCTTGGTGATAGCAAGGGTGTGACCAATAACTCAGTAGACGGTGCCGAAGCCGATGTGCGTGCTATGGGCGACGAGCTTGCATATGTCAGTCGCAGCATTACAGAAATTATTGCCGTGATCGACGACCTTGCGTTCCAAGCTAATCTGGCAGCCTCTAACGACTCAGATAAAGCCACTAGAGTGGGTGGCCATGGTGCAGTAGCATCAGAGGAGGTCCGCGCTTTAGCGCAACGTGCAGCAGATGCGTTAGCAGATAAGACCGCAGAATTGAACCAGCTAATGCAGTTCTTTAAGTTAGAGGAGCATGGTCAAGCATCCACGCTAGCCAAGCCTAAACCCATGCCAGAACACCAAGACATTAAGAACTTGGTGTCTGACTTGCGTTCTTGATGCCTATTTGGTGATAATTTCTGGCCCCATAAAGTAAGTGGGCAAGAAGGTTGATAGTGCCGGAATGTAAGTCACCATAATCAGGAATACAAACAGGATGGCTAGCCACGGCGTGGCGGCCTTCACCACCCGCATGACCGACATGCCGGCCACTCCCGAGGTAACAAACAGGTTGAGCCCCACCGGTGGTGTGATCATGCCTATTTCCATGTTCACTACCATGATTATTCCTAAGTGGATGGGGTCGATACCCAACTCGATCGCAATAGGGAATACCAAGGGCGCAACAATAACGATGAGGCCAGAAGGCTCCATAAATTGGCCACCAATCAGTAAGATCACGTTCACCATCACCAAGAACATAATCGGGCCAAGGCCTGCCGCAAGCATAGCTGTGGCTATGGTTTGTGGAATCTGTTCGTCGGTAAGTACGTGTTTTAGAATGAGGGCGTTGGCAATGATGAACAACAAGGTTACAGACAAACGGCCCGCCTCAAACAAGGTTTCCCGCGTGTCTTTGTGAAACCAAGCGGTAAACAAGGCTTGTGGGTGTTTGGCGAGCGACAAGGGCGCTCCGCCTGCAGTGCCTTTTAACGGTCCCATGTCTCGGTAGATATACATCGACACGATGAAGGCGTAAACCGACGCCACTGCAGCCGCCTCCGTGGGAGTGAAATAACCCCCATAAATTCCGCCAAGAATAATCACCACTAAGAACAAACCCCAGCTAGCGCCACGGGCCGCATCCAATACTTCGCTCCAGCCAGCCCACTCACCTTTAGGCATGCCCTTGTAGCGTGCATAAAAATAAATAGCCACCATGAGCATAGTACCGGCCAGCAAACCCGGTATGACGCCTGCTAAGAACATACGTCCCACCGATACATCCGTAGCGGCGGCATAAACTACCATCACGATGGAAGGTGGAATCAAGATTCCCAAGGTGCCGGCGTTACAAATAACGCCAGCGGCAAAGTCTTTGCTATAGCCAACTTTGCGCATGGCGGCGATCACAATCGACCCAATGGCGACTACAGTGGCTGGCGACGAGCCAGAAAGGGCCGCAAACATCATGCACGCAAAGACACCAGCAATGGCTAAACCACCGTGAAAGTGGCCTACACAAGCAATCGAGAAACGGATAATACGTTTAGCCACACCGCCGGTAGACATAAAGCTAGAGGCTAAGATAAAGAAGGGTATGGCGAGTAACGTATAGTGGCCTTCGAAGGCCGAAAATAAGGTTTGTGCAACCGATGCGAGGGAACTGTCGGAATACACTAACAAAAACAGAATAGAGCTTAGGCCAAGTGATACAGCGATAGGCACACCTACCAAGAGCAATAAAATAACCAAGATAAATAAATATAGGGCTTCCATGGGGGTTAATCCTTGTCTGCAGCGGCGGCGGCTTGATCAACCAAGTCTTCGGCTTCGTGGCTGGCAATAATCATATTGGCTTTGCCCTGCATCACGTCTACAGCTACCCTTAGATAGCGCCATAACAATAAGGCCATGCCAAACGGCAAGGCAAAATAGGGGATAAAGCGGGGGATCTTCTCGTAATCTTCGCCCTCGTTAAACCAGTCGCCCAAAAACTGAGCCCAGGCGGGCATCACAATGTCATTGACTTCGTAATATCCCTGGCTCAAGTAGCGACCTTTAAAACCCTCAGGCCAAATGCGACCCTCGGTGGGTGGTAAATTAGCAAATGGGGCCCAATAGTCCCAGCTGCCCTTAACTAATAATAAGGTGTAGAGTAAACAAGCACTCACGGCCAACAACGCTGCGGCCTTGCGCCAGGCTGGTGATAGGTAATTGAGCGCCACATCAACACCCAGTTGGGCCTTGATACGCACCATATAGGCGGTGCCGACGATACCCAACCAAGCAAACAAAAACACTGTGGTCTCTAGGGATTGCAGACCAAAGGTAGACAGTGGTTCTGCCCACGGGGCAAACCATTCGCTGCGCCAAAAATCCATTTCCTGCAGTTTTCTTATAACCACATTGGTAAAAGTAATCATGGTCATCAAACCGAGCAAAACGGCAATAAAATTGCGCTCGAGGCGATCTGCAATGCTAAGTTTGGACAGTGCGGGAGTGGGCATAAATACCACCTAAGATTTAATAGAGACGCCCCCAGTAAACTGGGGGCGTGAGACTAGTTAACAGCAATAATTAATATTGCGCGTTAATAGCTTGAGCAGCGTCAATGTTTTCCTGACCTACGTCATCCTTGAACTGATCCCATACAGGTAGCATGGCAGCTTTCCATTCGGCCCGTTGGGTATCTGTTAGGATATGGATGGCTTTACCAGCGTCTAGGATAGCCTGTTTGTTGGCTTCGTTTACACCAAAGGCTTTAGCGTTGCGAGACACAGTGACTTCACGCAAAATGGTTTCCAACTGGTTGCGAATATCGTTGGGTAGTCCGCCCCAGAACTCCGAAGAGGTGATTACCAAATAGTCTATTACACCGTGGTTAGACTCGGTGACACTATCCTGTACTTCAAAGAACTTCTTGCCGTATATGTTGGAATAAGTGTTTTCTTGGCCTTGAATAGTGCCAGATTGTAGAGCCTGATAAACTTCAGAGAATGACATTTTTTGTGGCACGGCACCCAGCGTTTTAAATTGGGCAACCAACACATCAGAAGCTTGTACTCTAAACTTCAAGCCGGCAGCATCAGTAGGTGCTAATAATGGCTTGGTGGCAGATAACTGCTTTAAGCCGTTGTGCCAAAATTCAAGTCCTAACAAACCGCGCCCCGTCATAGATTGCTTCATCGCTTGACCTGATGCGGAGGCTTGAAATTCGTCGATCGCGTCAATGTTTTTAAACATGAATGGCAAATCAAAAAGGCGGAATTGTTTAGTGTACTTCTCAAACTTAGATAAGGAGGGAGCGGCCAATTGTACGTCACCCATCAACAAGGCTTCAAGCACTTTACCGTCACCATATAGCGTAGAGTTTGGGTAAACTTCCAAACATACCTTGCCATCCATTTCGCTGTTTACACGAGCCGCAAGCTCGGTGGCAGCAATGCCTTTAGGGTGCTTGTCGGTGTTGGTTACGTGGCTGAACTTGATGACGATTTCGCCATCTTGACACACATCGCTAGCCTGAGCTGGGGTGGCAACTAAAGCCACAGCCATGGCGCTGGCTAGTGCGGTTTTTAAATACATCTTCATAGTGAACCTCTTTATTATTACAATTATTAGTACTAGCGTAGTTGAACTACTGAGGTTCAAATAGCAACTTCCATGCCAAAACATAACTAATTGATAAACAATAATATATTAATTACTATTGTTTGATTGTGTGAGGCAATCTATACACCTTTGTGGCTAAGTGTGCGGAAACCCACACATATTAATCATCTAAGAAGCGATGACGGTCTAAGTTGTATTTTGTCAGCTTGTCATACAGGGTTTTACGAGCGATGCCTAAACCTTCGTAGGTGCGCTTAATAGACCCTTGTGCTTGAGATAGGGCTTCTTCGATGAGACGCTTCTCATAACACTCCATGCGTTCAGGTAAGCTGGTATTGCCGGTTTCGGTCTGCCAATTGGCGAGGGTATTCTGGTCTATTAAGGTATCGGTGAGCACAAAACGCTCGGCCACGTTAATCAGTTCTCGCACGTTACCCGGCCATGGGTGCTGCATTAAGGTATCGATAACATGCAGCGAGAGTGTTGGCTCGGCCAGGTTGAATTTTTCGCTAGCTTGGGCAGTAAAATAGCGAAACAGTAGCAATATGTCGTCATCGCGCTGGCGTAACGGCGGCAAATGCAATTCAACCACGTTGAGTCGGTAATACAGGTCTTCTCTAAATTTGCCTTCTTGGGCCAGCGCCTTAAGGTCGGCTTTGGTAGCGGCTACCACGCGGATATCGATGTCGATAGAGTTGTTGGTACCGAGGCGCTCGACCTTACGTTCCTGTAGCACACGTAATATTTTTACTGCCAGTGACAGTGGTATACTCTCGATTTCATCCAAGAATATAGTGCCTTTGTGGGCGTATTCGAATTTTCCAATACGGGCTTTTTTAGCGTCGGTAAAGGCACCTGCTTCATGGCCAAACAACTCCGCTTCCATCATTGATTCTGGCAGAGCCGCACAGTTGATGGCTACAAACGGGCCGTTGCAACGGCCGCTTTGTTCGTGCAAACGGCGAGCAGCTAGCTCTTTTCCGGTACCGGTTTCACCACAAATAAGGGTGTTAACGTCGGCTTGCGCTAAGCGGGTGATCTTTTGTTTTAGAGCAGTGATGGCGCTTGATTGGCCGATGATGGCCTCGTGATCTTGAGCCGCGATGGCGGCCTTTAGTTGCCGGTTTTCCATCACTAGTTGACGCTTGTCTAAGGCACGTTTAACGACTTCCAGCAAATGCTCACGGCGGAATGGTTTTTCAATAAAGTCGTAAGCGCCACTGCGGATTGCGCCTAAGGCCATCTGAATATCGCCATGGCCGGTGATCAATATCACTGGCAAGTCGACGTCTCGTTCTTGGAGGGCGGTCAAGAAAGCAAAGCCGTCCATATTAGGCATACGAATATCGCTGATGATAATGCCGGGCCAGGTCTCTAATAGACGAGGCAAAGCGGATTCTGCACTGGCGTATGCCGTGACCTGATAATCCGCCAACTCGAGCATTTCTACTAATGAGTTGCGGAGTTCTTCATGGTCATCGACTACACAAATGGTGGGTAAAGTCATAGGATTCTGTCGCTTTTGCTGGCGGCACGTAGGCGGATGCTAAACACCGCGCCCGTGGCAGAGTTGCGGCCGCTCAAATGGCCGCCCATGGTTTTAATGATACTGTAAGATATTGTAAGGCCTAAACCTAGACCTACACCAACATCTTTAGTACTAAAAAATGGGTCAAATAATTGCAGTAAGTGATCGTTATCAATTCCGCTGCCCGTATCGGAAAAATGGATGTCTACCGCTTTAGCATCCGTTTCACAATACACCGTTAGGCGTTTGTATTGGCTGAGTTGCATTGCATCTAAGGCGTTGCTAATCAAATTTATAAATACTTGCTCTAAACGTACGTCGTTGGCCAATACTTGAAAGCTCGACAGGTCTTCGACCACCGTTTCCACCTGTTCTTGGTTAATTCTGGTGTGTAATAAGGCGAAGGCGTTGTCTAAGGCAATTTGTGGGCAAATCCAATCGTTTTTATCATCGGTCTTGCGGCCAAAGGTTTTTAAGTGGGAGGTGATGAGACCCATTTTTTGGGCCAGGGTTTTAATTTGAGCAAGCTTATCCTGGACTTTTTCAACTTGGCCTCGCCCTAACCACTGCTCCGCATTGTCTGCCGAGGTCAGAATAGCTGTCAGTGGCTGGTTAATTTCATGGGTCACGCTGGTCGCCAACTGTCCAAGGGTAGCGAGTTTGGCCGAATGGATAAGCTCCTGTTGGGTCTGTTTGAGCTCAAGGTTACTGGCTTGCAGCTCTTGGGTGCGTTCTTCGACACGGGCTTCAAGTAGATCTTTGGCTTGTTGTAAACGGGTTTGATTAATCTCACGTCGCACTAAAGTTTCGTTGAACTGTAGACGCCGTTGTGTCGCTAGATAGGCTAACGAAAGTGTCAACATAACCAATAAGGCCGACAAACCTGTGTTACGCCGTATCGGTAAATCAAGTTGCTTTAAATCACCATGTGCATATAAGGTCCAACCCAGATCTGGCAGGAAATGTGAGGTTTCCAATACTCGTTCGTAACCCAGTTTAGGTAACTTAACTATCTCTGCGCCTTCGATATTTCGGATGACTTCTATGGGTAATATAGGGAACGAAGTCGTTGGGTATTTACGAGTTAGCTTAATACGCCGCTTTTGATCATTAGTTAAACGTTGGCGGCTAGTAAACAACCAAGACGCAGTGCTGGAGGCGATAATGATCTGATTTTCATCGGCAATCATCATTGGTGTGAGTTTGTTCAGCCAGTCACGTTCTAAGCGAGCCATGTTGACTTTGATTACAATGACACCAATAACAGTTCCAGAGCTACTATTAATCAAAGACTCGCTGAAATAGTAACCACGTATCCCGGCGTTTACCCCCATGGTGAAAAATCCTCCTGAATTGCCGTCTGCAGCGTCTTGAAAAAATGGCGTATGGGCGTAATTTATACCTTCATTATCAATATTTGTAGAGGCCAGGGTGTGCCCTTGAATGTCTAACAGAAACACTTCGTCCGAGTTGGTGGTGGCGCGAATATGCTGCAGATAATTGTGGATATGATTGCTGTTAAACAGGTTTGGACTGGAGACACTGTTTGTTAACGCGACATCCATCATCAACATTTTAGGAATAGAGCGGTATTTCTCTAACTCGCTCTCTAAGCTGTCGGCAAATAGAAGGACGTCGTTGCGTATGAGCTGATGTAGGTTCCTGTGAGCTTGATTTGTAAATACATAAAAACTGGCCAGCACCCACATCGGTAGGAGGATCATCAAAGTAATGATATACAAAGATTTTATGTTGCTCTGCAGCCAACTGCGAGGCGGATAGGGGTTGTCGATTGCATGGGTCATGAAAAAAGTATACTGCAAAAATTAGACAGTTTCGCTATTTAGTTCGCTTAACCAAATTATTAATAAATAAGGTATATACCAGACAATATGGCAACCACTGCTAGCAAGGCTCCCGGCGCCTATTGCATTCCAAAACACACCCACAACCACCAACGTGTGTTGAATTACTAGACGATAATCTAGTTTAAACCATAGAATGAGGCACATGGTCACCATAAGGCCAGTGCCATTAGTCAAAGACCCGTTAATGATGCCGATGAAAAAGACAATGGCTGCCCCTGTTAGGTATCTCTTGTGGGTGTGCTCACCTTCCTCTAGAACGTCTTAACCAACGGTTCTATTTGAGAATGAAAATAAACCAATAGATATAGTTAATAACTCCAATGCAAGTTTTCCTGCTTCCTGCGGGATTAATAGTACGATATAAGCTCCAAGCAATACACCAGGTAAGCCAGCAACGAGCAATAAAATGACCAAGTCACGGTGCAGGTTCTTGCGCTTAAAGGCATAAAAAGTTGCGCCAATCTCCATCGCTACGGTGGTTACCTTATGGGTTGCCAGGGCTACTTTAAAAGGTAATCCCAGCCAGATGATGGTAGGGAGCTGGAGTAACCCCGTGCCTCCGCCCGACATAGATGAAAGTAAGTTCGAAACAAAACCAACAAAAAACAGTGTTGACGAATCAATCACTATATTTGCCTACCTCAATCAAGTTGTCATCTGGGTCGCGAAAGTAAATTGATTCAATAACGCCAACGGCTCCAGTCCGTGCTACGGGCCCCAATTCAATCACCACGCCTTTTTCTTGCAGGTGATGCATTGCTGAAGCTAAAGGAAGATGCGTAATTAAGCATATATCCGCCGACCCAGGGGTAGGGAGTTTGGCATGAGGTGTTAAAGGAGCGGCGGCTGGATGAAGGTTGATTTTTTGCTCGCCAAAACTCAATGCTGTGCGGTTGTCTCCGAATGTAATAGCCGTCATCCCCAGAACCTCACTGTAAAAACAAACGGTTTTTTTAATATCCGCCACGGTCAATACTAAATGATCCAAGTGCGATATAAACATGATACGCCTCCAGTAGGCTGTTGAATGGGTTTTACTTAGTGTTTGTTAAGATTTTTCTGGCCCGGTTTAGCACCGGTTCGTCTACCATTTGGCCTCGAAATTGAAAACTATTATTGTTCAGCTGCTGTTTTAACTAGCGCACCAGCCCATTCTATTTGATCAGCGCTGGGGGCGAATATAGACTCAACTAAGCCAACTTGGTTTGGGTGTATACACATCATACCGCCCATGCCAGCCGCGGCTGAGTATTGGGCTGTGCGGCGTAGTTGTTCCTGATCGTTTACGGCAGGACAAAAATCCTGAGAACAACTTGTGTCAGGCACGGTATCTAAAAATTCGGCGACATGGTCGCGAGCGACGGCTTTGTCCGCTGCGCCTACAGAATCTTCGATGTCTAGGATTATAGCCCCGGCGCCTGAGGATACCGCCTTAGCAAACCGTTGTGGGCGATTTCCAGGCACGAATAATAAACTACATACGCTGTCCAAACGGGTCATCAAATGGCCTGTTTTCTTTGTAGAGCAGAGATTTGCTCATGGGTAAACTTCAACTCGGTCAGAATGCTTGAAGTGTGTTCACCCAAGCCGGGTACTGGATCCATTCTTGGCTCAGGTCCGACGCCGCCTGGTGGTATGAGAGCAGGTATCATGCCAACGCTGGTATTGACTTGCCTCCAGCGCTCGCGGGACTTCAATTGCGGATGGGACCAAACATCGGCCATATTTCGCATCTGTGAGTTGGCAATACCCGCTTTTTCAAGGCGCTCGATCACCTGAACGGCCGACATTTGGGAAAAGCCAGAAATAACGCAGTCCGTTAACTCATTTTTGTTTTTTACACGCAAACTATTCGTGGTAAACCTGGGGTCTGTGATTAACGAGATGTCTTGTAACACGGTGGTACAAAACGATCTCCACTCGCGTTCGTTTTGAAGGCCAAAAAGAACGGTATTGCCATCGCCCGCAACAAATGGACCGTATGGGAAGATGGTGGCGTGGCTTGCGCCTGCTCTGTTAGGTGGCGCTGCGCCGTCATAGGCGTAATACAAGGGGAACCCCATCCATTCCGTCATTGCCTCGAGCATGGATACATCGATGTTGCACCCCTGCCCACTTATACCACGTTGTATTAGGGCCGCAAGAATGTTGCTGTAGGCGTACATGCCCGCCGCAATATCTGCGATAGAGATCCCAGCTTTACTAGGGCTGTCGGTAGTGCCGGTGGTGCTAATAAAGCCAGCTTCTGCCTGTATCAAAAGGTCATAGGCCTTGCGGTTTTGATAAGGGCCGCCTTCTCCATACCCAGAGACATTACATACAATCAGCCTTGGGTTTATGGTTTGTAGGTCGGTATAGCTGAGGCCCATCCGAGCGGCTGCGCCAGGCGCTAAATTTTGCACCAGCACATCAGCCTCTGTCAGTAGTTGTTGCAGTATGTCCTTACCATCGGCTTGTTTAAGGTTTAAAGTAAGGCTTTCCTTGGAGCGGTTGGCCCAGACGAAGTGGGAGGCTAAGCCGTTGACTCGTTGATCGTAGCTGCGCGCAAAGTCACCCACTAGAGGTCGCTCCACTTTAATCACACGGGCACCCAAGTCGGCCAATTGGCGCGTAGCAAAAGGAGCTGCAATGGCATGCTCTAAGCTCACCACGGTGATGCCTTCTAGCGGCAGCATTAGAAGGACCTCGGCAGTTCAAGCATGTGTTCGGCCACATAGGACAAAATGAGATTGGTTGAAATTGGTGCCACTTGGTATAGGCGTGTTTCGCGGAACTTACGCTCTACGTCATACTCGGTGGCAAAACCAAAACCACCATGAAACTGCAAGCAGGCGTTAGCGGCTTCCCAACTGGCTTTGGCGGCCAAATATTTGGCCATATTTGCTTCGCCGCCACAGGCCTGTCCAGAGTCGAATAACTCGCAGGCTCGAAAACGCATTAGATCCGCAGCTTCGAGCTCAATCTTGGCTTCAGCGATGGGGAACTGCACGCCTTGGTTCTGGCCAATTGGGCGGCCAAATACCTCTCGGTTCTTGGTGTAGTCAACCACTTTATCCAAAAACCATCGGCCGTCGCCAATACATTCAGCAGCGATCAGGGCGCGCTCGGCATTGAGCCCATCGAGAATATAACGAAAGCCATAGCCTTCTTCGCCAATTAGATTCTCAGCAGGTATTTCGAGATGGTCAAAGAACAGCTCACTGGTTTCATGATTGACCATGTTGCGAATGGGGTTGACTGTCATACCGTTGGTCATAGCGTCGGCAATATCAACGATAAAAATGGACATGCCTAACGATTTTTTCTCCGCTTGATCCAAAGGTGTGGTGCGGGCAAGCAAGATCATCAAATCTGAGTGTAATACCCGACTGATCCAAACTTTCTGACCATTAACCACATACTTGTCGCCTTTACGCACAGCGGTGGTGCGGAGTTTAGTTGTGTCAGTACCGGTGGAAGGCTCAGTCACTGCCATAGATTGAAGTCGCAACTCTCCTCTGGCTATGCCGGGCAGGTAGCGTTGTTTTTGCGCCTCTGAGCCATGTTTCAAAAGCGTGTTCATGTTGTACATCTGGCCGTGGCAGGCCGCAGCATTGCCACCCGAGCGATTAATCTCCTCCATGATCACGCTTGCTTCAGCTAAGCCTAAGCCGGAACCACCATAAGATTCAGGTATCAGCGCGGCTAACCAACCGGCCCGGGTTAGGGCGTTAACAAAGTCTTGAGGGTAGCCACGCACTTCATCTACTTGGCGGTGGTATTCGGCCGGAAACGTGGCGCAAAGAGCTTGTATCGATTCGCGAATATCTTGATAGTTATGGACCATGAAAGAGCTCACTTTGTTGTTGCTTGGGCGAGAATAGCCAGCGCACCATCACCTCGCCGCACCCAAAGTTTGATGGTTTTTCCGTCGGCACTAGGCTGGCCATGTATGGAAAACTGATCAGTTTCAAAAACTGGTGCTAGGGCGCGAAATTCAAACTCGGTTACGACCTCTTTGGGGCGCTCACTGCGCACCAGATCAAGCAGCATGGTGGCCATTAAAGGACCATGTACTACTAAGCCGTCATAGCCCTCTGTGTCGGTACAAAACGGCTGATCGTAATGAATTCTGTGGCCGTTAAATGTGAGTGCCGAGTAGCGAAACAACATCACTGGGTCTGGTTGGATATTTCTACTAAATGCCGATTCAGTAGGTGCAGTCAGGGGTGTTGCTTGTAGGTCACTGGCACTCATTTTTGCACGATAAACGATGTCGTGCTCTTCCTCTATACAGAGTGCCGAACCGTTATGCACCTGGTGCAAAACGGTTACAAAGGCTAGTGCACCTGTGCGGCCAGTTTTTTGGGTTACAGACTTAATTGTGGATTTTTTGCTCAGCTGGTCACCAATATTCATAGGAGCGAAAAACTTCAGCCTACTTCCGGCCCACATACGTCTAGGGAGATCTATTGGTGGCAAAAACCCACCAAGCTTTGGGTGTCCATCATAGCCCTTGTCCTCTATGTTGAAGGTCTGCAAAAAATAGAGCCAGTGCCATAAATGCGGTAATGGATCACCATCTTTATACTTTGGTTCGCTGTGGTTCAACGTGGCGGCCATAGCGTTTGCGGGAAATGCAGCTATGCGCTCATGACTATTTTCTGACTTGCCTACCCACTGATCTACTTGCATGTCGCTCACTCTTTAGAGATTTGAAGCGGCTAATATTGCCATTCATTTTGAATTCTGTATATTAGTACGTAACTAATATTACGTTAGAAAATGGTTAACGTTAATGAACTTGGACTCCACCGATCTTAAACTGTTTATAAACATTGCTTCATTTGGCAATTTAACCCACGGCGCCCGTGCTACCTACTTATCCCCGCCTGCTGCGAGCACTCGTATTAAATCTATGGAATATGAAACGGGCACATCGCTGCTATATCGGAGCAATAAAGGCGTTAGTCTAACCGCCGCTGGAAAAGTAATGCTGCATCGTGCTCAACTTATACTCAGACAAATAGACTATTTAGAAGAGGAATTAACAGATACAGCCACAACTCATTTAAGAATATTTGCGAACACTACCGCAGTGACTGAGTTTTTACCCAAAATTGTTGCTCAATTCCTTGCTTTGCGTCCAGGTGTGACAGTAGATCTTCAGGAGCGCCTAAATGACGATATTGTTAGCTCTGTGGCCAATGATACCGCGGACATTGGAATTGTTTCGGGCGACATACAGAAACAGGGCCTCAGAGCGATTCGTTTTTCCACTGACCGATTAATGCTTGCCGTTGCACCAGATCATCCGCTAGCACAACGCAGTAACAGTATTAGATTAGAGCAAACACTAGAATACGAACACATAGCATTACACGACGGCAGTACGATGTTGGATTTTTTGCGGTTACAGTTTAGTCGTAGCGGCTACGATCGAACTATACGGTTTCAGGTGCGGAGTTTCGAGGCCATGTGTAAAGTCATTGAGGCAGGGGTCGGTATCGGTGTCGTACCTGAGTCTGC
>CBDUDU010000039.1:0-19967 GCA_965366045.1 uncultured Oceanospirillaceae bacterium
TTTCCCCATGTGAGAGTAGGTCATCGCCAAGCACCTCATTTAATAAGAAAGCCTCAATGCTCACGCATTGGGGCTTTCTTATGGGTGCTAGAAAAGAACCCCCTCATCCTGACCAAAAGCCGTCATCCTGACGCAGGTCAGGATCTCTGGAACCCCGCTAGATTCCGGCCTACCCCGGAATGACGAGATGCATGGGCCCGCATGACGTGAGGCCTGCGCTAGCATGACCTGAATGCTATACTCCGGCCCCACCAAAAGGATTTGTCCATGATCGAAGCCACCCTCCAGTTTCTCGCCATTACCCTGTTCCTTGAGGTAACCCCGGGCCCTGCGGTGTTATTTATTCTTTATCAATCGGCGTTTAGCTTTCGTAATGCCGTGGCGGGCACTTTCGGTTTGTTAACCTCCAACGTTATCTGGATTAGCTTGGTGGCAACCGGTCTAGGGTTGATCCTGACTCAAACCCCGATTCTATTCGACGGTCTGCGATACATCGGTGCTCTTTATTTGGTTTACCTGGGTTACAAAATCATTCGTTACGGCATTGGTACACTTTATGCAGGTGAAAACGCCGAAGCCGCACAAGGCAAAAGCCTTTGGGCAAGTTACCGGCAGGGCATGTTTACCTCCTTATCAAACCCTAAAGCCTTGTTGTTTTTTATGGCATTATTTCCGCAGTTTACCCGTCCAGAGTACTTTGCTCACGACATCCTATATTTTGGTGCGTTAAAAATGGTGTGCCTAGCGGTAGTGATGATTAGCTATGCCTTGATGGGACGTAAACTGTTCAACTATATGGGGCGATCTAGCTGGGCTAATGTGATTTCCCGTACCTTGGGCGGCGGTATTATTGTTGCCGCATTTGCCGTGGCGCGAGGATAAAACCAAATTGACGGTGTAATCATGACGGGTCAACAATGACCGCAGCCCTCGGACGCCGTATAATGGTGGTGTATTCACTCTAGTGGTTGGAACTGTTATGTATTTTGACGAACTATATGCCCCCTTACGCGAGATGCAGGATTGGCAACAAACCGCCTTTTCTGCAGCCCTGTGCGAACGTATTTTCCCTCACTATGCTCTGTATGACAGCTTGACGGAAAGCAACCACGTAGAGGTCGCTCGTACGGCGCTAGACCAAGTGTGGAAACAACTGTCGTTAAGAGGCAACATGAATGCCGAAACCCAACTGACTAAAGTAGAAGCTATTGTGCATGGCGAAGAAGATGAAAGCTTCGGCGCGGGCCTCGCGTTTGACGCGCTTGTGGCACTGATGGCGACCTTACATTGTGTCGACAATGCGAGCTTTGAAGACGCCGCCAGCGTGGCCCATCTGTCCCGAGAAAGCGTAGCCAAGTATGTTGAATTGCACGCCGATGAAGAAATGGGTGATGAAGAACTGATTCGTCATATCTCAACCCACGACCTTATGGAGCAAGAACTGGCATTTCAAAAAGATGTTATGCAGCTGTTAGTGTCTCAAAACGTCGCTAAAGCATCACAAATTGACCAACTTAAAACCATGTCTATGGCCGATGGTGTCAGTAACATCGGCATCAGCATGGCCCAAGGTTAAGTCCCAGCCCTTTAATTTACATGAGCACTTATGTCACTTTCTACCAAGCATGTAGCTAAACCCTTAGGGGTTTTGGCTATACTTGTTTTAGCTTACTTTCTCTTTGAACAGTATCAAGCGAACCTCAATACCCGCCATTTAAAGGAAGTACCGCAATTTACCGCAGCGGGGAAAAGCTTTGGCACCACCCATGATCAACAAGCCTGTTTGCAAGAAACCTTTCGTCAGGCCAGCGGCTGCAGCAACTTTAGCTGTGGCGTCTACTACGGCAAGTTTTTTAAGGCCTGTGCCCAAGTGGCGCAACCCAACGAGCAAATGTGTGAAGGTGTGCCAGAATTTACACAGAAAAAAGACCAGCCTAGCAAAGACTGGATTCGGGATGTTTGCTTCGAACGGCCCGAAGCTAACACTTGCCGGCTGTTAATGCGCCAGGTCCAATGGCAATGTAGTCAACAATAAGGCAATGTTAGATGCAGATTATTAAAGGTTTCGGTTACCTAATACAAGGCGTTAAGCTGTTAATGCAGCCAAATCTACGGATGTTTGTGTTGTTGCCCTTGCTGGTCAATGTGATCATGTTTGGCCTAGGTTTAGGTTTGTTGGTAAGCTACGTAAGTGGTTGGATGGATAGCTTTGTTGCTTGGTTACCCAGCTGGCTTAGTGGTATTACTTGGTTTCTTTGGACTTTGTTTTTTGGCCTTTTTGCCATGGCTGTGTTTTGGGGATTTAATCTACTGGCTAATTTTATTGCTGCCCCCTTTAATGGCTTATTAGCCGAAAAAGTTGAGCAACATTTAACCGGCCATATTGTAGAGCCAGCTACGGTCGGCGACGTAGTGGCGACCATACCGCGCTCTATCGGCCGCGAGATAAGTAAACTGAGTTACTACCTACCACGTGTAGTGATACTGTTAATTATAAGCTTTATTCCGGGGCTGAACCTTATTGCGCCTTGGTTGTGGTTATTGTTTGGTGCTTGGATGATGGCCATTCAGTATGTGGATTACCCCATGGATAATAATGTCGTTAAGTTTAGGCGTATGAAACAGGCATTGGCCCAACAAAGGCTATTACACCTAGGGTTTGGCGGTGGGGTGTCATTGTTATTGATGGTGCCTATAGTCAACTTTTTCGTCATGCCTATCGCTGTGGCGGGCGCCACTGCGCTTTACGTGAGTGAGCATACAGGGCTAAATCAAATCGACCACTAAACCTATCCATACACTGAGGGCCGCCCAGTGGCTGTTGGTGAAGGCCCTAAAGTAGTTGCTGCGCACACGGCTGCGACCCAGTTTATTTTGATAAACAAATAAACCAGCCATGGTGGCTAAGCCTAGATAGTAAAATATCCCCAGCTGGTTGATCTGACCAACCCAGATCAATAGCCCCACACAAGCGGCTTGAAATAACCCAATGATGGTGACATCCCATGTACCAAAAAGCACTGCGGTGGATTTAACACCAATGTGCAAGTCATCCTCACGGTCTACCATGGCGTAATAAGTATCATAGGCAATGGTCATACACACGGCTGCGGTAAAGGTGAGCCACGCAGTTGTACCAGTGTTGCCTGTTTGAGCGCTAAAGGCCATAGGAATCGCCATTGCAAAGGCCGCTCCTAGTACCGCCTGGGGCCAATGGGTATAGCGCTTCATAAATGGGTACGCGGCTGCCAAAATAACGGCGAGTACAGACAATTTGATGGTGGCCATATTGGTGAAAAGGACCAAAACAAAGGCCGCGATACATAGGCCGAAAAACAACAACAAAGCCTGTTTGCTAGTAATTCTGCCAGTCGCCAAGGGGCGTTGTTTAGTGCGTTCAACGTGGCCATCAAGGTGGCGGTCAGCATAGTCATTGATAACGCAACCTGCGGCTCGCATGAGGTAAGTACCCACCACAAAAATGCACAGTAGGTCGAAGCGTGGCAGGCCCTCGGCAGCCAACCAAAGACCCCACAACATAGGCCAAAGCAAAAGGTAGGTGCCCACCGGTTTGTCGAGGCGCATCAGTTGTTTATAGTCGGGCCAGCGGTCGGAGATTAACATCGGTTAAAGGGGCTGCTCAATATCAAAGCCACCATGCTAACATAAGCACATCTAATTCCAGTGGTTATAGATCCGATGACAAGCCAAACAATACAACTATTATTGATCTGTACAGGCAATACGTGCCGTTCGCAAATGGCCCATGCCATGGCAGCAGACTGGGCGCAGAAAAATGGCAAGGCCATGGAGTTTGCCTCGTACGGCATTAGGGCTACGCACGGCGCGCAAACCACAGCAGATGCCAAGCGGGTACTGGCGCAGTCTGGCCTACAATGGCACGGCACCAGCCAGCAATTGCAAGTTGAGGATTTACAATGGGCCAGCCATGTGTGGGTAATGACCCAGGAACATCTTCAATTTGTGCTTGAGCTTGGCCAAAGCGTTAGTGCTGAGCAGCGTCCAACGGTGCAGTTATTACACCCGGAGCAGGAGATCACGGACCCGCTAGGGCTTGGCGTACAGGCCTACCAAGCACTGCATGCCCAACTCACACAGTTATTACCTATACGGCTGGCGGCTTTAGCTGGGCCATAGGTGGCATAAATACCTCGGTCACTAAAATACCTTTACCGTCCAGATAAAACACTGAACGCCTTGCCCAATGCTGCAGCGGGCTGTGGTGTGACTTGAAGCACGCCACTTGTAACGAACCGCGTACCATATTGGGGTGTTTGAAGAGTAGTGCGCCTAATGGCTTAGTGCCTATGTTGCTGAACCTGCGCAGCCGCCCTGTCAAGGTGTTGTGGGGCATAATACTGCGAGCACAAACCCATACTTGGCCATGGCAAAGCAATTCAACTTCGCGGATAATGGCTTTTTGACGGCCTTTCATCGCCAAAGCCCGAGCTTCTGATCGCCTGGGGGTGTGCCAGTAATTCCGCACCACCCGCACCTCAAAGGCGCCATCGCTGGCTTGGATGAGACGTTGGGTCAAAGACCCACTGTCATTGAGCCATGCTTGCCATTGGCGCGGAACTTGGTGTGCCAATGGGCGCTTGTAACTGCGCCAGTTAGGGGCAAACGGCCGCTGAGAATGAACTAGAGAAATGGGCAAATGAGGCTCATGAAAGAAGCTAATAAGATAGGACCATTATATCAACAAGTTAACCAGCAAGACACTCGACGCAGATCATCAACAGGTTATTGAGTTAACCAAAAAATGGCTGCAAGACATGGTCGTCGGTCTTAACCTGTGTCCCTTTTCGCACACGGTGGTGGCACAAAACCAAGTACGGTACGCTGTGGCTACAGGCACTAGCGATGCGCAATTGAAAGGGTTTTATGTGGCTGAGCTGGAGCTCCTGCTCACTGCTGATGAAACCGACATTGCCACTAGTTTGTTAATGTTTCCGCAAGGGCTACAAGCATTTGATGACTATCTGGACCTACTGGATTGGTTTCAAGAGCTGTTAGAGCAAAGTGACCTCACCGACCACGTTCAATTAGCTTCATTTCACCCACGCTACCAGTTTGACGAAGTGGCCGAACATGACTTAAGCCACTTTACTAACCGCGCGCCATACCCCACCATTCATCTGCTGCGCCAGGCCCAAATGACCCAAGCACTGGCACATGTAACGAATCCGCAGCAGATCTTTGTGGACAATATTGCCACTTTAGAGCGCTTAGGGCGCAACCATGTTGAAGCCTTGTGCCCGTGGGGCAAGCCGTAACTAAGATTAGGAAGTTTAACTATGAAATTACAAGTCCTCGCCGTAGGCGGTACTATCGATAAGGTTTATTTTGACGCCCTTAGTGAATATCACATTGGTGCGCCAGCAGCGAGTGAGATATTGCAGCGGGTGAAAGCCAACTTTGACTATGATGTGACACAGATTATCTCTAAAGACAGTTTAGACATGACCGATGAAGATCGTCGTGAGATCCTGTCAGAGGTGCAAACCCACCCTGGCGAACATGTCATTATCACCCATGGAACGGATACCATGGTGGATACCGGGCAAGTATTAAAAGCCGTTACGGGCAAGACCATTGTCATCATGGGAGCTATGGCGCCCGCGATTATGAAGCTCACCGATGCCGACTTTAACTTAGGTGTAGCCGTAGCTGCCGTGCAGGCGCTCCCACAGGGGGTGTACCTGTGCATGAACGGTAGAATCTATAACGTAGACAGGGTAATAAAGAATCGCGCTGAGGGGCAGTTTCAGGACGCGTAGATGGGGCGTCATTGAGAAGCCCGTAGGCCTGCGGCAATCTATATGGTGATGCTCAGTTCATTGAGCCCATAGTGCTCATCAAGGTATTGACCAATTACGTTATCAGCACACAGGTGGTGAGCATATTGCATATGCAAACAGCGAATTTGACGCCAGTCCCGTAAGCCACCGATGCCATATTGTTGAAACAAAGGCGCAAAACTTAAAGATTCTAATTGCTTAACCTCAACTTCAGAGCAATTAGCCCACCGAGCGGCAACATAGTCGCGCTGGTTTTGCTGGTACTGTGCCATCCATTCCGGCTCGTCCTTCAGCTTCTGCTCTAGCTCCTTTACCAGCCCAGCTGTTTCTAACTGATTAATGGCTTTGTGAAGGTCTTTAGAACATAACCAATATAACGTAGGGAACGGTTTATCATCCACAAGGGGGTGCATTTTTAGCGCAAGAGGAATGCCATTATTAGATAGGGCAGCAACGGCTTTTAAGCCACGGGGGCTGCGACCGAGTTGTTGCTCAATTAGGCAGAGTTGGGAAGGGGAGCTAGGGACGTCTTCGCGAGCGCAGCGCGGCAATCCAGAGATTGCCACGTCGCTACGCTCCTCGCAATGACGAGTTGAAGAAGCCAAAGCTGTGTCTTAATGCCCTAAAATCTGGCTTAAGAACAACTTAGTACGATCATGCTGTGGGTTGTCGAAGAAATCATGTGGGTTGTTTGTCTCAATGATTTCGCCTTCGTCCATAAAGATTACCCGGTCAGCCACTTTCTTAGCAAAGCCCATTTCGTGAGTTACACACAACATGGTGATGCCTTCTTCAGCCAGAGATACCATAGTATCTAGTACTTCCTTGATCATTTCTGGGTCAAGGGCAGAGGTTGGCTCGTCAAATAACATGATGTTAGGGCGCATACATAAAGAACGAGCGATGGCTACGCGCTGCTGCTGGCCACCAGAAAGCTGACCAGGGTATTTGTTAGCTTGCTCAGGAATTTTAACCCGCTCTAAGAATTCCATGGCTGTAGCTTCGGCTTCAGCCTTAGGCGTATTACGTACCCAAATTGGAGCCAAAGTACAGTTTTCCAACACCGTTAGGTGTGGGAACAAATTGAAGTGTTGGAACACCATGCCAACTTCGCGGCGTACGGCATCGATATTTTTGAGGTCGTTAGTCAACTCGGTGCCATCAACAATGATGTCGCCTTGCTGGTGCTCTTCCAAACGGTTGATGCAGCGAATCATGGTCGATTTGCCGGAACCAGAGGGGCCACAAATAACGATCTTTTCGCCTTTGTGCACTTCTAGGTTGATGTTTTTAAGAACATGGAAATCGCCGTACCACTTGTTCATGTTACGAATTTCGATACACTTTTCTGTAGTAGAGTTACTTTGTGCTTCTGACATGTGGAGAAACCTTTAAATTAGTTGTTATCGCTTGTGGCCGGTATTGAGCTTGTTCTCAAGGTAAAGAGAATAGCGCGCCATACCAAAACAGGAAATAAAGAAGAAAACGGCGACGAATAGGTAAACTTCGGTAGATAAGCCTAACCAGGCCGAATCGGCGACCGACGCACGGCCAATACCTAGTGGGTCTAACAAACCGATG
The DNA here is from genome assembly GCA_965366045.1 of uncultured Oceanospirillaceae bacterium. GTDB lineage: Bacteria > Pseudomonadota > Gammaproteobacteria > Pseudomonadales > Balneatricaceae > Njordibacter. The sequence goes on from CBDUDU010000039.1 coordinate 7,404, forward strand.
ACGATGACCAAAGTACTGTCTTTGTACAAACCGATAAAGGTGTTAACGATGCCAGGGATGGAGATCTTTAAAGCTTGTGGCAATATGATTAAACGCATGGCTTGGCTATAGTTTAAGCCAAGGGAATCAGCTGCTTCTAGCTGACCTTTAGGCAATGCCTGCAAACCACCACGGACTACTTCAGCCATGTAGGCGGAAGCAAACAAGGTCACCATAATGAGTACACGCAGTAACAAATCGAAGGTGGTACCTGGAGGTAAGAAGTAGCTCAACATGGTTGAAGCAACGAACAACAAAGTGATCAGTGGCACGCCGCGAATAAACTCGATAAAAGCAATACAAAAGTACTTGATGATAGGCAGTTGAGACTGACGACCTAGGGCCAATAAAATACCCAAAGGCAAGGAAAATGCGATGCCTGTGACACCAATGGTTAACGTCAGCATGAGGCCACCAAACAAATGGGTACCTACGGACTCTAATCCAAAACCGCCGCTCAATAACCAAGCACCGATGAAAGGATAAGCTAGGGCAAATTTAAGCATGTGCTTGCGGGCAGGGATCTTGTCCCAAAGAACTGCAGCACCTGCAACAGCTAACAAAATAGCTGCTAAGTTTACCCGCCAACGCAATTCGGCTGGATAAAAACCATATACAAATAAGTTAAAACGCTCACCGATGAAAGCCATACATGCGCCTTCTTGGGCACAGTCTTTGCGTGTTTCACCAACGTAGGTTGCGTCTATAAACAACCAGTTGAAGGCCGAAGGCAAGGCCAAATACAATAAATAAATAGCCACCAAAGTCACAACAGAGTTAACCGGCGAAGAAAATAGATTGGCTTTTAACCAGTGAATAAGGCCGATAGTGTCACTTGGTGGCGGTAGATCGGGATGTGTTCCCGGTGCATAAGTTCGTTCAGTCATTGTTATCTCTCCCTAACGTTCCACTAATTGCATACTGTTGTTGTACCAGTTCATAACCGAGGAAATTAGCAGAGAGATAGCCAAATAAATGGCCATAACGATCAACATACATTCCATTTCACGGCCTGTCTGGTTGAGGGAAATGCCACCAATGGTGGCCACGATGTCCATATAGCCTATCGCAAGCGCCAGCGATGAGTTCTTCGCTAGGTTTAAGTACTGGCTAGTGAGAGGCGGGATTATTACACGTAAGGCTTGAGGGATAACCACCAGCTTGAGTGTGCGACTGTTAGAAATTCCTAGGGCTTGAGCGGCTTCGGTTTGGCCATGGTTAATTGCCACGATGCCTGCACGTACAATTTCACCAATAAAGGCCGCAGTATAAAAAGATAATGCTAACCAAAGGGCAATAAATTCAGGGCGAATAACCATGCCACCTTTAAAGTTAAAGCCTTTAAGGGCCGGCACGTCCCACTCGATAGGGCTGCCTAATACAAAGTAGACCACAAGCGGAAGCAACACGATGGCCGCTATGTTGATCATTGCTACTGGGTAGGCTTTACCCGTTTCATCTTGAACTTTTTGAGCATGACGGCCAAACCACCACGCAAAAGCGATACCGGTAATAACAAAAGCGCCCACGATCCAAAATAAAGATTGAAAATCTGGGCTGGGCAATTGGAAGCCTCGATTGTTTAAGAAAAAGACATCGCCAAAATTAAACGAGCCTTTAGGGCGTGGTAATGAGCTTACAATAAGGCCGTGTAGCAACAGAATATGCAATAAAACAGGAACATTACGTACGTATTCAATGTAGACGTAGGCAATTTTTTGCGTGAGCCAGTTATTGGATAAGCGCATCACTCCTAATATGAAGCCAAGGATTGTGGCTAACACGATGCCTGCGGCGGCGACTAATAGAGTATTAATTAGGCCCACTATCATAGCCGTAAAGTGGTTAGAGGTGGAGCTGTATTCAATGAGGTGTTGGTTTATGTCATAACTTGCGTTTTGCCAGAGAAAACCAAAATCAATGTCTTTGCCAATGGCAGTTAAGTTCACTACTGCGTTATTAATGACATAGGCAAAAAATGAAATAATCAGCGCTGCGGCAATAATTTGCACGATGATTGAACGGGCTTCTTTGTCATACCAAGCGCGCAGCAAAGGATTGGTGTTAGATGTAGGAGTACTCATAAGGTGAACCGTGCTACGTAAATATCAACAGTTAAATGCAATTCCACAATTTAACATTTGATTGTAATCAAAGGTGTAGCAACCAAAGATAATTAACTTTCAGACATGAACTGGGGTGCCGAAGCACCCCAGTTTAACACTGCAAATTCGTATTAATTAACGAATTGGAGCAGCGTAAAGTACACCACCTTGATTCCACAAAGCGTTTAAGCCACGTGCAATTTCTAGAGGGGTATTTGGACCAACGTTACGCTCGTAGATCTCGCCGTAGTTACCGCCTTGTGCGATAGCGCGTGCAGCCCACTTGGCGTCTAAACCAAGCATTTCGCCCATGTTGCCTTCAGAACCAACCAAACGGTTGATGCCAGGGTTGTTGCCAACGTTAGCAGCAAGGTTCATAGCGTTAGCTTGCGTGATGCCCATTTCTTCAGCGTTGATCAAAGCGTTAACTACCCACTTACCAATATCAAACCACTGGTCGTCGCCATGACGTACAGCACCACCTAATGGCTCTTTAGAGATGATTTCAGGCAACACAACGTGTTGTGTAGGATCATCGAACTTTGCACGAGTAGACGCTAAGCCAGAAGCATCAGTTGTATAAACGTCACAACGGCCAGCTACATAGTTGGTGAAGCCTTCCTCGTTAGTTTCAATTGGTACTGGCTCGTAAGACATACCGTTTGAACGGAAGTAGTCAGCTAAGTTCAGTTCTGTAGTCGTACCTGTTTGGATACATACAGAAGCGCCGTCTAGTTCAGATGCAGAAGTTACGCCTAGTGCTGCAGGAACCATGAAGCCCTGACCATCATAGAAGTTAACTGGCAAGAAGCTTAGCTTCAAGTCAGCGTCACGGCTAAGAGTCTCAGTAGTGTTGCGGAACAAAATATCGCCTTCACCAGAGTTCAGCATAGTAAAACGGGTCTTACCCGTAGTAGGTACAAACTGAACCTTGTCGCCATCGCCTAGTACGGCAGCAGCTACAGCACGACAGAAGTCAGCGTCAAAACCTTCCCAGCGACCGTTAGCGTCAGGTGCAGCAAAACCAGCCAAGCCAGTAGTTACAATACACTTCAGTTCGTCAGCAGCACGCACGTCTTCTAAAGTAGACGCTTGGGCAGCGGTGGCAGTCATGGCAGTAAGAGCCACGCCGGTTAAAACTTTATTGATTAGTTTCATAATAAGAAGCCTCCTTTAAGGGCTTTATCTTTCAGTGTAGGAAATTATGCAAAATATTTTTGTTTTTGTTACCAAACTACGAATTCTCAGTATTCACCGAGGTTATTCTTCGATGTTCAGACGGGTAATATAAAAAAAATTTCACTGTTTGTAAACAAAATCTATCTAAATATAATGACTTTAGTTCAAAAAAAGCGATAATTGTGGAAAATATTTCCTATAGTAGTAAATTTCTCCCTTTAGCACCCTACACCTTGGAAAATATTTGGTTATCACCGACCCATCGTGCGATTAACTGATCTATTTTGGCAGGATGGGATGCATATGTCGACGTCATGCTTTTTACCTGTGGTAATAGATGAGCGTCACGTATTAAGTCAGCCACACGTAATCCGATGGCGCCGGCTTGACGGGTGCCCAACACTTCACCGGGTCCGCGTAGTTGTAAGTCCTTTTCTGCGATTAAAAAACCATCGTTGGATTGGCGCAATATGTCCAAACGTTCGCGCCCCATACGTGATAACGGTGCCTGATACATGAACAGGCAATGACTTTGTGCCTCGCCTCTCCCCACGCGACCTCGTAACTGGTGCAATTGTGCTAGACCTAAGCGTTCGGCATTGTCGATGACCATAAGGTTAGCGTTAGGCACATCAACGCCTACTTCTATTACCGTAGTGGCTACCAGTAGGTGAATGTGACCGGCTTTAAACTGCGCCATCACCCGGGCTTTGTCAGCCGCCGCTAAACGACCATGGACTAGGCCCACCGTTACCCCCTGCAATTGTTGCTCAAGCAACAAGGCGGTGTCTTCCGCCGCTTCGCACTGCAGTACTTCCGAGATTTCGATGAGTGGGCAGATCCAATACGCCTGTTGACCACTGGCGCAGGCCTGATGCACTCGTTCGATGACATCGGCTCGTCGCAAATTGTTGAGCAATACGCTGTTAATAGGTTTACGTCCAGGGGGTAGTTCATCAATCACCGAATGATCGAGGTCGCCATAGGCGCTCATGGCCAAGGTGCGTGGTATGGGTGTGGCGGTCATAACCAATTGGTGTAAACCACAGTTGGGTGGGGCTTTACCGACTAAACTATGCCTTTGTGCCACGCCAAAACGATGCTGTTCATCAATCACCGCAAGGCCTAGATGTTGATAGTTCACACTGTCTTGGAACAGCGCATGGGTGCCTATGATTACCTGAGCGGCGCCGCTGGCGATGGCTGCTAACGCCTCTCGCTTGGGTTTGGTTTTTTGTTTGCCCGTTAGCCATACCACGGTCACGCCTAGGGGCTCAAGCCAGTGTTTAAAGTTGTGCAGGTGCTGTTCGGCCAAGATTTCTGTGGGCGAGAGTACGGCAACTTGGCAGCCATTGTCTACGGCACGGCACGCGGCTAGGGCGGCAACAACGGTTTTTCCTGAGCCCACGTCCCCTTGAACCATCCTCACCATCGGTAGAGGTTGGCTTACATCCGACATAATTTCAGACCAGACTCGCTGTTGCGCCGCGGTAAGGCTAAACGGTAATTGTTGGACAAACTGATGTTCTAAATTTTGTACCGCCGCTAATGCCGGCGCCGGCAAGCTTTGGGTTTGCTGCTTGGCGCGACTGAGGGTGAGCTGATGGGCGATGAGCTCTTCTAAGATTAGTCTCAACTTAGCGGGCGTAACCTGGCTTTCGAGTTGCTGAATATCTACGCCAACTTTGGGGTAGTGTAACTGTTGCAGGCTGCTCTGCAGGCTCGGAAGTTGAAATTGGTTGATGAGTTGTTGCGGTAGAAGCTCTTCTATATGTAGGTGCTGGTGCTCAAGCTGTTGCCAAGCCAATTCAATGAGTTGGCCAATACGAACTACACTGATGCCTTCTGTGGTGGGGTAAATAGGAGTGAGCTGGTCGGCGAGTGGCGGCGGGGTATCGTCGAATAATTGATATTCTGGATGCACCATCTCTAAGCCGTATGGGCCCGTTCGTACCTCACCAAAGCAACGTATGTTGCGACCGGCAGTAAAACTTTTGGCTTGGTTGGCGTGAAAATGCATAAATCGCAAGCCTAAGTGTGCGCCGTTTTGGCTAATGGACACACGTAAGCTGACGCGGCGCCCAGGCTGCAAAGTGGAGCTTGTAATCTGGCCATCAACCAAGTGTTGCGAGCGCGGGTTGAGTGCGTGTAACGGTGTTACCCGAGTACGGTCTTGATAACGTAATGGCAAGTGAAACAGCAGGTCTTCAACTTGGTGTAAGCCTAGTTTAGCTAATTTGGCGGCTAGGGCTGGGCCAACGCCATTAAGTTGCGTGAGTTCCATGGTGCACCAGGCTAAGTGCGGTTGAGTCGAATAACACCGGCAATTTTACGCATCGACTTAATCACCAGTGCCAAGTGCACACGGTTATGTACGCTGATTTCTAGATTAACCACAGACAAACGCGCGTCTTTTTCGTTGACGTCAATTTTTTCGACGTTAGCGTCATCATTGGCGGCACTGGTCGCCAAACTGGCAATGATGCCACGGCTAGCTGAAACTTCAATTTCCAAACATACATCAAAGTCGCGATCGCCTGTTTCTGCCCACACTAAGGCCAGGGTTTTGTCTTGGTCTCTACCGATATCTAGCATGTTATTACAGAAGGTTCGATGCACCGCAATACCATGCCCAGCGTTGAGGTGGCCGACGATGCTGTCGCCGGGAATGGGCCGACAACAGCGTGAATACTTAATCATGACGCCTTCGGTGCCGTGAATTTCCATGGGCCCTATGGCCTTGGTGTGACCTTCTTCATCGGTGGAGTCTTGGCTTAAGGCAGTGGCCACAATATAGGCTAAACGTTTGCCCGCGCCGACTTCGGCTAACAATGCATCCAGGCTGGTTAACTTGTGCTGACTCACGTAATGTTTTAATAACTGGGCATCAATAGTGTCAAGGCTCAGATCATTGCTGCCTAATTCCTGATTCAGCAAGCGCCGCCCTAAGTTCACGGCGTCATCCGTAGCCTGATGTTTGAGGGCATGGCGAATATTGCTACTGGCTTTGGCGGTGGCGACAAAATTTAACCAACTGATGTTTGGTTTGGCGCTGGCTGTGGTCACAATTTCAATGGTATCGCCGCTATCTAATTTTTGACTCAACGGCGCCAAGCGGCGATTGATGCGGCAAGCAATACAGGTATTACCAATGTCGGTATGTACCGCATAGGCAAAATCAATTGGTGTAGCACCCGCAGGTAATGAAAACACACCGCCCTTGGGGGAGAACACGTACACCTCATCAGGGAATAGGTCGTGCTTCACGTGGTTGATGAACTCCATGGCATTACCGGAGCGTTTTTGCATTTCCACCAGTTCTCGAATCCACTGCTGCGCGCGGTTGTGGGTTCCTTGGGCGCGGCTATTGGTGTTTTTGTAGAGCCAGTGTTCAGCGACGCCGTGGTTGGCAATGTCTTCCATTTCTTGGGTGCGAATTTGGATTTCGATGGGCGTATGTACACCGGATCCTGCGCGGTAGAGTGTGGTATGTAAAGACTGATACCCATTGGACTTGGGAATCGCAATATAGTCTTTAAAGCGGCCTGGCACTGGGCGGTAGAGATTAAGGTGGTGTACGGCGCCCAAAATACGGTAACAGGTATCGACTTTGTTGGTGACGATACGAAACGCAAATACATCCATAATCTCTCGAAAGGACTTTTGCTGCTCCTTCATCTTGTTATAAATGCCAGCTAAATGTTTTTGTCGGCCGCTTATTTGACCTGGCAGTTCATCATGTTCTAAACAGTCCACTAGGGCAATCTGTACCTGCTCCATAAGCGCCTTGCGCTCACCTCGAGCTGCAATTACGGCTTTTTGAATGTGCCTGTAGCGCATGGGGTGGTAGGCGGAAAAGGCCAAGTCTTCGAGCTCAATTTTGAGGTCATGCATGCCCAAACGGCCAGCAATAGGCGCATAAATATCGGTGGTTTCTTTGGCAATGCGGCGACGGCTGTCTGGGCGCATGGCACCAATAGTGCGCATGTTGTGCAAACGGTCTGCCAGTTTGACCAATATAACCCGGATATCTTTAGCCATGGCAATGGCCATTTTTTGAAAGTTATGGGCTTGGCTTTCGGCACGGGTTTTAAATTCTAGGTGGGTCAGCTTGCTGACGCCATCAACTAGGTTGGCAACGGCTTCGCCAAATTGGCCTTCTAGCCCTGGCTTATCCACCTCAGTGTCTTCAATGACATCATGTAACATGGCGGCCATAAGGCTTTCGTGGTCCATGTGCATGCTGGCCAAGATGCTGGCCACGGCAAGAGGGTGTGTAACGTAGGGTTCGCCGCTCTTGCGCATTTGGCCGTCATGGGCCTGCTCGGCATAGTAGTATGCCCGCCGCACTGCTTTCACCTGAATCGGTTCAAGGTAGTCGTCGAGACGCTTTGCGAGGGCGTCAATAGTGGGCATAGTGGAGCATCCTTTGCGGTTGTTAAACCCATGGTAACGGAAAAAGGACAGAGTGGGCAAACTTGTTGTCAATTAGTTGAATTTAGTAACAAAAAAAGAGCCAAATGGCTCTTTTTTAAGTCTATTTAGGACTAATAACTAGCTACTAAATTACGCGTCGGTGTCAGGTGTGCCCTGAACTACTTCTTCAGTAGATTCGGCTACGGTTTGTGTGACTTCATCTAACACGTCTTGATCAGCAGGGGTTTCAACAAACTGTTGGTTCAGTTCATCTTGCTCGTCAAGGATGCTGGCGTTAATAAAGCCATCTGCGATTTCACGTAGCGCAACAACTGTGCACTTGTCATCTTCCCAATCAATGTGGGCTTCTTTGCCACCGGTGGCGAGTTGACGGGCACGCTTGGAGGAGACCATGATGAGCTCAAAGCGGTTATCTACGTTTTCCAAACAATCTTCTACGGTTACGCGAGCCATGTGGGTTTACCTATATTGCAATAAGGATGGATCGGCCATGATCTGACAAGGCCGAAAATAAGACGCGCTAGTGTACAAAATTTAGCCACCTGTTGACAAGAGATCAGCCAGTAATTGGTGGTGTTTATGTGCTTGTTGGGGTGTTTTTAGGCGTCGGCAGCTGAATATACACTGTAAATCGGTTAATGCCTCACTAAAGTCGTCGTTGATGACTAAAAAGTGACTGCCGTGGTAGTGGCTAATTTCACTGTGGGCCTCGGCCATACGCTGAGCAATGATGTCGGCAGAATCGGTACCCCGGCCTTGCAAGCGATCTTGTAACGCTGCTTGGGATGGCGGTAGGATGGTGACCGCAATAGCGGCAGGGAAGATGGCTAGCACTTGATCACGCCCTTGCCAGTCGATTTCCAGAATAACGTCTTGGCCCAACGCTAAATTAGCTTCTACCCAAGCTTTTGAAGTGCCATAGCTATTGTCAAACACCGTCGCGTACTCGAGCATCAGCTGGCGCTCAACCAGGGCGCTAAAGTCGTGTTGACTAACAAAATTATAATCCACGCCGTGCTCTTCACCCAAGCGCATTTTGCGGGTGGTGTGAGACACCGACACACATACCTGCGGGTCCTGTGCTAGCAAGGCTTTTACTAAGCTAGTTTTGCCAGCGCCAGACGGGGCTGAAAGAATGTAGAGTGCGCCAGAGGTGTGCGACATAGTGGGGCCGAATCAGTAAACAATAGGCAATTATAAGCAAGCTGCGAAGCAATGTCAGGTGTTGTTTTCAAAGCCAATGGCATGGTCTAGGATGTTAGTTTAGTTGGCACCCTGTATTATCATGACTCATGTTGGCTTGGAGTCAGAGTAACGCGTTGTTTAATGTATGCCAAAGAGTGAAAGATCCTATGAATCAATCAAATAATAGCCGCAAACTTGGCCAGAAATTAGTATCGGCCGTCAGTTTAGGCTGCATGAGTCTATCCCATGGTTACGGCAATGTGGCTAGTGATACGGCCGCAGACAAATTTTTGAATTCAGCGTTGGATATGGGTTACACCATGTTGGATACTGCCGCCGTGTATGGTTATGGCCATAATGAAACCATGATTGGCAAGCACATTGGTCAGCGGCGGCAGGAATTTTTCTTGTCCAGTAAGTGCGGTTTTGGTCAAGCCCCAGATAGCCAGCCCAGTATCAATGGCCGCCCGGAGCACCTGCGGCAAACCTGTGAAGCCAGTTTGCAACGCTTGCAAACGGATCATATCGACCTTTACTACCTGCACCGGCGTGATTTTACGGTGCCCATCGAAGAGAGCATTGGCGCTTTGAGTGATTTGCAGCGCGAAGGTAAAATTGGCGCAGTGGGGGTGTCGGAAATCGGAGCAGAGGACTTGCGTAAAGCCAATGCAGAGCACCCTATTAGTGCGGTTCAATCGGAGTATTCCTTGTGGACCCGCAACCCGGAACTTGCGGTGTTACAAGCGAGCCAAGACATTGGCGCCGCCTTCATTGCCTTCAGCCCCCTTGCACGGGCTTTTTTGAGCAATAAACTGCATGACACTTCGCTGCTAGCAGAGGATGACTTACGTCAGTCTATGCCGCGCTTTGGGACCGCTAACTATGCAGCCAACCTAGCCTTGCTGCCTAAGTATGTGCGCTTGGCTGCGCGTCAGGGCTGTACTCCAGCGCAGTTAGCCTTGGCTTGGGTAGTGGCTCAGTCCGATAACATTATTGCTATCCCGGGCACTCAGAGCTTAGACCATTTGCAAGAAAACATAGGTGCTAATGAGGTGCTCTTAGATAGCCAGATTGCAGCTGAGCTTGATCAGTTGATCAACCAACATACGGTCACTGGCCAACGTTACAGCGAAAAAGCTCAGGCGACGGTGACTACCGAGCAGTTTGAGGCATAACCCCTAGCTATAAATCCACCACTAAGACCCCTCCGGCCTGGGCAGACCGAGACTGGCATAGGACCATGTGCATCGGACGATTTTGGTAGGAGAATAGCTTAGTCATGGGATCGGTTCCGAGATAAAACGCTTTGCAAACAGGTTAAATGCGAGCAGCAGGTGGGTGGGGTGCAGACAAGATTTTATCTAATAAGCGGCTCAGCTGGGCTTGTTCATGGTCGCTGAGTTGTTCGTTTAGATGTGCCGAAGCGGCCTCTGTCATGGGCATTGAAAGCGCTAGTAAGCGCTTACCTTCTGGGGTTAAGCTAACGTTTATGTGTTGTCGACTTTGATGGCCATGTTGGCGTTCCAGCAAACCTTTAAGGGACATGTCTTTGAGGCTGCGCGACACGGCAGCACGTTTGATGCCTACGTAATTGGCGATGGCCGACGGTTGGCTAATGCCTTGGGCCCCGACGGCTACCAGCACACACCAGCTTTGCCGAGTGAGGCCAATGTTTGCCAGAAGGGTGATCATGGTCTGGTTATTTACTTGGGCTGCAAGGGTGAGTTTATAACCGAGGCGTTGGTGTAAGTCGTAGGGCATAAGGTGACTATAGATAAGAGTTGGCAGTGTCAATGATTAACATTGTTAACTAATAGCTAGAGTTTGTCAGCTAGTGTGATTTTGGCCCTTAATTGGGTGCGGATGGCGCGCAAAAGCGGTCATGCTACGTGCCATCTGCGGTCAACTGATTTAAAATAGGGTTTGTCTACGGTGCTAGTAGATACGAGGTGGTTAGTTAGTCTTGTATTTTGTGCCGTGCATAAGTTATCCATTAATGAATAAAGGTTTCCCATGACATCCACTCTTACCGATCAGTTAAAAGACCTCAAACTCGACTTTAAACGCCCAAGTGGTCGTGCAACTGATCAGCTACGCGACATTAAGATTACTCGTGGTTTCACCAAACATGCCGAAGGCTCTGTGTTGATAGAATTCGGCGATACCAAGGTATTGTGTACGGCGACCGTAGAGCGTGGCGTGCCTCGTTTTTTAAGGGGTTCTGGCAGCGGTTGGGTAACGGCAGAATACGGTATGTTACCGCGTTCAACGCATTCACGTAACGGCCGCGAAGCAGCCCGTGGTAAGCAGGGTGGACGCACGTTAGAAATCCAGCGTTTAATTGGTCGCTCATTACGAGCGTCGTTGAATTTAGGTAAGTTGGGTGAAAATACCATTACCTTGGATTGCGACGTATTGCAGGCCGATGGCGGTACGCGCACAGCGTCTATCACCGGTGCATACATTGCCATGGTGGATGCCATCAATGTTTTAAAGAAAGATAAAAATGGCGCCATGAAAGGCAATCCACTAAAGCGTCAAATTGCGGCTATTTCCGTAGGTATTTATAAGGACGTTGCGGTGTTGGACTTAGATTACGAGGAAGACTCTAAAGCCGAAACCGATATGAATGTGGTGATGACAGCAGACGGTGGTTTTATCGAAGTACAGGGCACTGCCGAGGGAGCACCTTATACTGAAGAGCAAATGGCGGCTATGTTGGCCTTGGCTCGTAAAGGCATTGCGGCAATTACCGCGCTACAAAACGCGGCACTTGCTGAATAGCTAGAAGTAGACTTGCGCTAGCTTGAGGGGTTGGCGGCCTAAAGGTCGCAATTATAGTCGATGATTAGTGGCGCATGGTCAGAAAAGCGTTGCTCGCGGTAAATGCGGGCATTGCGCACGCTGCGGCGCAAGTTGGGGGTGGTGATTTGATAATCTAAGCGCGCACCCTCGTTAAGCTTAAAGGCGCGGTTGTAGTCAGGCCACCAAGTAAACTGACGTTCGTTTTGGTTGACCTGGCGAAAGGCATCGCAAAATTCCATTTGATAGAATATTTCATCCAACACTTCGCGTTCTTCGGGCAAAAATCCTGAGTTCTTCTGGTTAACGTACCAGCCAGAGAGGTCTGCAGGTTTATGGGCCGTATGTAGCGTACCGCAAAAGATAAAGGAGCGACGTTTACGCAAGGTTTTGCGTAAATGATTGCTAAATTGGTCCATAAATTCGTTTTTGGCGTCTTGCTTGTCATCATCACCAAGGCCTGTAGGCACCGACAATGAAGCGATACTGACTTTGTCAAAATCGGCTTGAATAAAGCGCCCCTCAAAGTCACATCCGGGGAAGCCAAGGCCGGTCATAATGGCTTTAGGTTGGTGGCGGCTGTAGATGGCGGTACCACTATAGCCGTCTTCAAACGCATCAAAAAAGTAGGCGTGCCAACCGGCAGGGTGGAATAGGGGATCGTCTAGCTGATAGTCTTTTTCACGGATATCTTGCAGGCAGACCACATCGGCGTCTTGTTCAACCATCCAGGTAAAGAATCCGCGTTTGGCCGCTTGGCGTATGCCTTCGACATTTAAAGTAATAATGCGCATGGGTATTGTCTTATCGCTCGCGT
>CBDUDU010000040.1:0-19709 GCA_965366045.1 uncultured Oceanospirillaceae bacterium
TAGGGCTGGCATTTCGGTTTCGGCAATGTCGATTTCCATGCGGCCCCAGGAGGCTAGGGAGATGTCGGCAACTTTGTGGTCTGTGGGTGTGGTCATGGGCATGGCTTTCGTAAGGTAAAATCAAGTGCGATATTATACGCTAATAAACTCCGGATTCCGACTGTGATGCGGCGTTGTTTTTGTATTGCGCGGCAAGGGCGTCGGTGGCTTTGACGAAGCTGGTGACGTCGGTGCCTACGGCGACGAAGGTGGCGCCGAGTTTGAGATATTGTTGTACTAGTTCTGGTACGGCCATGAGGATACCAGCGGCTTTACCAGCGGCTACTATTTGCTCAATAGCTGCACACACGGCTTGTTGTACGGGTTCTGCCGTGGGTTGGCCTAAGTAGCCCATGTCGGCGGCTAAGTCTGCTGGGCCGATGAATACACCGTCTATGCCTTCTACTGTGAGTATTTCCTCAAGGTTATCTAAGCCACGTTCGGCCTCAATTTGTACTAATAGGCATATCTGGTCGTTGGCCATTTTTAGGTAATCTGGGATGCGGTTGTGGTGGGATGCCCGGGCTAAGGCAGCACCCACACCACGAATACCTTGGGGTGGGTAGTTCATGGCCTGTACAAGTTGGCGTGCTTGCTCGGCGGTTTCTACCATGGGTACCAATACAGTTTGGCAGCCAATATCTAATATTTGCTTAATTACCCAGGCTTCGCCTATGGGTGGGCGAATGGCAATGCTGGAGTTGGAGCCTTGCAGGGCGTGCATTTGGCTCACTAGGTTGGTGATGTCGTTAGGGCCGTGTTCGGCATCGATTAACAGCCAATCAAAGCCTGCGCCACCGGCAATTTCGGCTGCATTAGGGCTGCCCATACCCAGCCAAAAACCAATTTGTTGCTGGCCTGCTAAGAGCTTTTGTTTAAACTGATTAATAGGTGCGGGCATGGACGATTCCTGTGAATAGTAGTAGGCCGTTAAAAACGGCAGCTAACTTGGCCAAAATCACCAAAATCGGCTTCAATTAAGGTGCCTGTTTGGGTTTCAATGGGGCGGATAAAGGAGCCAGAAAGTACAATTTCGCCTGCCTTTATGCTATCACCATATTGGTTTAAACGCGCGGCTAACCAAGCAATACCTAAGGCGGGCTGGTTAAGTACGCCTGCGCCTAACCCGGTTTCTTCTACTTCACCATTGGCACTCACAATAGCGCCAATCCAGCGCATGTCAACTTTCTTAGGGTCGGTGCGTTGTTCACCTAATACTAAACCTGCGTTGGCGGCATTGTCGGCAATGGTGTCAAATACATTGCGAGCCACGCCGGTTTGTGGGCATTTGCGGTGAATGCGGGTATCTAATATTTCCAGGGACGGCACTAGATAACCTGTGGCTGCCATCACTTGCTCAACGGTCACATTGTCGCCGGCAAGGTCGTGTTTCATCACAAATGCAATTTCGGCTTCTACACGGGGCTGAATAAATCGGTCCTGGGGGATGTTGCTGCCACTGTTGAACAACATATCATCAAACAAAATGCCTGAGTCCGGAATATCTATGTTGAGGGCGGCTTGCATGGCCTTAGAGGTAAGGCCAATTTTATGGCCTACAATACTACGGTCGCTGCCCAACTTATGTTCCACCCAGCCTGCTTGAATAGCATAGGCGTCGTCCATGGTCATATTAGGGTAGGCCAGCGATATTAGGCCCGTTTGCTGGCGGGCTCTTTCAGCGGCGTCTAGTCGCTGTGCCGCCTCTTTAATCTGTTGTTTGGTTAGGGCCATAGCGATTAAGCCTCATCAACAATGCTGTTGCGTAGGCAGCCAATGCCTTCGGCTTCTACTTCTACCATATCACCAGGTTTTAGATATACCGGTGGATCTAAGCGTGCGCCAGAGCCTGTGGGAGTGCCAGTGACTATAATGTCGCCAGGTGCCAAGGTGGTAAAGGTAGAAATGTAGTTAATAATGTAGCGGAAGTCGAACATCATGCGGCCAGTGCGGTCGTCTTGGCGCAGTTCGCCGTTCACTTTGGTGGTGAGGCGAATGTCGGCAATTTGGCTTTCATCTTTATAGGCTACCATCCAGGGGCCTATGGCACCGCTAGAGTCAAAGTTTTTACCTTGAGTCACGTTAAACTTGGCGTGGCGCACCCAGTCGCGCAAGGTGCCTTCGTTACATAGGCTAATGCCGGCAATATGCTCTAGGGCGTTTTCTTTGGCAATGTGGCGGCCGCCTTTGCCAATGACAATCACGACTTCGCCTTCGTAATCCAACTGGCTAGAGGCATGGGGGCGTACTAAAGGTGTATCGTGACCGGTAAAAGAACGGGCAAAACGAATAAACATGGAAGGAAATGGCGGCGCTGCTTGGCCATCTTTATATTCTTCGTTACGGGCGGGGTAGTTTACGCCAATACAAATGAGTTTTTCGGCGTTATCAATCGGTATTTGGTAACTAAATTCGCTGCTGTTAAAGTCATCGGCTTGGCCTTGTGCAGATGTGGCTAATGCGTCTAGTTGGCCAGCTTCAATGACGTCTTTTAGGGTGGGGTACTGGTCCCCAAAGGTGTTGCTTAGGCTGATAAAACCGGTGTCGGTGACTAGGCCGTAGTGGCTGTTAGAATTAGCTGTAACGGTGGCAAATCTGGGGTAATTGTTCATGTTTGGTCCTGTGCTTTTTTGGTGTTATTTAGCTAACTGAGGTGGTTGATGGCCTGCCATAGCAAAACAAATGTTTTTGGTTTCCATATAGAACTCAAACGACCAATCACCGCCGTCGCGGCCGATGCCCGAGGCCTTAACGCCACCAAAAGGCGCAGGTAAATGGCGAGAGTTTTCACTGTTAACCCAAATCATACCTGCCTCAAGTTGATCGGCGATAGCCCAGCAACGTTCTACGTTTTGGCTCCACAAATAACCCGCTAGGCCGTATTGGCTGTCGTTGGCAATGGCCACGGCATCGGCGTCGTCTTTAAAGGGTATAGCGGTTAACACTGGGCCAAAAATCTCTTCTTGAGCTGCGCGCATTTGGTTATGGGCTTGGGTAAATAATGTAGGTTCTACATAACAGCCCGATAGCTCACTTACTTTATTGCCGCCAGCGGCAATGGTGGCGCCGTCGGCTTTGGCGGCTTCAAAGTAAGACAATACCTTGGCCTCGTGTTCGGGGTGGATGAGCGGTCCAATAACCGTATTAGGGTCAAGGGGGTGGCCCACTTTAATGCGATTAGCGCGGTCTGCCACCATGGCACAAAAGGTGTCGTAAATGCTTTCTTCTACCAATAGGCGTGAAGAAGATGTACAACGCTCACCATTAAGCGAATAGATCATAAAGGCTGCGGCATCGGCGGCTTTGTCCAGGTCGGCATCGGCAAATACGAGTACGGGGTTTTTGCCACCCAGTTCAAAGTGAGCTCGTTTTAAGGTGTCTGCACCTTGCTTTTGAATTAAAGAGCCGGTGCTACTTTCGCCTACAAAGGCAATGGCTTTAATAAGGGGGTGCTCGGTAAGGGTTTTACCTGCGTCTTCACCCATGCCATTAACTAGGTTCCATACGCCCTTAGGTAAACCGGCATCTTCTGCAATTTGTACTAACAAGCTGGCGGTTAAAGGCGAAAATTCTGCGGGCTTATGCACAATGGTGCAACCGGCGGCTAGGGCAGGGGCAATTTTCCAAGTGGATAACATGAAGGGTGTATTCCATGGAGTGATTACACCTACGGGGCCAATGGGGTAACGCTTGGTTACGTTCACTTGGCCTTGGGCATAAAGGGATTGGCCATCTTGTGCTTGCACGGCTTTGTCGGCAAAAAAACGAAAGTTTTCAGCACCGCGTAGGGCTGCTTTAGCCATAAATTTAATGGCTTGGCCTGTGTCGATGCACTCCAAAAGGGCAATTTCTTGGGCTCGGGCTTCAATACCATCGGCCACCTTGTGGAGGATTTTCTGTCGTTGTTTACCGCTCATGGCAGCCCATGGGGTAAAGGCGCGGTGGGCGGCTTGGGCGGCTAGGTTAATGTCTGCGGCTTTGCCGTGGGCCACTTTGGCTATGGGCTTTAGGTTAATGGGGGATAAGCTTTCAAACCAGGTGTTGTCTTGGGCTGGTTGTTGCTGACCGTCAATGTGGTTTAACACACCGCCGTTAAACTGGGTTAAGTATTGCGCGGCATTTTTTTGGTTTTGGGCGAAGCTGCTCATTACGCTTCTCCTGTGTTGTTAGTGGAGGCGCTGCGGATACGCGGGTGCATGGCGTTGGTTTTCCAACTTAAGGGTGTGTTGATTTCTCGCACTTCTATAGAGAGGGCAAAGTAGGGTTGGGCCAGTTGTGGTGCCAAAAATGTGTTCATGGTGGCGTTAATGGCTTCGCCTAGGCGTTTTTTATCGGCTTGGCTGCGGCCTAAGCCAATACGAATGGAGGTGTCGATAAAGCTGTTTTGTGGCAGTAAATCTGCTACTGCGTAGTGATCGCACTTTATGGCGCGCACTCGCACGGCACCGAGTTCAAATAAACCGGTATCGATACCGGTGCTGTGGATGGCGCGGCACAATCCATCAAAATCAACTTTTGATTCGAGGTTGGCGGAATATTCCATGGTTACGTGGGGCATGGGCGTGTCTCTTTATATGCGATATATGGCAAACTAATTAATATGTTAACTAAATTATGGATATGATGCAAATCATGTTTTTGGTTTGGGGTCATCCTGACGTTGGTGAGGATCTGGGGATTCTGGTATTCGCCGGAAAGACGAGTCAAATGCGAGGGAAGGGCGGGGCGGGGGTTAGTTAACCTGTTTAGTAATTTTGGTTAAGGCCGTATAATGGTAGTAATTTCATTATTAACTGTTCGAGACTGACTATGCAGCCTACCAAAACAGACCGTGCGTTACCCCTGGCTTTGTTGCGAGCGCGAGAAACGGTGATGTCACCTATTCGTAAAGTGCTTAAAGACCACGAAGTTACCGATCAACAGTGGCGTGTATTACGGGTGTTGCACGAAAATGGCCTGATGGATGCTAAAGAATTAGCAAAAAGTGCCTGTGTTCTGGCGCCGAGCCTCACCCGTATCATTAAAAATCTAGAAGAAAAGAACATGCTTACGCGCCGTGCCGACGGTAAAGACGGGCGCCGAGTGTTGTTGCAGATATTGCCCGTAGGTGCGCAGTTGATCGAATCGGTTACGCCAGAAGTGCAGGTGATCTATCAAGGCTTGAATGACAAGTACGGCGCTAAAAAAATGAGCGACCTACTGGATTTATTGCACGACGTGGTGGAATTGAGGTAGTGCGTTTGTTAAAGCAAACGTGGGTCGGGTTCTAGGCCCACCAAATGGCGACCGTAGATCTGCTTACAGACGTCGTAATCCGTATAGGCATGGGCCGCAGTCATGTGGGAATCCCTAAACAGGCGCTGGGCTTCGTTAGTTAAGAACCAGGCATTGGCGCCGCTGGATTCAAACAAACGGTCAACAGCCGTTACACACATTTTTACGGCATAGGCTTGGTTGGTGCGCCACTGAGCTAGTTGATCGGCGTCGGGTAGGGCATGTTTAACACCCATTTGCGCGAGGTCGTTCCAGTCTTTTTCTAGTAAGGCGCGGGCGGCGTTGATTTGGTGCTTAGATTCGGCCAAACGCATGTAGGCGGGTACGTCTTTGCCCACTTCTGCACCGGTATAAGCCCGTACGCGGGTTTTAGAGCGTTCGGTAAACCAACGGATCATTTGTTCGGCAATGCCTAGGCTAATGGCCGAAAAGCCACAGGCAAAGTAAGGGCGGTAGGCGGAAAAAAAGATGTCGCTTTCTGGGTACATGCCGTAGCCGGTGGATTGACCGGTCATCAGAGCTTTGGCCGATTCGATACGGTGTTCTGGCACAAATACGTCCCGTACTTTTAGGGTTTTAGTACCGGAGCCTTTCATGGCCATGGCATGCCAGTTATCAATAATTTCGTAGTCGGCCCTAGGTACTAAAGCAAAATGTTGGTGTGGTGCCGCATCCACTGCCGCCCCTGCGCGAATGAATCCCATAATGGCCCATTGGGCGTGGTCACAGCCGCTGCTCCAGCTCATGTCGCCACTAAACATCACGCCGCCATCTACTTCTGTGGTTTTGCCAAAGGGTGCAATGCTAGAACTAATGGTCGCTTCGGGGTCTTGGCCCCATACATCTTGTTGTGCTTGTTGGGAGAATAACGCCAGTTGGTGGCTGTGGGTGTTAAGCAAGCTAGTAGACCAGGCCGTGCCCGCGCAAGCGCCGGCTAGGGTGGCCACGCATTCGGCAAATTGTGGTAACGAAAGCTCTAAGCCGCCCCATGCCTTAGGTTGAAAGGCGCGCATGAACTTAATCTTGGTTAATAGGGCAATGTTCTCTGGCGGCGTCATACGCAGCTCTTCTGCCTTATTGGCATTGGTAGCAATGGCGGGTAGGATGTCGTGTAAGTCGTTAAGTAGCTGGCTTGCAGATGTCATGGGCATGGGACCTAAGTTACATATTTTCTAAATATAGTTAACACATTAACTAATAGTGACTGTATAGTAACAACTGTTGTATGGCACTGCAACATGTAGCCTGTTGCAAGAAAATGATTCATAAAAAATGAAGTTTGTTAGAAAAAAGTATCATAATTGTTGTTTGTATAGTTTACATGTGAAGTTAATCGAGTGTATGCTGAAGGCCAATTGGTGACCCATGTCACTGGTTTTTGGTTCGCTGATAAATCTAAAAATACGGAGTAATACATGAAAAAGTTAATCGTCGCTACTATGGCCACTGGCCTTATGCTTGGCGCATCCACAGTGGCCAGCGCCGCTGAAACCCTATTGTTGTCGTCTTGGTTACCACCAAAACATCCTGTGGTTGCCGACATTATTAAACCTTGGATTAAAGCCGTAGAAGCTGAAAGCGGCGGCGAACTTAAGGTGCGTATTTTACCTAAGGCTTTAGGTGCCCCACCAGCGCACTATGACCTTGCTAAAGATGGTGTTGCCGACATCACTTACGGTGTACACGGATACCAGCCTGGCCGCTTTAAGCTAACAGCCGCTACTGAGTTACCATTTTTGGGTGACAGTGCAGAAGACGTGTCTGTTGCTTACTGGCGCATCTACAAGAAGCACCTAGAGTCAGTTAACGAACATGAAGGCACCGTGCTGTTGGGTTTAATGTCCCACGGGCCAGGTGTGATTCATAACAACGTGCGTGCTATTAACAGTGTTGAAGATATGGCTGGTTTAAAGTTCCGTGTTGGCGGTGGTGTTGCAGGTAATGCCGCTAAAGCATTGGGCGTTACTGCAATGCTAGCCTCAGCTACAAAGAACTACGAAATGTTGTCTAGTGGCGTTGCCGATGGCACTTTCTTGCCTACTGAATCCATCAAGTCATTCAAGCTCACCAAATTGTTAAGCCATGCCACTAAGGTGCCAGGTGGTTTGTACAACACCAGCTTCTTCTTAACCATGAACCCTGCTAAGTTTGAAGGCTTAAGTGCCGACAACCAAGCCGCTCTAATGCGCGCTTCTGGCGAAAACTTTGCCCGTATTGCCGGTCAGGGTTGGGATAAGCATGATGCTCTAGGTCAAGCGGCGATGAACGACGCAGGTATTGCTACTGTTAATGCAAGCGATGCGTTTGTAGCAGAAATTAAAGCTGCAACGGGCCACTTAGAATCAGACTGGGTCGCTACAGCTAACGGCTTGGGTGTAGACGGTGCTGCTGTAATGGCTGATTTACGTGCAGAAATTGCTAAAGTTGCTGCTGAGTAATGTCGCTTAGTCAGTCAAGGAGCCGGGTACTTGTACCCGGCTCCGTAATGCAGTTTGTGCTGCAGCGTATATTGGGTGGCCTAGCAGCCACCCTTTTGTTTTTGTTGATGCTTGTAACCTTAGTCGACGTGGTTGGACGCTATGGATTTAATGCGCCGGTAAACGGTAGCTACGAGATCACGGAACTGCTGTTGGCGGCCATTATCTTTTCTGCTCTGCCTTTGGTGTCTGCCAAAGATGGCCATATTACGGTGGACCTAATTGATGCCTTTGTCCCTAACCTTTTATCTTGGTTAAGGGACGTTGCTATTGCATTAGCAATGAGCATAATCTTAGCTGGAATTAGCTATAAAGTTTGGCATAAAGCCCTTGAATCTGTTCGTTATGGCGACCAAACTGCAATGCTATTGTTACCTACGGCGCCGGTATTTTTCTACATCAGTATCGCCATAGGCTTAAGTAGTTTTATTGCCTTATTGTTGGCTTGGCAATATGCTCGAGCTGGCGTTACATCTTCTACTCCTCCTTCTAAAAAAGCTTAAACCCTATGTATGAATCTTTAATTGCCTTTGCTGCGATGCTCACCTTAGTGATTGTGGTGCGTATGCCTATTGCGTTTGCCATGGGGTTGGTGGGGTTTATAGGGTTTGGTTTAATGACCAGTTTCTCTGGTTCTATGGCCATGGCCAGTATTATTACCTATGACACGGGCCTAAATTATGGCCTTTCGGTGGTGCCCTTATTCATTTTAATGGGCAATTTCGTCAGCCGTGCTGGCTTGTCTGACGAGCTGTATACGGCAGCCAATGCCTTTTTAGGCCATCGTCGTGGTGGCCTTGCTATGGCCACTGTGGTGGCCTGTGGTGGTTTTAGTGCGGTGTGTGGCTCAAGTTTAGCCACGGCTGCCACTATGTCTAAGGTGGCTATGCCACCCATGAGAAAATATGGCTATGACGAAGGTTTAGCTGCAGGCTCTATTGCAGCCGGTGGTACGCTGGGTATTTTGATTCCGCCCAGTGTAATTTTAATTATTTTTGGCATCATGACCGAAAGCGATATTGGACTGCTATTTATTGCCGGTATTTTGCCAGGTTTGTTGGGTGTGATTTTGTATTTGGTTGCCGTGCTGGTGACCGTCACTTTGAAACCCGAAAAAGGCCCACGTGGCGAACGCTTTGGTTGGCCCCAACGTTTGCAAGCCCTGTGGGGCGTGTCTGGCGTGTTGGCGCTGTTTGGCTTGGTGATCGGCGGCATTTACGGTGGTATTTTTACGCCTACAGAGGCGGCCGGTATTGGTGCTTCGGGTGCTTTCTTTATTGCTTTAATTCGCCAGCGTCTAACCTGGCAGGCACTGTTTGAAACCTTGGTTGAAAGTGCACGCACTACGTCCATGATTTTTGTTATTCTGATTGGTGCAGAAATCTTTTCTAACTACGTTAATATTGCAGGCTTGCCAGAGTTACTATCTGAGTGGGTGGTATCCTTCGACTTGTCAGCTATCGCTGTGATCGTACTTATTATGTTGGTGTACGTGGTGTTGGGCACGGTGTTGGAAAGTTTATCCATGATAATGCTGACGGTGCCCGTGTTTTATCCGCTGGTGCTAGGGTTAGATTTAGGCGAATACTCAGAAGCCTTAATGGACCCGGAACTGGCTCTCATATGGTTTGGTATTATTGTGGTAGTGATTACCGAAATTAGCCTCATTACGCCCCCTGTTGGCCTCAATGTATTTGTACTTAAGAGCATGCTGGACGATGTGAAGCTTAGCACCATTTTCCGTGGGGTCACGCCGTTTTGGATGGTGGATATCGTACGTTTAATGGTGTTAATTCTTTTGCCTGGTTTAGTGTTATGGCTGCCTAACTTAATGGCAGGCTAACCTCATGAGCATTAGCCAGCGCGAGTTTGTCATAATAATGGCCTCGTTAATGTCTATGGTGGCGTTAACTACAGATGCTATGTTGCCAGCCCTAGGCCTTATGGCGCGCGACTTTTCAGTGGATGGTAATGCCATTCAGCTGGTAGTAACGGCTGTGTTTGCTGGTCATGCCTTAGGGCAACTGGTGTATGGCCCTATTTCTGACACATATGGCCGTAGGAGCAGTATTTTTTTGGGGTTGGCTATCTTTAGTGTGGGTAGCCTTATAAGCGCCAATGCGAACTCCCTAGAAACCATGTTGCTAGGTCGATTTTTACAGGGCTTTGGTGCTTCTGGGCCACGGGTTATGGTAGTAGCTTTAGTTAGAGACTGTTATAGCGGGCCAGCCATGGCGCGTATTATGTCGTTTGCCATGACCTTGTTTATGGCCGTGCCGATTATGGCGCCATTGGTAGGGCAGGGGGTCTTGTTAATTGGCCCTTGGCAGTGGATATTTGGCCTGTATGTGGTGATTGCAGTCATCATGTTTGTTTGGGTGTTGATGCGTTTAGACGAAACCCTAAAACCAGAAAACCGTTTATCCCTTCACCCCAAAAAACTCTGGTCCACTATGCTTCAGGTGTTGGCTAACCCCATTGCTACGGGCTATGCCTTGGTTTCCGGCATAGTACTTGGCGCTTTTATGGGGTATCTGAGCTCCAGCCAACAAATTTTCCAGCAGACTTATGGTGTAGGTGAGGCCTTCCCTTTCTATTTTGCTGTGTTGGCATTACCAACCATTGGTGCCTCGTTACTTAATGCAAAATTGGTGCTGCGTTTTGGTATGTACCGATTGGTGCAGATCACCAATGTGATGACGGGTAGTGCGTGTTTGGCTTTCTATTTGTACGCACACAGCTTGGCCCAAGGCCCGAGTTTAGGCGCCTTTATGGCGTTATGCAGCATCATATTTTTTGGCATTGGATTTCGTTTTGGCAACTTAAATGCCCTCGCTATGGAGCCATTAGGCAAACTTGCCGGCATGGGCGCTTCTGTTGTTGGCTCCAGCGCTACCCTTATTTCGGTGCCCATTGGTCTGTGGGTTGGTATGTCTTATGACGGCACTGTACTGCCCTTAGTCTTGGGTTTTGCGGTGACGGCCTGGTCTGCGTTTGTGGCTATGCTTTACCTCAATACTCTGCCTACACACGTCGGCTAACTGCTGGGCTGGTCATTGTTGAAAAAACTGGATTTTTATTGGCGGCGGAGTATGCTGTAAAAACAATAATAATTAGGAGTTCGGTGATGGTTATTTATCCAGATATAGAAATCCAAAATGGTCGTTGCGTGAACTTACGCCGTGGCCACATGGGCGACCCTATTGTGTATGATATGTCGCCCCTCGAAGCCGCCCAAAAATACGTTGCCCAGGGCGCCCATGTGCTGCACGTTGTGGACTTGGACAATGTCATGCGTGGTGGACACGATAACCACAAAGCGGTATTAGAAATCATTGATAAAGTGGATGTGCCTGTGCAAGTAGGCGGTGGCATTCGCACTATTGAAG
The DNA here is from genome assembly GCA_965366045.1 of uncultured Oceanospirillaceae bacterium. Classification (GTDB taxonomy): domain Bacteria; phylum Pseudomonadota; class Gammaproteobacteria; order Pseudomonadales; family Balneatricaceae; genus Njordibacter. The sequence goes on from CBDUDU010000040.1 coordinate 11,180, forward strand.
GCGCACGCTGGTGGTTCGAACACGGCGCCTCACGGATTGTTATTGGCACTGCTGCCATTGAAGACAGGCATTTTTTGCACGAGCTGTGTAATCATTATCCAGGCCAGGTGGTGGTCTCCATTGATGCTCGGCAGAACAAGGTGATGGTTCATGGTTGGACCGAAGAAACTATCTACACACCCTTAGAGGTGGCCAGAGATTTGCAAGATCATGGCGTGGCTGCAATTATCTATACCGACATCGACTTAGATGATGATCATCCAGAAGCCACTTTTGCCATGACGTCGCAAATGGTGGATGAATTACACATTCCTGTCATTTCCAGCGGTGCGGTGAAGTCACTCGATGACATTTCTACCTTGCGCTTGTTACCCAACATTGCAGGTGCCATAGTTGGACGCGCCCTAATGAACGGAGCGGTTGCCTTAGGCGACGCGCTGGCTATTTGCCAGCAGGCCGATACCCACGCGGAGTTTGTATAGGGGCTTATTGTGTCGTCGTTGGCGGCGCCAATATGGACTTGCTAGGTTCGCCTAGCAATTCGCTGCTTGGGTTTACCTCAAACCCGGGTTATGTCACCAGTAGCCCAGGTGGGGTGGGCCGCAACATTGCCGAAAATTTAATCCGGCTAAACCAACCCTGTTGGTTAATGGCGCCGTTGGGCGATGATGCTAACGGCTGGTTTTTACAAGAGCATTGCCGACGCATAGGGATTGAAACCCAAGCCGTGGCGGTGTTGCCAAAGCAGACCACTTCCACCTATTTATCGATTGTTGATGAAGCCGGTGAGATGCAAGTTGCTATTGCGGATATGAGCTTGATCGATGGTTTTGGTGAGGCGCAATTGAAACCTCATTTAAATCACCTTAGCGCAGCAGGGTTGGTGGCTATGGATACCAATTTAAGCGCTGAGTGTTTGAGGTACCTGTGTGGTGCCATAGCCGATAAACCGCTGTTTGTAGATACGGTTTCTGTGGCTAAAGCCGTGCGTATTAAACCGCACCTGCAGCAAATACATAGCCTTAAACCGAATTTGGCCGAAGCCCAGGCCATTGCGGGCACAAGCTTTGGTTCAACACCATCTGATGCTCAGCTCATTAGCCTTGCCGATTGGTTTGCACAGCAAGGTGTAAGGCATTTGTACTTAAGTTTGGGTGCCCGCGGCGTGCTGTACAGTGGGCCACAGCAGCAGTTTGTGATGGCGATGGGCGATCACACTCAAGCCCCTAAAGTGATCAATAGTAACGGTGCTGGAGATGCTATGATGGCGGCGCTTTGTGCGGGCTGGATGCAGGGCTTGGATGCAGAAGCTCGAGTGGCCTACGGCCTTGCCTGCGCGCAAATAACCATGTCGAGTCAAACCACCATTAACCCTCAACTCAGCCCTGAATTAGTACAACGCATGTTAAAGGAATGCCCATGCCAAATGACACCTCTTTACTAAACGCGTATTTAGATATACACCCACGCATTGAGCAAGCTTTGGCCAATAATCAGCCTGTTGTCGCACTGGAATCCACCATCATTTCCCACGGCATGCCTTACCCACAAAATGTGGAAACGGCATTATTGGTAGAACAAACTGTAAGAGATAATGGTGCGGAACCTGCCACCATTGCCATTTTAAATGGCCGTTTAACGGTGGGTTTAAATGAACAACAAATCACGCACCTAGGTAAACGTGGTTTTGAGGTCATTAAAACCAGCCGCCGCGACCTGCCGTTTATGGTGGCGCAGCAGCTCGACGGCGCTACTACCGTGGCTGCCACCATGATTGTTGCAGCTATGGCCGGCATTAAAATATTTGCTACGGGTGGCATTGGCGGCGTGCACCGTCATGGGCAAAATACGATGGATATTTCTGCTGACTTACAAGAACTGGCTCGCACTTCGGTAGCCGTGGTGTGTGCGGGAGTGAAGTCGATTTTAGATATTGGTTTAACCTTAGAATACCTAGAAACCCAAGGTGTGCCGGTGATAGGTTATAAAACCAAGGTAATGCCCGCGTTTTATACCCAAAGCAGCGACTTTAAAGTGGACTACAAGTTGGATTCAGCGGCCAGTATTGCCTTAGCCTTAAAAGCTAAGTGGGGTATTGGTCTGACGGGAGGGGTTGTGATTGCCAACCCCATTCCAGACGCATACGCCATGGATGCCGATGAAATTGAAAAGGTGATTGCCGAGGCTATTGTAGAAATGCAAAAACAGGGCATTCACGGCAAACAAAGTACACCGTTTTTGCTGTCAAAAATAGCTCAAGTCACCCAAGGCGAAAGCCTTGCAGCAAACATTCAATTGGTGCTCAATAATGCACGCTTGGGGGCGGCTATAGCGTCTGAGTTGGCGTTGGCGGGTTGATATGATCTAGACCACTGTGAGAATTTCGTCTAATGGCTTTTTTATTTTGGCTACACCGGGTACGGTGGCCTCGGGCGATGGGTGGCCTACGGCTAAGATCATTACGGCTTTTTCGTGATCAGGGCGATCGAGTAGTTTGTTGAGAAACCGCATAGGATTAGGCGTGTGCGTTAGGCTACACAGGCCAGCATGATGTAATGCAGAGATGAGAAACCCCGTAGCAATGCCCACGCTGTCTGGCACATAGTAATTTTTGAAGCGGGTGCCGTCATCGAATACACCATAACGTTGGGCAAAAATCACAATCAGCCACGGCGCTATGTCTAAATGAGGCTTGTCGGCATTGGTGCCGATGGGTTCGAGGGCTTTTATCCATTCGTCACCGCCACCACCTGCATAAAACTTTTCTTCTTCGGCTTCAGCTTCTAAGCGAATTTGGTGCTTGATGTTGGGGTTGCGGATGGCGACAAAATGCCATGGCTGGTGGTTGGCGCCGCTGGGTGCCGACCCGGCTGTGCGAATACATTGTTCAATCACAGCGGTGGGCACTTCGCGGCCGATGAAATCCCGTACTGAGTGCCGCTGTTTCATGGTGTGGTAATAATCTAATGCGGTTTGTTGCATCTGCGCGTCACTGACGTGGGGCCGCTCTGGCAGTTTTATGGCTTCATAGGCAAGGTTTTCGCGTGCAAACATAAGGTGTGCCCTTTTTGTCCTGTGTGTTTATGGTGTTTCAGCCAGAATACAATAATTCTGCGCTTGTGTTTTGGTTAATACTGAGAGGTGATTCCGACGGTGACGCTGCTAGAGCGCCAATTAACTTGATAATCCTATGGAAATTGGTGCTGGTCAAGCAAAGACTTCACTTGGTTATTGGGTGTGCTAAAGTAATATTTGGTCAAGAAACTGAATTGTTTATCTTAAACTGCTACGTTTAGGTCAGACAGGTCTACGTAAAGGCGTCCTTATGACGATCACAGTGTTACCGCTATCATCCCGTAAGCACTTGCTTAATATAGCATTGTGTCTGGCGCTAATGTGGGGCATTTATGATGCCCTTATGGGGCCCGATCTGGTCTCGGACTTACGCAGTTTTACCGGCCGCTATGGCGCTTATTTGTTACTTGTTAGCCTCCTATTTACACCTTTGAGCCAGCGCTGGCTGTGGGTTAAGCGCCACCTAGCCTTGCGGCGCAATATAGGCGTATGGGGCTTTATTTACGCTAGCGTGCATGTGGTCGTTTGGATTGCCTTGGAGTTTGCCTTTGATTGGCAGCTTATGGTTGACGAAATTGGAGGCAACCTATTTATTTTATTGGGTATTTTAGCCTTTGTTTTACTTTTGCCCTTAGCTGCGACGTCTAATCGGTGGGGGCTTAAGAAGCTGGGCTACCGGTCATGGCAAAGTCTTCATAGCCTTACGTATATTGCCATTGCTGCGGTTATGGCGCATTTTTTTATGGCCCAAAAGTCCGACGTGCTGGAACCGTTATTACTAGGTTGTGTGTTAGTTGCCGTTTTACTTTGGAGGTATCGCCATGCTCATTAAATCATCGGAAATCACTTCAGAAATGGTATTTAACAAGCGTCGCAGGTTGATCGCTGCAGGTTTAGCCGTGTTGGCCTTACCTGCAGTGGACAAGGGGTATGCCCTGTTGCTACAAAAGCAGGAACAGGCTAAACAGCCATTCCCTCCTCTGGCTTCAATGCCGGAGCTGATTCCAGAAGTGCTTGAGCCTACGCCGTTAAATATTATTACAAACTATAACAATTATTATGAATTTGGCTATGGCAAAGATGATCCATCCAAGGCCATCAAAAGCTTAATTACGTCTCCCTGGACTGTTGATATTGGAGGTGTAGGTGCAGATAAGCCCGGTCTATATGACATTGCTGAAATCAAAGGTGAGTACGCCATTGAAAACCACGTTTATCGATTTAGGTGCGTCGAGGCTTGGTCTATGGTGATTCCTTGGAACGGCATTAAACTGGCCGACATCATTCGTGCTGCGCAACCCAATAGTAAGGCCAAGTTTGTGCGCTTTACTACCTTAAATGATGCCCAACAAATGCCCAATGCCGGTTGGTCTGGTGGTGCCTATGTTGAAGGCCTGACCATTGCTGAAGCAATGAATCCCCTTACTCTTATGGCCACAGGTATTTATGATAAGACCTTAGAGCAACAAAATGGCGCTCCAATACGTTTGGTAGTGCCATGGAAGTATGGTTTTAAATCCATTAAATCTATTGTCAAAATAGAGTTGGTAGAGCATATGCCACAAAATACTTGGTGGAAACAGAATGATCGTGAATACGGCTTCTATGCCAATGTTAATCCACGTTTTGATCACCCTCGCTGGACTCAAGCCACAGAGCGGGTGATTGGTCAATTAGGCCGTAAACCTACCTTATTGTTTAATGGCTATGGCGATCAAGTCGCGCACTTATACCCCGATCCAGACAATCGGCTGTATTTCTATTAGGGTCAAAACACAGCGTTCAATAGCCCCCATATCTGTTGGCCACACAGTAGATAAGCCAAACCACCAACGGCTAAATATGGCCCAAAGGGCATCTGTGGATCTGTAGGTGTTTTTCTCAAGCGTAAAACAAGGCCTACCACAATGCCTGCAACTGCCGCCATCAACACAATCATGGGTAATGCCTGCCAGCCCATCCAAGCCCCAAGGGCAGCAAGCAGTTTAAAGTCGCCATAGCCCATGCCGTGTTTACCCGTGGCTAAACGAAACCCCCAATACACCAGCCACAAGCTCATGTAGCCTGCTACAGCGCCCCAAAAGGCGTCTTGTAAGCTGGTGAAAATGCCTGACGCATTGATTGCTAGCCCCAGCCACATTAACGGCAAAGTGAGCTGGTCTGGTAGCAGTTTATGGTCTAGGTCTATAAAAGCCATGGCCACCAATATATACACCAACACTAAGCTTGCTACGCCTTGCCAATTTGGACCCAGCACCCAAGCTACAGCTAAACCTAGCACGGCTGTAAGTAGTTCTACCATTGGATAGAGTGGGCTAATGGGTAAATTGCAAAACTCACACCGGCCCTTGAGTAGCAGGTAAGAAATTAGAGGAATGTTGTGCCAGGCTTTGAGTGGGGTTTTGCAGCTGGGACAATGGGAATTGGGCCATGCAATGGCGGCTAAAGCTGGGCGAGTGAGCGACTCGCTTGGCTCATCTAATGCTAGCAACATTCTGCACTCTTGCTTCCATTGGTGCTCCATGGCTTTGGGCAAACGTAGGATAACCACGTTTAAGAAGCTACCTATCAGCAGGCTCAAAAAAGTTGCACTTGAAATCCAAAGGGCCGGACAATCTTGAAATTGTTGCAATAACATGGGCTAAAGGCCTTTTAAGTGTTCATCGAAGAAGCCCACAATTCGGGCTTCTAATTCCATTTCAGAGCGTATCATACCAGTCAATGCGGTTTGTTTTGAGGTGTGTTGAGAGGCAGTAGAGATAGCTTGTTGGGTCTCGGTTAGAGCTGTGCCATGATCTCTTGCTGGTGATGCCTTATGTATTATTGCTTGTGAAGGTGGGCCAACGTGCCTGACTCGGCCAGTGCTTAGGGCTTAAGGCTTAAGTTGACATTAGGCGCTTTTAACGGCCAATAAAAAATTGATGTAACGGCGGCATTACTTCAGACACTTCAACACCTAATTGCTGTGCTGCGTGGGTGGGCCAGTATGGGTCGCGTAGCATTTCTCTGGCCAGTAAGACGATGTCGGCTTGGCGGTCAGCGATAATGTTTTCTGCTTGATCGGCCTGAGTGATTTCTCCTACTGCCATACTCATTAAGCCTGTGCTTGCGCGTACGCTTTCAGCCATGCTCACCTGTTGTGCAATGCCGCCGTTTATAGAACCCCGAGCAGCGGGTGTTGCACCACCTGAACTACAGTCCACTAAGTCTACGCCGAGGTCTTTGAGCCAGGTGGCCACTTGAATGTTGTCTTGTACGGTTAAACCACCTTCCACCCAGTCAGTCATAGAAAGACGGACAGCTAAGGGTAAACCTTGGGGCCAAGCGGCTCTTACCTTTTTAGTGGTTTCCAACAAAAATTGAGCTCGGCCGCGCAAATCCCCGCCGTAACCGTCGCAACGTGTATTGACCAGCGGGCTTAAGAAACTGTGTAACAAATAGCCATGGGCACAGTGGATTTCTAACAATTCGTAGCCCGCTTCCACGGCGCGGCCCGCAGCAGCCACAAAGCCGTCTTGAACTCGGTTAATGTCTTCTCGGGACATCTGTTTTGGGGTTTTCCACAGGCGTGTGCCGTCATCGTCGAAGGGTGCGTCTGTAGGGCCTATGGTGTTCCAGCCGCCTTCGGCGTCGGTGAGTTGTTGCCCACCTAACCATGGGGGCGCACTGCTGCCTTTACGGCCAGAGTGCGCCAATTGAACACCGGCAACGGCCCCTTGGCTTTTTATAAACTTGATAATCGGCTTGAGGGCCTCTACTTGAACGTCATTCCATAGTCCCATGCAGGCAGGGGTAATGCGTCCTTCGGGTAACACTGCCGTTGCTTCTGTAATCACTAAACCGGCACCACCTACGGCTTTAGAGCCCAACTGCGACATATGCCAGGTCTGCGCTACGCCGTCAACGGCACTGTATTGGCACATGGGTGCAACGCCTATACGATTGCGTAAAGTGATGTCTTTGATGGTGAGAGGGCTAAATAGATGGGACATGATGCCGGTTCCGATTGCATGAATCTAGGGTGTGGTGGAGACTTAAGGTGACCATGACATGCTCGATGAATAGGGTCAATAGCAGTGCCGCTTTGTTATCAAAAATATTGATTTATATTTGCAAAAACATGGGCTTAAGTTTTATCATCAACCTTTTGGGAGTTAACTTATGAACATCGCCCGTCATCAAACTAACGAACGCACCAGTAAGGTTGTGGTTCACAATAACGTCGCTTATTTATGTGGCCAAGTGGCCGCCGATGCCAATACCGATATTACCGAGCAAACTCAGACCATGTTGGCCAAAGTAGATGACTTGTTGGAGAGCGTCGGTTCTGGCTCGAGCCGTATGTTAAGTGCAACCATTTACCTCAAAACTATGGATGATTTTGCAGCCATGAATTTAGTGTGGAATGCATGGGTGCCCGAGGGTCACGCGCCAGCCCGAGCATGCGTGCAAGCAGCAATGGCTAGGCCTGCACTATTGGTGGAGATTTCCGTTACGGCGGCATGTTAAATCATGGGTAGGCAGTTGGCGGGCTCTGGTCGGCCGCGCAGTTTAATATTTAGATAACGTAATATCAGCAGCAAGCCGGTGATGAGGCCTATTATGGCATGACCTTGTAACAATGAGAGTTTGTCTGGGTTGGCGTTGGACATGGGTTCAAGGACTTGGCTGCCAACTACTAGTGATAAGACAATCATTATGGCCATGAGCCAGTGTAGGGCCACGGCTATGCGGTTATAATGATTATTAAAATCCATTTCAGTGACTCCTCGTGCTTTACAGTGGTGTGGGTAGCCTTGTTAAGGCTCCAGTTATAATGGCTGGATAGGCAATGTAGACATCATAGCAGGATGTCAATCAGTAGCTGTACATTATCAATACATGCGTATAATCTAATAATATATTAATGCAGTAGAAAGGCGAATATAGATGCAAGACGTTTGTGTTTTTTGTGGTTCAAGCAAGGGTCAAGATCCAGTCTACATGGCCACCGCAAAAGCCTTAGGCGATGCCATTAGTGAGCGTTCCTTGGGGTTGATTTATGGTGGCGCTCAAGTCGGGTTGATGGGGCAAGTTGCAGATGCGGTGTTAGCTGGTGGTCAAAAGGTAGTGGGCATCATTCCGCAGTCGTTTGCTCACAAAGTATCCCATGCAGGATTGACCGAATTGCATGTGGTTGATTCCATGCATACCCGCAAGGCCATGATGTTTGAATTAGCGGGAGCATGTATTGCCTTACCCGGTGGTTTTGGCACCCTAGAAGAACTGACCGAAGTGTTGACTTGGGCGCAACTTGAATTTCATCAAAAACCCATTGGATTGCTCAATATTAACGGCTATTATGACTCCCTATTAGCGTTTTTTGACCAAGCAGTTCAGGCTGGTTTTATTAAGCCTAAACACTTACAGTTGTTAATCGTCGATGACGACCCCACAAAGTTATTGCAGCGATTAC
>CBDUDU010000041.1:0-19669 GCA_965366045.1 uncultured Oceanospirillaceae bacterium
TGCTGCCTCCCGTAGGAGTCTGGACCGTGTCTCAGTTCCAGTGTGGCTGATCATCCTCTCAGACCAGCTAGAGATCGTCGCCTTGGTGAGCCATTACCTCACCAACTAGCTAATCTCACGCAGGCTCATCAAATAGCGAAAGGTCTGTAAACAGATCCCCTCCTTTCCCCCTCAGGGATTATGCGGTATTAGCAGTCGTTTCCAACTGTTGTCCCCCACTACTCGGTAGATTCCTACGCGTTACTCACCCGTCCGCCACTCGTCAGCAACTAGCAAGCTAGTTCTGTTACCGTTCGACTTGCATGTGTTAAGCCTGCCGCCAGCGTTCAATCTGAGCCATGATCAAACTCTTCAGTTTAAAAATGTTCGACTCGCTATCCTAAGATAGTCCGTCTAGTTTTTTGCTCAAACTCTTACTGTAAACTTAATTACGCAGACCTTCATCCGAAGATGAAAGCCTATTGTTAAATGAATTCACGAGTCGTCTGTTTGATCGTTGCCTAAACAATGTTTAGGTCTTATTGCCAATCCAACAAACGCCCACACGAATTACTTGATTAAATTGTTAAAGAGCGGTCGATTGAGTGTTCTGCTGCGAAGCTGTCTGCTCAATCGAGATGGCGTATTATACCGAAGTAATTTTCGCCGTCAATCAAAATGGTGTAAATAATTACTTTATTTTGACTGCTGACCGATTCCTTAGAGTCTGCCAGCCCTTTGTTTTATAAGGCCTTTTGATAACTCGCTTAACGCTTGCCTAAGGCCCCTCTAACAAGGGAGCGCCATTATATCCATCGCAGAATAAAGCACAAGGGGTAAATGGAAATTAGATCAAAAAAAGGAAAATAAGGCTAACAACGTGCGCCACTTACGTGGCACAGGTTACTTGGTAATCTTCAATGCCCAACAAACCGGGCCAGATACCGCAAAGATAAGAAATGTTAGCGCCAATAATATTGGCGGCTGTAAAGAATAGATGGCAAATACCAACACTACAGCCAACAGAGCCACAAACGGCACCTTACCTTTGAGGTCCAGATCTTTAAAGCTATAGTATTTGAAGTTGCTTACCATCAAGATACCTAATACAGCAGTGACTATGGCAACCATGTAGCTTAATTGCACGCCATCTAAACCGTAATCAACAGCGGTCCAAAGCATACCAGCCATCACACCAGCGGCTGCGGGAATCGGCAAACCAATAAAGTACTTACTGTCTGCAATCTCCAACTGCACATTGAAGCGCGCCAAACGTAAAGCGCCACCCGCCACATAGATAAACGCAGCCACCCAACCAAAATTGCCTAGACTTTGTAACGACCAAGAAAATAACACCAAAGCTGGCGCCACACCAAAAGCCACCACATCGGCTAGACTATCGTATTCTGCGCCAAATTTACTGGACGTATTAGTTAAACGAGCCACCCGACCATCTAAGGTATCCAGGATCATAGAGATGAAAATGGCAATAGCCGCGTTTTCAAAATCACCACTCATGCCTGAGACAACAGCGTAAAAACCAGAAAACAATGACGCAGTAGTAAAGCTGTTAGGCAGTAGGTAGACGCCTTTAGCCGGTTTCTTAACCACAGCCTCTTCCTGTTGATCTGGGTTACTCGGCTGCCCTGAAGAATCTTGAGTCATGAATTTACTGCTCTATTAATGAATTAACGCTAGCTTACCATGGCTAAACCACAATACAGAAACAAAAAAGGCAGCCTGGGCTGCCTTTTCCTTGTTGCTAAAACTAAATACTCAGCACTTTGTCGCCCCGAGCAATGCCCGACACACCCGTACGCACCGTTTCCAATACGTAAGCTTCGCCAATGGCAGCAATAAAGGCATCCAATTTACCTTGATCACCCGCTAACTGCACGGTGTAAATGCTGCTGGACACGTCGACGATTTGGCCACGAAAGATGTCTACCGTGCGCTTTACTTCGTCACGGTGCTGACCTGTCGCTTTAAGTTTAATCAACATCATTTCGCGTTCGATATGCTCGCCTTCAGTCAGGTCAACCAACTTTACCACTTCAATCAACTTATTAAGCTGCTTGGTGATTTGCTCAATCACACGATCGCTACCTGAAGTAGTGACAGTGAGGCGAGACAATGTTGGGTCCTCAGTAGGAGCAACATTCAAGGTTTCGATGTTGAAATTACGCTGAGAGAACAAACCCACAACCCGAGACAATGCTCCGGCTTCGTTTTCTAACAACACTGCAATAATGTGTCTCATTAGGTTCTCTCCGTCTTATTCAACCACATATCACGCATCGAGGCCTTAGGCACCAACATCGGATACACGTGTTCGCTTGGGTCAACGTGAATATCGAGAAATACCAATTCGTCTTTGAGGGCAAACGCCTCTTCTAGAGCAGGAATTAACTCTGCTTCTGTCTTTACTGTAATAGCCTTATGTCCATAAGCATCAGTGAGCTTATGGAAATCGGGTAATGACTGCATATAGGACTGGGAATGACGACTTTCGTAGTTCATATCCTGCCACTGGCGCACCATGCCTAGAGAGTGGTTGTTTAAGCAGACAATTTTAACCGGTATGCCGTACTGGCTACAGGTGGAAAATTCTTGCAAGTTCATCTGAAAACTACCTTCACCGGTAATACAAACCACTTCGGCTTCTGGGTAGTGTAGCTTCACACCCATGGCTGCTGGAAAACCAAAACCCATAGTGCCTAGGCCACCAGAGTTAATCCAACGATTAGGCTTATCAAATTTGTAATATTGCGCGGCAAACATCTGATGCTGACCCACGTCGGAACAAACGTATGCGTCGCCCTTAGTGACTTGATACAGCGCTTCAACAACTTGTTGCGGCTTTAACATGCCACCGTCGTTACGCTCGTAGCGTCCACCATGGCGCTCACGCCACTGGTCAATCTGACTCCACCAACTGGATAAGGCATCTGCATCAGGCTGCTTGCCAGCCTTTGCCAAAAGAGCCAACATTTCGATCAGTACACTTTTGGCTGGGCCAACAATCGGCACATCTGCAGCAATGGTTTTAGAGATCGACGACGGGTCGATATCAATATGAATGATTTTAGCCGTTGGGCAGAACTTCTCTGTGGCGTTAGTGACCCGGTCATCAAAACGTGCACCAACACTCAAAATCAAGTCTGAACTATGCAACGCCATGTTCGCTTCGTAGGTGCCGTGCATACCAGGCATACCCAACCACTGCCGGTCGGTTGAAGGATAACCACCCAAGCCCATCAATGTATTACTTACTGGGAAGTTTAGGGTTCTGGCCAATTCAGTGGCTTCTGCTGTGGCTTTACCACCTACAGCGCCACCGCCCACAAGAATCACTGGGCGACGAGCGTTCAGCAATAATTCAACCGCCTTCTTAATTTGACCACTGTGACCACGAGTCGCGGGATTATATGAGCGCATTGACACAGTTTCGGGGTAAATATATTCAAACTTATCAGTTGGCGTGGTCATATCCTTAGGGATGTCGATAACCACAGGCCCGGGACGACCACTGCTGGCGATATAGAACGCCTTTTTAATAAGACCCGGAATTTCTGAAGGGTGTTTAACCGCAAAGTTGTGTTTAACCACTGGACGAGAAACACCCATCATGTCAGTTTCTTGGAACGCATCTTCGCCAATCAACGTACTTGGCACCTGACCACAAATCACCACCATCGGAATAGAATCCATAAAGGCAGTAGCAATACCGGTGACTGCGTTGGTAGCACCTGGGCCAGACGTCACTAACACCACACCAGGCTTACCCGATGCACGCGCATAAGCGTCGGCCATATGGGTAGCCGCTTGTTCGTGACGAACTAGAATGTGTTTTACTTGCTCTTGTTGAGCCAAGGCATCGTATATATGTAATACAGAACCACCGGGGTAGCCGTATATATATTCTATTTTTTGATCCTGTAAACTACGGATCACCATTTCTGCGCCGGAAAGCATTTCCACTATAATATCCTCTCGCCGTACTTTGAAAGTAGCGGCAGTTATTTTGTCTGAGACTTTTCTCATGTAACCATCGATGGCTTGCAGGCAGCGCTTGTAGCCAGACCGCAATATCGTGTAGGCACGAATGTGCCTAAAGTGGTGACGCTCAAAGCTCCAGCATTGTCGGGTTGCAACGTGCGTAGAACTCAGGGCAGACAAGCGAAAGGGTACTGCTTACCGTATCACAAACGCCAGGGATCACCTGAGCGACATGTGCATCAACCTAAAGGAATAATTTTCACACGCCAAGGCCCTTAATTCAAGGGCTTAGAGGTAAAACAGGGCTGAATATACCAACTATTTGAGTGAATTATTGACCACTTTTTCAAACCCGATTCAAACGTTTGGTGTTATAGTGACCAATATATAGCAAAACGTTTTTAGTTTGAGGGCACCCCATGTCTAGTTTAGAGTTACGAAACCGCGATCGCGTCATTGAAGAGCTGCGAATTTTTCTTAAAAAAATCTTAGTAGAGCCAGAGATTATTCCACAATCTCTAGCCATTACTCGTGAATTGATTGACGAAGACAGTGCCGACCAAAAAATAGCTCAAAGGATTGCAGACTCTACTAACGTAAAGATTCCCGCAGAACATAGCGATGCCGACAAGTTATTTTTGGAAGCCTTGCGCGAAGTCGTACGTGATGAGAAAGCGATGTATTAATGACAACCTGCTAGCCTAGCCGAGGCATGTTAGACCCCTCGGCCTTCGCTATAGGCGACAAGCACGTGGCTAGTGTTTGTCTGCTACGCCAAACGTTAACTTAGTATCATCAACATCACAGAGTATGATCTGCCCCGGCACGTACTTACCGGCCAACAATTCCTGCGCCAGTGGATTTTCTAAATTGCGCTGAATCGCTCGCTTAAGCGGCCTTGCGCCGTAGACCGGATCAAACCCTTCTTCTACCAACAAGCCTTTGGCGGCATCCGTGAGCTGCAAACTCAAATCATGCTCCCTTAAACGATCCTGTAAACGTAACAACTGAATATCCGCAATTTGTCTAACGTGATCCTTGCCTAACGGGTGAAAAACGACTAACTCATCGATTCGGTTAAGAAGTTCCGGCCTAAAGTGAGTGCCCACAATATCCAACACCTGTGCACGCATTGCCTCATACTGACTTTCATCGGTCATAGTTTGAATAACATCAGACCCCATATTAGAGGTCATAACGATCACCGTATTACGAAAATCCACTGTACGGCCTTGGCCATCGGTTAATCGCCCATCTTCCAATACTTGTAACAAAATATTGAACACGTCTGGGTGCGCTTTTTCCACTTCGTCCAACAGCAGCACAGCATAAGGGCGGCGGCGAACCGCTTCTGTGAGATAGCCGCCTTCTTCGTACCCCACATAACCCGGTGGCGCACCGATCAACCGAGCTACGGAATGCTTTTCCATAAACTCAGACATATCGATACGCACCATAGCTTCTTCTGTATCAAACAAAAAGGTAGCCAACGATTTGCACAGTTCTGTTTTACCCACACCCGTTGGCCCGAGGAACAAGAACGAACCATTTGGACGATTAGGATCTGCCAAGCCAGAGCGCGAGCGACGCACTGCATTGGAAACGCAAGACACCGCTTCGGCCTGACCAATGACTTGATCGTGCAATACCGCTTCCATATTAAGAAGCTTCTCGCGCTCGCCCGCTAACATACGGCTTACGGGAATACCGGTCCACATACTGACCACTTCGGCAATTTCTTCTTCGCCAACTTTACTACGTAACAAGGTGGTTTCAACATCTTCTGTTTCGTGAGCAGCTTCTAATTGTTTTTCTAGATCAGGAATGCGGCCATACTGCAGCTCAGACATGCGACCTAAGTCACTATTGCGACGAGCCACTTCGAGCTCTTGTCGAGCCAACTCTAAGTCTTCTTTAAATTGCTGAACCCCATGCACCGAGGCTTTTTCTGCCTTCCAGATTTCCAGCAAATCAGCAAATTCTTTTTCGGTTTGGGCCAGCTCGCGCTGCAAATCTTGCAATCGCGCTGCAGCGGCTTTGTCTTTTTCTTTGCTCAAGGCTTGGCGTTCAATTTTTAGCTGAATCACATGCCGCTCTAGCTTGTCCATCACTTCTGGCTTAGAGTCCATTTCCATGCGGATGCGGCTGCCGGCTTCGTCAATCAAATCAATGGCTTTATCAGGCAACTGGCGGTCAGTAATATATCGTTGTGACAAACGTGCCGCAGCGATAATGGCAGAATCGGTAATGTCCACGCCATGGTGTAATTCGTAACGCTCTTTCAAACCACGTAAAATAGCAATGGTTGCCTGTTCTGTCGGCTCACCTACAAATACTTTTTGGAAGCGGCGCTCTAGGGCTGCGTCTTTTTCAATGTACTTACGGTATTCATCTAAGGTGGTGGCACCTAAACAATGTAACTCGCCACGGGCTAGAGCAGGTTTAAGCATATTGCCCGCATCCATTGCCCCTTCGCCTTTGCCAGCGCCCACCATGGTGTGAATTTCGTCGATAAACAAAATCACATTACCGTCTTGCTTACTCAGTTCATTTAATACACTTTTGAGGCGCTCTTCAAATTCACCACGGAACTTAGCCCCCGCAATGAGCGCACCCATATCCAACGACAACACTTGTTTACCCAACAATCCTTCGGGCACTTCGCCATTCACAATACGCTGCGCCAACCCTTCTACAATGGCGGTTTTACCCACGCCAGGTTCGCCGATCATTACTGGGTTGTTTTTAGTGCGGCGTTGCAACACCTGAATAGCTCGGCGAATTTCATCATCTCGGCCAATCACAGGGTCCAACTTACCTTGCTCTGCTCGCTGGGTAAGGTCAATGGTGAATTTATCTAACGCTTGGCGCTCTTCTTCTGCACCTTGGCTGTTGATTTTCTCGCCACCGCGTAACTTATCAATGGCCTGAGTCAGCTTGTCGGTTTTTATACCTGTGTTACGCAGCAAGCCACCCACCCCGCTCGTATCTTTAACCAGCGCTATAATTAACTGCTCGCTAGAAATAAATTGGTCACCCAACTTGCCTGCAGTCTTTTCTGCCACATTAAACAGCCGCGCCAAACCATTACCAAAATGCACATCGCCGCTATCGTTAGCCACCTTGGCCATGCTGTTTAATCGTTTACTGAGTTTAGTTTGCAACATAGGCATATCTGCCCCAGCCTGAACTAACAAGGATTGTGCCGAGCCACGTTGCTGCTGCAACAATGCACTGAGCATATGTTCTGGTTCTATAAATTGATGATCCAATGAAAGCGCCAAAGATTGGGCTTCGCCCATAGCTTCTTGTAAACGGCTGGTGAGTTTTTCAAAACGCATGATATAACCTCAATAATACCCGTCAGTGCTTTTCAGAACAGTCTCAATAAGGTGACGAGGCGATTAACTTGTGATTTATTTATGGGGTCGTGGACGGCAACTTCAAGAGTAGTCCACACCAATATTAGACAACCGGAATACTATCTACAACTAGCCTAATCAAGCCAGATCAGACTAGCCATGCGCCCACTTGTGGGATCGCGACGGTGGGAGTAGAAGTTTTGAGGGTCTGATACAGTGCAGTATTGACCTCCGTATATTTGCGTTACGCCCAACTGATCCAGTTGTGCGCGCGCAATAGCATACAGATTACCTAACCACTTGTTGGGGTTACCGCTCACTGGCATGAATTCTGTAGATACCGCAGATGGATCGACACCAAATGCGTCCAACACATCAACACCCACTTCAAAGGCTTTTGGGCCGATGGCTGGGCCGAGCCATGCCATGACTTGTGATGGCACATCAAATTGAGCGACCGCTTTACCGATAATGCCATTGGCTAACCCTTGCCAACCGGCATGCACTGCCGCTACTTGAGTGCCAGTTACATCGCACAAAAGTACAGGTAAGCAGTCCGCAGTCATCACCACACAAGGCCAGCTTGTAGCTTGCGTAAAGCTGCCGTCGTGGTCGTATAAACCAGCGGGAGCGGGTAATTTTAATAGATCAGTAGAATGGGTTTGATTGAGCCAAAAAGGGGAGCGCTCAAGGCCAAGATCTTGTTGCAACTGCAAGCGGTGCCGCGCTACCCGCGCTGGGTCATCATCGACATGGCGCGCGAGATTAAACCCGGCTAACCCCACCGCTGGCTGTTTGGCCACTAAGTCCCTGCAGGTAGAAACTGCGTGAACATTTGCAGGAGCGGGCCAGTCGGGTTGTAAATAACGCGAGGTCTGGCCCTTGTCATTCACTAGAAGCGAGATTCCGGGTTGAGTTTGGTGTCAACGTTAAGCTGCTTGAGCAGGTCTATCATGTCGTCTGGCAGGTCCACTTCCCACTCCATGTCTTCATGGGTAATCGGGTGCATGAGCTCCAAGCGCTTAGCATGTAATGCTTGTCGTTTGAATCCTCTCAAGGCTTCTAAGAAGTCTTCATCACAACCCTTAGGTAACCGTTGGCGACCACCGTATAGCGGGTCACCCTGTAGCGGATAGTTAACGTGGGTCATATGTACACGGATTTGGTGAGTACGGCCAGTTTCTAGCTTCAAACGGATATGAGTGTGAGCGCGGAAGCGTCGTAAAACACGATAGTGGGTAATGGCTTCTTTACCCATGGCAGACACTGCCATTTTTAAGCGGTTACGACTGTGACGGCCCATCGGCTCATCAATAGTGCCTCCTCCAGTAAGTACGCCTTTAACCACCGCCTCATATTCACGACCCATACTGCGGTCTTGAAGCTGAGCCACTAACGCAGTTTGTGCCGGAATGGTTTTAGCCACTACCATCAAACCCGTGGTATCTTTGTCTAACCGGTGCACAATACCTGCACGGGGTACAGCATTGAGCTGGGGGCAGTGATGTAACAATGCATTTAACAAAGTACCGCCATGATGACCCGCAGCTGGGTGCACCACCAAACCTGCCGCTTTATTGATGATTAATATATGATCATCTTCGTAAACGATGTCTATATCGATTGGCTCTGGCTGCCAGCGTTCTTGAATTTCAATTTTGCAATCCAAGGTGATTTTCTCACCGCCATAGAGTTTTTCTCGTGGGCGTAATTGCACACCGTTGACCAGAATGTCGCCTTCTTCGATCCACTTTTTTAAGCGAGAGCGGGAATATTCAGAAAAGGCTAAAGCGGCGATTTGATCGACGCGCATGCCGGCCCATTCTGGGTCGACTTGGGCTTGGAGCGAAATTGTTTCGTGCATTATGGATATCGTTTGTGAGCAATCGTTGGCGCAAGCAGAGCTGGCATATTAAACTAGGGGCTCATTGTACAGCATTTACTCCAATGATAGACAATTACCCTCTGTGGAAGACAATGATATACTCAACTCTCTTTGCAACAGGCGATCTACCCACTATGCAACACACCCACACTACCCGTTCCTTTCAAGTCATTGGACTTTTACTCGCTGGTTTAATACTTGGCGCCTGCTCCAGCAATAGCAAAGAGCCGGTGATAGAGGAAGTTAAGCCAGAAGCCGAACTTTATACTAGCGCCATGAGTAAGCTCGAAGGCGGCAACTACCGCCCTGCCATAGAGGATTTGGAAGCGCTAGAAGCACGCTACCCCTATGGCCGCCATTCGCAACAAGCACAACTCGAGTTGGTGTATGCCTACTACCGCAGTAGCCAACCTGCTGCAGCCAAAGCCGCTGCGGCGCGTTTTATTCGCTTACATCCCGATCATGAACACGTTGATTATGCATACTATCTAAAAGGCTTAACCGCATTTGAAGAAAACAAAACCGCCTTTGACCAATACCTTGGCACCGACAAAGCCAAAAAAGACCCCGGCGCAGCTAGAGATTCCTTTGCCGACTTTGCAACCTTATTAGAACGCTTCCCGACCAGCCAATACGCACCAGATTCCCGCGTGCGCATGGTGTACTTACGTAACTTGCTCGCCAAACATGAAATCCACGTTGCCAACTATTACATTTCTCGTAATGCCTGGTTAGCCGCAGCCAACCGTGCCAAGTATGTGGTTGAAAATTACCAACTCACTCCCTCGGTTGAAACGGCTTTGGGCATTATGGTGACAGCGTATGGCGAACTAGGTTTACAGGACAATGCCGATAACGCCCAGCGAGTATTAGACGCCAACTATGGCACCGCGACCGACACAGCGACTGTCCCTGTGGCCGAAGAACAGCAAGCCGACGTCAAGCCCCGCTCTTGGTTTAGCCGCTTAACGTTTGGTTTGTTTAACTAATTAGAGCCCTAACCTCAAATGTCCCACTGACAATATAAGGTCACGGGGCCTTGGCGTTTATGCTCTGTTTGGCGATAGCGCTGCTCTAACTGTTGTTGTGCGTCAACGTCGATCGCCTTACCTTCCAAGTAGTCATCGATCTGCTCGTAACTTAGGCCTAGGGAATCTTCGTCGGCCTGCTGTGGATTCTGCTCTTCCAAATCGGCCGTAGGCACTTTTTTCACCAAATTTTCTGGCGCACCTAAATAGGCAGCAATGCTTCGCACTTGACGCTTGTTAAGACCAAACAGTGGCGCAATGTCACAGGCCCCATCGCCGTGTTTGGTAAAAAATCCGGTAATCGCTTCGGCCGCATGATCAGTCCCAATCACTAAGCCATTGAGTAAACTGCCAACATAGTATTGGGCGCTCATTCTAGCTCGGGCTTTGTTATTGCCACGCGCAAAATCCACCGTATGCGTGTCCAAGCCCAACTCTTTCACCAGCTCTTGAGCCCCTAAATCCAAGCCCTTCACCATAGCTTCTATATTTACTGTTATCCGTTGGCTAGGCTGAATAAATTCAAGTGCCTGCTGGGCATCCGCTTCGTCGGCCTGTACGCCATAAGGCAAACGCACCGCAATAAACCGATAGTCATTGGTATTGTGTAGTTGATTGAGTTGGTCACACGCCAGCTGAGCTAACTTACCCGCCGTAGTAGAGTCGACACCACCCGACAACCCCAAAACCAAGGTCTTGACACCCGCGGTGCTTAGGCACTGTTGTAAAAACTCAATACGTTTAGCCGTCTCTGCTGCAGTGTCTATTAACGGTAAGGTATGCAGAGCAGATATTATTTTGTCTTGCTGCGAAACACTCATAAAGAAAAATCCAACAACTAAAACAGCTATTTTACCCTATATCCCTATATCCCTATAGCCCCGTAACTCTACTCATCGACAGATGTCAGATTCACCACTGTTGCCATAGCTTTTAACCGCTCCATTAGCCGCTAAGGTTAATCTCTGGCACTGCAAATCGCGGGCTTGAGGGCCGTTAGCTTTAATGGTTGCAGATAACAAATAGCCACTGTCTGTAAGCGTAATGATGTAGTCATAGCGAGTGGTTTCGGGAACCGGGGCCAGCAACACCAAATCGTCAAAGTAAACACCGTGTTGGAGGTGACAAATTTGTTGTTGCAAGCCCATACTCTGCAACTGCAACCAAGCTTGCTGCCGACCGGCTAGCCATTGATGTTGTTTCCAAGTGGGAACCGCCATAACCAATAGAACCCCCACCAAAACCAGCACTAACAACAACTCCAACAAACTAAAAGCAGACTCGTTATTCACCATTATTTGACTCCCGGCTAGTCAATAGCGGTGACCATTTGTCAATATCATCTTGCAATGTTTGATGCTCTTGCTGAACACTACGCAGCCCTAAATGGGCTTGCGCCATTAACATGACTGCGCCCGCAGCGACCAATAATACCACCACAAGCACCGCCAGCAACAACCAGCCTGCTTGTTTAACATCGATGTCATTACTCACTACACACATGAGCTACGCGCCAGATAAACCCAACCTTATGTAGCAACACGCTATCCTGCTCGTGCCACACCCAATCACTTTCTAGGTTACCCCCTAGCTGCCTACTGACTTCGGTACGCATAGTTAAGCGTACCCATACTTGGTGCAAACGGTGGTTTACGGAAGTTTGGTAGTGATTCGTCCACAGGTTAATGCCACAGTCACCATTAGTATCGAGGCCATACCGTAAGTCTAGCGCCTCAACACCGGCCAAAAAACTACTATAACGGCCACCGGCGCGCTTGCGCTTAAGGCTATGTGCAGGCGTATTTAAACCGTAGTCATAAGTCACACAAGTTGCTTGGTGCAGACGTTTAATAGAAATTGAGGTTGCTGAGCCTTGAACCACACCAGAGCCACACACATCACCCCAATCTTGTAACACTTGAGCGCTGACGAGCTGGCCTTGGGCCTGTTGATTAACCATGATTTGAGCCACCAATTTATGGCGATTAAATTGCATTAAACTTGCCATTAATGCAGTCATCATCAGTGCGGCCAAACCCGTACTTAACACCAGTTCTAATAGGCTGAAACCGGCCTCACTATGGTGGGCGCTTAAAGTGTCAGTTGCAGCGCTACACATGCCATCTCCAGCGGGCAGCCTGGGCTTGCTGACGCCAACTTTTGCTGCCATTGCAATGTTATGGTCAGACCCTGACCGGCGATACACGTATCTGCACAAGCCACTGTCAAATCAGCTTGCGGCAATTGTTGCAACATGTGTTGATGCCAATAGGTCGCCCAAGCCTGAGTCATCGCTGCAGGAGTACACTGGCGTCTAGCAAGGCACATTGCATCACCTGCATTTAACTCACTGGTTAACAATTCGTAATGCTGTGGATAAGCCCATACTTGGCTGGCCACTTGAGACAAGAGTTGATTGGCATGATGTAGTTGCTGGCTGTACACCAGCACAGCTTGGCTGTGGCGTTGCGCACTATAAAGCACCAACAGCATGACGCTAGACAGACCCAAGGCCAACAACACCTCAAGTAAGGCAAACCCGTGTACTGAGCCGTCGCCAAAACCTATTCGCATGATGCCTCTGCCAACCTAACGCGACCATTAGAAGACAGCACCACAGACAAACCAGAACTCACACCGCTAGCACACAGCACTAGCGTGCCAGTCTGGGCGGTATTGCCTGAGTTATTGAAGCTAATTTGGGCAGGGCGATTAAACTTAAGCCGCAGGCCTGCTGGCATCTGCCAACTGGCTATGCTTGTTTCTGAAGCTTGCCACTGACCGTCGCCGTTGTCGTCACGGTAGACGAGTAAACCGTTAGAGGTGCCACACGCTGGCGCCCAACAAAGGCTGATTTTAGTATTGGTCTGCAGGCTTGTTAAACGGGCATAGCGTAGGGACTGCACCAACCGTTGACGCTCGTCGTGTAGTTGTTGCAAGCGCCATGACGCATGGAGTTTGGGGCCAGTAGCGGCAACTAAGAGAGCCATGATAGCAAGCACTACAAGTAGCTCGAGCAAGCTCCATGCCGCACAGCTAGGCAATAGTTTTTTTCTGACAGTGAGTAAGCGCATGACAACATCCTTATTGGCTGCTGCCTTAAGTGTAGACTAGTTTTAGCTTACAGCGATGATTTCAACTTCAAACTTAATATCAACGCCGGACAGAGGGTGGTTGAAATCCATGATCACCTGGTCGCCGTCAATGGATTGCACCACACCGGGTAGCTCCGTGTTTGCCGCATCAGAAAAGCTAACGATAAGCCCTGGCTCCAATACCATATCAGGCCCAAACTGATGACGCTTTAAGGTTTGCAAATTTTCTGGGTTACGTTGTCCAAAAGCGTTTTCTGGTTGCACCACAAACGTTTGGTGGTCACCAGCAGACAAGCCAATCAAACAGGCTTCAAAGCCCGCCAGCAAGTTGCCGTCGCCGACCGTAAACTCAACCGAGCTTTTACCAAAAGTGGAATCGATGACTTCACCATTTTCGTGGTGCAGCGCAAAATTTAGGCCCACTGTGGAGCCTTGAGCGATAGTTTGAGTCACGTCTTCGTGTCCTTTTGTTGTTTCGCTTGTTTTTCAAGTTTGTTGGTGTGCCAAAAATCTATAAAAAGGCCAACTACGCCAAGAAAAATAACACTATCTGCTAGGTTAAATGCAGGGAAATAATAAGGTGGGTAATACACTAAGATGTAATCTACAACGTAGCCATTGACAAGTCGGTCGGTTAAGTTGCCAAGTGCGCCTGCCAGCACCAAGCTCAAACTCAAACCCAGCACGCTGTATGTGCGAGGTGTGCGTTTGAGCCAAGCGACCAACCAACCACTAATACCAATAGCAATGGCTGCCAACACCCAACGTTGCCAACCCGACTGGTTGGCCAAAAAACTAAAGGCAGCACCGGTGTTATGGGCCAACACCAAATCGAAAAATGGCAGCAGGTTAACTCGTTCGCCATAATTGAAGTGCTGGGTCACCCACCACTTAATCAACAAGTCTAGGGCCCATAGTAACAATATCAAGCCACCAAAGCGCTTAAGGGCAGAGGCCGAAAAGTTCTCTGCCTCAGCAATTACAGGCGCATTAGGCAAACTTTCGAACCTCGCCATTACCATGGACGTTGTCATTACAACGGCCGCACAATTCAGGCTCTGCAGCCACTGTGCCTACGTCTTCGCGATGATGCCAACAACGCTCGCACTTGGTGTGAGCAGAGGCTTGAATATCAATGCTCAAGCCTTCTAACTCAGTCTCAACGCCTTCGGTTTGGCCAGCGACCAAGGTGGCTGCCGATGTGAGCAACACAAAACGCAGTTCATCACCCAACTGAGTCAATTGCTCATGCAAGGCTGGCGCCGCATACAAGGTGATTTCCGCGCTTAACGAACCGCCGATCACACCGTCGTTACGTTGTGCTTCTAAGCTCTTATTAACGGCTTGTTTAACCGCCATCACTTGAGCCCAATAGTCGGCGTTCATAGTCAAGGTTTGAGGTTGTGGGATGGCGTACCATTGATCCAGCTGTACCGAGGCTGCACGCGGTCCAGGAATGTGTTCCCACAATTCGTCGGCAGTGTAACTCAAAATGGGAGCTACCCAACGGGTTAAGGTCTCAATCAAATGGTACATTGCCGTTTGTGCCGAACGCCGCGCTAAACTGTTGGCACCACAGGTATATTGGCGATCCTTGATGATGTCTAAATAGAAACCACCCAAATCTTGTGAACAAAAATGGGATATTTTTTGATACACAGTATGGAAGCTATAGCTGTGATAAGCCGCTTCAATTTCTGTTTGTAATTCGACCGCCCGGCCTAATACCCATTGATCCAAAGCCAACATGTCATCCACAGCCACCAAATCGTCAGATGGATTAAAGCCGTTAAGGTTTGATAACAAGAAACGCGCCGTATTACGGATGCGGCGGTAAGCATCGGCCGTACGATTAAGGATCTCATCAGACACTGACATTTCAGC
The DNA here is from genome assembly GCA_965366045.1 of uncultured Oceanospirillaceae bacterium. GTDB lineage: Bacteria > Pseudomonadota > Gammaproteobacteria > Pseudomonadales > Balneatricaceae > Njordibacter. The sequence continues at coordinate 15,233 of CBDUDU010000041.1, forward strand.
ACTAAAATCGGTTGCAGCCACCCACAAGCGGATAATGTCAGCGCCTAACGTGTTACACACTTTTTGGGGTGACATAACATTGCCGATCGACTTAGACATCTTGCGGCCTTGTCCATCTACCGTAAAGCCGTGGGTTAACACACCTTTGTACGGCGCTACGCCATGCATGGCAATGGAGGTCTTAAGGGACGATTGGAACCAACCACGATGCTGATCCGAACCTTCTAAATATAAATCCGCTGGGAAGCGTAGCTCTGGGCGCTGTTCCAATACAGAAAAATGGGTGGTGCCGGAATCAAACCACACATCCATGGTGTCGGACACTTTTTGATAGTCTGCAGCTTCATCACCCAGTAAGTCAGCAGCGTCTAGCTCAAACCAAGCATCAATGCCTTTTTCTGCAACTTTTTGCGCCACTTCTTCAAACAGCTCAGCGGTGCGTGGGTGTAGTTCTTGAGTTTGACGATTGACGAACAAGGTAATTGGCACGCCCCAAGTACGCTGACGGGACACACACCAGTCTGGGCTAGACGACAACATGCCAGCAATACGAGCTTCGCCCCACTCCGGGTGCCATGCCACTTGTTTTACTGCATCTAGGGCTTTTTCTAGCAAGCCGTTTTCAGACATAGAAATAAACCACTGCGGTGTTGCGCGGTAGATCAATGGCGTTTTGGTGCGCCAGCAATGGGCATAGCTGTGGGTAATTTTGGTCTGATGCACGAGGTTGTTTTGAGCCTTAAGGGCTTCAATCACCTGATCATCAACTTTGTAGACGTGGGCGCCAGCAAATTCGCCAGCCGCATCGACATAAACACCATTGTCATCCACTAGATTTAGCGTACCAATGCCGTAAGCGCGGCCTACATTAAAGTCGTCTACACCATGGTCTGGCGCAGTGTGTACGTTACCTGTGCCGGCTTCGGTGGTGACATGATCACCTAAAATAACCGGCACCTGCAAGCCTTCAATAAACGGATGCTGCACAGCAAAACGTTCAAACACCTGACCTTTAGCTTCGCCAAGCACTTGATAATCTTCAATGCCGTAACGTTGCATAGCATTGGATAACAAGTCTTTAGCAAACACTTGGCATTCGCCATTTACTTGCGCTAATACATAATCCAGTTCGGCATGTACACTCACCGCTTGACTCGATGGTAAGGTCCATGGGGTAGTGGTCCAAATCACCACCGAGATAGGCAGGTCAGTGTTAGTGCCAAAGGCCGTATTCCATACTTGCTGATCAACCACAGGGTAGCGCACATCTATGGAGTTTGATGTTTTGTCTTGGTATTCAACTTCGGCTTCCGCCAAAGCAGAGGCGCCGACTACACTCCAATAAACTGGCTTGTAACCTTTCACCAAGTGACCGTTTTCAACAATTTTTCCTAACGAGCGGATGATGTTGGATTCGGTTTCAAAACGCATGGTTTTGTATGGGTTTTGCCAGTCGCCAATAATGCCTAGACGCACAAAGTCGGCCATTTGACCGGCTATTTGTTTTTCAGCATACACACGGCACTTTTCGCGGAATACCGCGTGCGTTACTTTGTTGCCCGCCTTGCCGATTTTTTGCTCAACCTTATGTTCGATCGGCAAGCCGTGGCAGTCCCAACCCGGCACGTATGGCGCATCAAAACCACTTAAGGTCTTGGATTTAACAATAATATCTTTAAGAATTTTGTTGACCGCATGGCCAATATGAATGTCGCCATTGGCGTACGGAGGACCATCATGCAAAATAAATTGTTCGCGGCCTTTACCGGCCTCGCGCAATTTATTGTAGAGATCCATCTGCTGCCACTTTTTGAGTATTTTGGGCTCACGTTGGGCTAAGTTACCACGCATAGGAAAATCGGTTTGTGGTAAGTTCAAGGTGGATTTATGGTCGTTCATGCTTTATTTCGCTTCTTCTGTAATCAAATGTATTGTTAAACTGCAGCAGGCAAAGCAAAAAAGTCTCTCGCCACCTGCATATCTTTTTTAATCTGTGCCTGCAATTGCTCTAGGCCGTCAAACTTTTGTTCGGTGCGAATAAACTCACACACCTCAACACTAATATTTTTACCGTATATATCACCGCTAAAATCAAACAAATGAACTTCTAGCTGTGGTTGCACGCCAGCCACTGTTGGCCGGTAACCAATATTGGCTATACTGGCAATGGGCTGATCTAACAAACCATGTACCCATGTCGCGTACACGCCCTGCAATGCTGGCCGAGGCTTTTGCAGGCGAATATTGGCTGTGGGCACACCCAACTTACGGCCTAACTGCTGCCCGTATGCCACCTTGCCGCTGATGGTAAATGGCCGCCCTATAAAGCGCTTTACTGCGGCTAAATTATGCTCTTCTAAGGCATTACGTATACGGGTACTGGACACCCGTTCGCCGTCTAATTCACAAGTCTGTGTATTCTGCACTTCAAACTTGTGCCTGGCGCCTGCTTTTTGCAACAGTGCAAAATCACCAGTGCGGCCTTGGCCAAAACGAAAGTCGTCACCCACTACAAAGTGGCTTACCGCCAACCCACTCACTAGCAGTTGGTCAATAAAATCGTTAGCTGTTAACGCCAATAGCCGTGCATCAAAACGTAAACACAAGACTCGGTCGATGCCATGCTCTTCGAGTCGTCGGAGTTTTTCTCGTAACCGGGTAATACGTCGTGGCGCCTGATCTTTAGCAAAAAACTCTAGCGGCTGTGGTTCAAACAGAATCACCACTGCCGGCAGGCCTTGCATAATGGCTTGTAGCTTTACCTGACGCAGAACCCGCTGGTGCCCTAAATGCACACCATCAAAATTACCAATGGTCGCCACACAGCCGCGATGTTCCGGCTTGAGGTTGTATAGACCACGAATAAATTCCATAGGGTTCCAACAATAAAAAAATAAGCCGATGATTATATACTAGACACGGCCTATTAGGCGACTTGTGTGGCTCATTTGTATGCCAAAATTATGCTTCTTTGGGGACCCGCAAATGGCGCAAACGCATGCCTGTAAATAGTAACGCCGCAAGGTAGGCTAAGGCGCCGCAAATAACGATCAACGACAGATGCCCAATACGCGGCCACAAGCCCCAATCCAGCCACACTTGCACCGGTTGGTAGGTCAAGTAAATGACCACCACTAGAGCCAAACTAGCCACCAACAAACGCCCACCCAGCACCCACCAGCCCGGCGCTGGCTGCCATATTTGTTGGCGATACAAACCCACCGCCAGCCAACCTGCATTTAAACAGGCCGACAAAGCGGTAGCCATGGCCAAGCCTACGTGATCAAACTCCCACACCAACAATAAATTAAACACCATATTGGCTGCCATGGCCCAAATACCAATGCGTACCGGTGTTTTCATGTCTTGACGCGCAAAGTAGCCGGGCGCCAGCACTTTCACCAACATGAAGGCCAACAATCCAAATGCATAGGCGCGTAAACTGGCCGCGCTAAATAACACGTCACGGTCACCCATAGCGCCATAGTGAAACAAAGTGGCTATCAAAGGCTCGGCCAACACCCCTAACGCGATAGCAGCGGGCACACCAATAATCAATACCATGCGCAACGCCCAATCTAAGGTCAGGCTAAATGCCTGCTGAGACTTGGACGCATGGCGCTGCGATAAGCCCGGCAAAATAACCGTAGCAATGGCAATGCCAAATACGCCTAATGGCAGTTCCATGAGCCGGTCAGAGTAGTAGAGCCAAGACACACTGCCACTTTGCAACAAAGAGGCCAGCACCGTGTCCAACAGCAAGTTAATTTGGGCCACGGAAACACCAAACATAGCGGGCAACATGAGCCGCATCACTTGCTTAACTCGAGCATCAGAAAAATCGATTTGCGGTTTGGCCAACAAACCTAAGCGCGCCACAAAAGGCAGCTGCAGCGCCAGCTGCAAGATGCCTGCAGCCAACACCCCCCACGCCAATGCCATCACCGGCACGCGCATTTGTGGCGCTAGCCACAAGGCCGCGGTAATTAAACTTAAATTGAGCAGTACTGGCGTCAGTGCAGGAATCGCAAACCGCTGAGCATGGTTTAACAGGCTGCCTAAAAAGCCAGTCATAGAAATTAATAACAAATAGGGAAAGGTAATGCGCAGCATATCAGCCGTTAAACCCAGCTTGTCGCCATCGTCGGCAAATCCGGGCGCAAACACCAAGGCCAACACCGGCGCAGCCACCAAGGCCACCACTGTAATTACCGACAACACCAACAATAAACCGCCAGATACTTTACTGACCATAGCTTTAAGTAATTGATGATCGCCTTGTTGACTAATTTCGGCCAACACCGGTACAAAGGCTTGGTTAAACGCACCTTCAGCAAACAACCGGCGTAAGAAATTGGGGATTTTAAAGGCCACAAAAAAAGCATCGGCGTGGGAGCCAGCACCGAACATCGAGGCAATGACGATATCGCGCACTAA
>CBDUDU010000042.1:0-18905 GCA_965366045.1 uncultured Oceanospirillaceae bacterium
GCATCATTTTAAGTTTATTAAGCTCCGCCTGAGTTTTGTCTTTGGCTTCAGTTGGCATACCCGCTGCATCAATTTTGTTCTGCAACTCTTCCATGTCATTGGGCGCTGTTTCGTCGATGTCGCCCAATTCCTTATGAATGGCCTTGATCTGCTCATTGAGGTAATACTCTCGTTGGCTTTTTTCCATTTGTTTCTTAACTCGACCGCGGATGCGCTTCTCAACTTTCACTAAGTCGATCTCACCTTCCATCTGCGCCATTAGGTGCTCTAGGCGTTGGCTCAGGTCTCCCATTTCGAGTAAATTTTGTTTCTCTTCTAGTTTTAAACTCATTTGAGAAGCAATGGTGTCGGCCAAGCGGCTAGGGTCATCTATATTGGTAATAGAAGACATCACATCATTGGAGATTTTTTTACTCAATTTAACGTACTGTTCAAACTGAGCCATTAAGGTATGTGCTAAGGCTTTACGTTCACCTTCGGGTAACGCTGCGTCGTCAATGGCTTCAACTTGGGCGATAAAGAAGCCGTCTTGTTCTGCCACCTCACCTATAGCCACGCGGCGTTCGCCTTCGACCAATACTTTAACGGTACCGTCGGGCAATTTAAGAAGCTGCAAGATACGTGCAGATGTGCCCACTTCAAATAAATCTTCAACCTTGGGTTCATCGACCGTGGCATTTTTTTGCGCCACTACGACGATGGCCTTTTCGGCTGCCATAGCGTGCTCAAGCGCGTCTATGGAGTTTTGACGCCCTACAAATAAAGGAATAACCATGTGTGGGTAAACCACCACATCACGAAGAGGGATAAGAGGAAAGCATTGAGTCATAGAAAATCCTATAGGCTAACGGTCGCGATGGCTTGCGAAGTGAAGGCATAGTTCATTAAATGCGGACAGCGGATAGAAATACAAGGCTTTGATGAAAATGAAGCAAAAAAACCACCCGTAGGTGGTTTTTTTCAACAGTAGACGTTACTCGTCTGAAGCTGCTTGAGGTAGTTCTTGGCTATCCAATACCACCAGTGGATCACTGTCGCCGATAATGCATTGCTCATTAACCACCACTTTTATAGCGTCGGTTTGGTCTGGTAATTCATACATGGTGGGTAATAACACCGATTCAAGAATAGATCGCAAACCACGAGCACCGGTCTTACGTTCCATGGCCTTTTGGGCAACCGCCTTAAGGGCTTCATCACGGAACTCTATTTCAACACCTTCCATTTCAAACAACTTATGGTATTGCTTAGTGAGGGAGTTCTTTGGTTCGGTTAAAATTTGTACCAGCGCAGTTTCATCCAGCTCTTCAAGTGTCGCGATCATGGGTAAACGACCCACAAACTCAGGAATTAAACCGAATTTCACTAAGTCTTCGGCTTCGACCGAATGTAATAGCTGACCAAAGCTCTTGGTATCGTCTTTGCTCTGTACTGAAGCAGAGAAACCAATACTGCTCTTCTCAGTACGGTCACGAATAACCTGCTCTAGACCCGCAAAGGCGCCGCCGCAAACAAACAGGATGTTACTGGTATCAACCTGCAAAAACTCTTGCTGAGGATGCTTACGGCCACCTTGTGGCGGTACCGATGCAACCGTACCTTCAATCAGCTTTAACAGCGCTTGCTGCACGCCTTCTCCAGATACGTCACGAGTGATCGATGGATTATCTGACTTGCGCGAAATCTTGTCGATTTCATCAATGTAAACAATACCACGCTGCGCCTTATCCACATCGTAATCGCACTTTTGCAATAACTTTTGGATGATGTTTTCAACGTCTTCGCCCACATAACCGGCTTCGGTTAAGGTAGTTGCATCGGCAATAGTAAAGGGTACATTTAACAAACGCGCCAAAGTCTCGGCTAACAGGGTTTTACCACTGCCTGTAGGTCCGATTAAAAGAATATTACTTTTGCCTAACTCAACTTCGTCTTTACCAGCAGAATAGTTTAAGCGTTTGTAGTGGTTATATACCGCTACGGCTAACACCATTTTTGCACGCTTTTGACCAATCACGTACTCTTCTAGAGACGCTCGGATTTCTTTAGGTGTAGGTAAGTGGTCATCGGACTCAGGCTGTTCCTGATCCAATATCTCTTCCCTAATGATGTCGTTACACAGATCTACACATTCATCACAAATGAATACTGAAGGCCCCGCAATTAGCTTGCGTACATCGTTTTGACTTTTGCCACAGAAGGAACAGTAAAGTAGTTTACCGCTACCTTCGCCAGTGCCGTCTTTTTCGCTGCTCATAGTGTTACCCATGTTCTTGCCCCACGACTACGCTGGGGCTGAATGTTTTGTCTATTGTAGCGCCTACTATTGTAGACGCAAGATCTTGCGCTTAGTGTATATTATCGGCTGCTAAAACAAAAAATTTAGCCAGACTTATACTGGACGCTTATCCAATACGGTGTCTATTAAGCCATACGCCGCTGCCTCAGTACCTTCCATAAAGTTATCACGGTCAGTATCTGCGGCAATGGTAGCTAGGTCTTGGCCAGTGTGTTGAGCCATGATACGGTTAAGCTTATCGCGAATATTAAGGATTTCTTTAGTATGAATTTCAATGTCCGTTGCTTGGCCTTGGTAACCGCCTAAGGGCTGGTGAATCATCATACGCGAGTTAGGCAAACAATAACGTTTACCTTCGGCACCGCCGGTTAACAACAAGGCACCCATGCTAGCTGCTTGACCAATACACATGGTGCTCACATCAGGCTTAATGAACTGCATGGTGTCATAAATGGACATGCCCGCAGTGACAGAACCACCGGGTGAATTAATATATAGGTGAATGTCTTTATCTGGGTTTTCTGCTTCTAAAAATAACAACTGAGCCACAACTAAGTTGGCCATGTGGTCTTCAACTTGGCCTACAAGAAAGATGACGCGCTCTTTAAGTAAGCGAGAATAAATATCATACGAACGCTCGCCACGGGATGTCTGTTCAACAACCATAGGCACTAAAGCGGCTAATTCAGGGCTAAGCCCTTGGTTCATTACAGGGTTATTTTGACCCATGTGAGGAGGAAAAGAAAAACTCATTGTCGCGGTGACTCCAATACAAAAATATCGATACAGGCCTTATATAGTGACACCTAGCCTAAATGCCAAGTGCCAATCTCAAAAAAGGCGTTATTAAACAAAAAAAGCGGTATGAATCACCTAAAAGTAACTCATACCGCCCTTCTGTTCAAGCTCCAAAAGAGACTCTACTGTAGCCTAAAAGAATTATGTTTCTTCGCTGGCTTCTTCGTCGTCACCGGATACGTCTTTACCTTCAGGCTCAACGGCTGTTTTATAGTCTACAGCAACGTCTGTGATAGTCGCAGAAGCAAGCAAGTGCTCAACCACTTGATCTTCTAATACCACACCTTCTAACTGAGAGCGCTGCTCTTCGTTGCTCATGTAGTAGTCGATGAACTCTTGTGGGTCTTGGTAGCCCTGCGCCATGTCTTCAACCAAAGCCTTTACTTTGCCTTCATCGGCTTTGAATTCATTAGCTTGAATGATTTCAGCCGCCAACAAGCCAATCTTAACGCGCTTGTCTGCTTGGTCTTGAAACATTTCGTCTGGCAAGATGCTTGGATCTAGGTTTTCATTGCCGCCGCCAAACTGCTGTAGGGCTTGCTGCTTTAAACGACCTAGTTCTTCTTGAACTAGTGCAGAAGGCACTGCAAATTCGTTTAGTTCCAAGTAGGCGTTAAGCAAACCGTTCTTAAGCTTTGACTTAAGCGCTTGGTTTAACTCGCGGCTCATGTTGGAATTGATCTCAGCACGGAAACCGGCTTCGCCTTCTTCTTTAGGGTTGAATTTCGCAAAGAACTCGTCGTTTAACTCAGGCTTAGTGGCTTCGCTAACGGTGTTGGCTTTGATAGTGAAGGTGGCTTCTTTACCCGCTAATTCGGCGGCATTGTAGTCCGCAGGGAAAGTCACGGTAATGTCTTTATCCTGGCCTGCTTCCATACCTTGAATGCCTTCTTCAAAGCCTGGAATCATGCTGTTAGAGCCTAACACCAAGTCATGACCTTGAGCGGCGCCGCCATCAAAGGCTTCGCCATCTAGGTAGCCTTCAAAGTCGATGTTGATCTGGTCACCGTCGGCTGCCGCACGTAACACTTCAGTCCACTGTGTTTGCTGGCTCAACAAGTTTTCGATCATGGTATCAACGTCGGCGTCTTCAACGCTAGACGTTAAACGTTCTACACTGATGTCAGAAGCGTCTGACAAGGTGATCTCTGGGTAAACTTCAACCACTGCAGTGTAGCTAAACTCACCTTCGCCGGCGTCTTCCTTAGGCTCGATGTTAGGCATACCGGCAGGTTTGATGCTTTCCTGTTGAAGCGCTTCAAAATAGCTAGACTGGATTACATCGCCCAATACGTCTTGGCGAATGCTAGCGCCATAACGCTTCTTAACCACTTTAGTAGGTACTTTGCCAGGGCGAAAGCCATCAATACGGATGGTCTTTGCGGTCTCGTTAACCTTCTTATCTACTGCGCTGTCAATTTGCTCAGCAGGTACAGTTACGGTTAAACGTCGTTCGATGCTGGTAGTCGCTTCAACTGAAACTTGCATTTAAATGCCTCATTAATTATCAAATGAACACACCTCTGTGAGGTCTGTTGTACAAAATCTTGTCCACTTAAAGCCTCATTAAGGCTTTTTGCCAACCAAATTGGCAAATGCGGGCGAAAATAAAAGACCGAATTTTCCGTATTTAAGCCCCAATAGTCAAGCCATATGAGCCATTAAGGCTTATTTTTGGTAAAAAAAAGGCCTTCGGTTAAGAAGGCCCCAGTAATCAATACAGGCTAGTGCGTACGAAACAATTAAGCTACTAGCTGAGCAGGCGCGTCAGCAACGGCAAATTGCGGTGCGAAATAGTCGTACCCCAAGGCCTTGGCAACATGCTCATTGGTCACCTTACCAGCATGGACATTAAGCCCAGCCAAAAAGTGCTCATCTTGCTTGAGGGCCTGTTTCCAGCCCAAATTAGCCAACTTAAGAATGTAAGGCAAGGTGGCATTGTTTAATGCATAAGTAGACGTCATGGCGACACCACCTGGCATATTGGCCACACAATAGTGCACTACATCGTCTACTACATAGGTTGGGTCTTCATGGGTGGTGGCCTTAGAGGTTGCAAAACAGCCACCCTGATCAATCGCCACGTCAACCAACACAGATCCAGGTTTCATAGCCTTCACCATGTCTGCGGTCACCAGTTTAGGAGCCTCAGCACCCGGTATCAGTACACCCCCAATCACTAAATCGGCATCCAAAACATACTGCTCTAAGCTGTCTTGGGTAGAGTATACCGTTTGCACGGCACCGTTAAATTCTTTATCCAAGCGAGCCAAGGCCTGTGTAGATCGATCGAGCACAGTAACCTGAGCACGAGCACCCAAGGCCATTTGTGCAGCATTTGAACCCACCACACCACCACCGATAATCACTACTTTGGCAGGCGCAACACCAGGCACGCCGCCGAGCAACATACCACGGCCGCCCTGGGCCTTTTCTAGCACGTGAGCCCCAGCCTGAATTGACATACGTCCTGCTACTTCAGACATGGGCGCTAACAATGGCAAGCCGCCTTGCGCACTGGTAATCGTCTCATAAGCAATACAGGTGGCATGTGAGGCAACCAACTCAGCAGTTTGCTGCGCGTCTGGTGCGAGGTGTAAATAGGTAAACAATAGCTGATCCGCTCGCAGCATAGTCCGCTCTGCAGCTTGTGGCTCTTTTACCTTAACGATCATTTCTGCACGGGCAAACACTTCGGCTGCGGTAGCGATTATTTCAGCGCCTGCCGCAACATAGTCCTCATCGCAGGAGCCAATACCGGCGCCGGCCAAAGTTTCAACCAGTACTGCATGGCCTGCGTGCACCACTTCTCTAACACTAGCGGGCGTCATACCTACGCGGTATTCATGGTTTTTAATTTCTTTTGGTACGCCTATCAACATAGTTCTGCCTTCTAAATAAGTTGGTGAATATAATGTTATTCTAGGGGCAATTCCAAACAATTATCTTGCTTTGTTTGCACTTATTAGCCTATATTTAGAAATATAATTGTTAATAAAGGCTAAATCATGCAACTAAATACAAACATTGATATAGAGCTTGATCAGACTGATAAAAAAATCATAAACGCCCTGCAAAAAAATGCTCGCCTAAGCAATGTGGAATTGGCCGAACAGATCAGCCTGTCGCCTTCCGCCTGCCTTAGGCGCACCAAAGCGCTGATTGATGCAGAGGTGTTTGGTGAGTTTGTGGGCCTTATAAACCGTGATGTATTCCACGTGCAAGGCACAGCGTTTATCTTTATTAGCCTAGATCATCAAAGCGAAGCAGTATTTGAAGAATTTGAGATTGCAGTGGCACAACTTGAGCAAGTGATGGAGTGTTACTTAATGGCTGGCGACAATGATTATATGCTCAAGGTTATCTACACCGACGCCAAAGATTACGAGGAGCTTTATTACAAAAAATTGCTACGCCTACCCGGTGTGGTTGGCACACAAACACGCATGGCGTTACGCCAAGTACATAGCAGCTCTCACATTGATATTGCCTAAGGTTAACCCTTGATGTAGCAAGGCAGGGTTTATTAGCGGGAAAATGGCGCCCAATGGCACCAAACATCACCAATGACCCTTCGATGGGAAGGTATAAATCACAAGTAGGGATATGACTTTGGACATCTGGTATTCGTCAAAATCAATTACATAACACAAATTGACGGGATTGTTCAGAATACACAAAACCACATCGGTTTACGCCATAGCCTGCCTTAATCGTGCTAAGCGATACTCGTACAAATGTTGATCAATAATCATACGCCTGAGGTTAATTCGCACGTTGTTTGTAATAAGTGTCTTTGTGCACAATGAGTCCATCCTTAAAAGTTATAATATCAACGCTTAAAAATTCTTCGGTTCTACCATCGTTATAGGTTGCCGTGCGCAGGTATTCGCAATAGGCCTTGCGCCCCGCAATTTGACAATCCAACGTCTGCCAATGCACTTTTTCAACTTTTTCAAACAGGCCATTAAATACCCCCCGTATCGTCTGGGCACCGGTAAAGCGAAGACCATGCGGTTCTGGGCCGGCCGCATGGTCAAATATTGCGTCGGCAGCGAAATACTGCATTACCGTATCGATATCATTGGCATTAAAAGCATCGCCTACTGCGTCTACTAAAGTTCGGTTAACTTGTGTCATTGTGGGTATCCTTTCAGGCCAAGCATGGCGCAGGTTTGTTTAAAAAACGGGCTGCTTGGGTCAGCCAGTACGTTAAGTTCGTCAAAATGATCTACATCGGGCACCACATATAAAGAAATTGGCCGAGCGCTGCTGGCAAATTTGGCCACATACATATTTGCTTGACGGTGAAACTCATCCGTTTCGGCACCACCAACCACCACCAGTTGAGGGGCGTTAGTGATGGGCGGATGTTGGGTCATGGGGCTTTGTGATTCGGCTTCGCCTGCATCCATACGAATACCAACATTAAGCCCTTGGGTGAGGCGCACGGGCTCTAAATAACTCAGGGGTGACACTGGAATGCCCGCCTTAATCATGTCCTCTGGCAAATCATCAGCCCATGTGGGCCAATCTGTGGCCATCATCATCTGGGTAATATGGCCACCTGCAGAATGCCCCATAACATGGAGTTGTTGGGGGTCCAGCTTTAGTGCTTGCGCCTGACGATAGATATAAGCCATTGCCTCGCGTGCTTGTTCACTGATGTGGGTAATAGTTACCGCTGGGCATAGATCGTAGCCCACCACGACCAAGTTGACCTTAGCCTGCAAAAACGGCGCTGCCAAAAAACTATAGATAGACTTATCGCCCCGTTGCCAATAACCGCCATGAAAATAAACTAATACCGGCGCTAAATCGTCGCCGCAATGAAACACATCAAGCTTTTGCTTGGCTCCTTCGCCATACACTAAGTCGAGCTTGCATTGCAGCGTATCTCTAGCCTCAATGCTCGCACTGAGCCAATTGGGAATGACGGTTTGCTCGTAATCTGGACGACCCACACGGAGGTTGTATTGGGTCTCAAAATCTTCGCTACTAAAGCGACTATGGTAAGTTAAAGCATCGCTCATATTATATGACTCCTTCTGCGGCACAGGCTTTTTCTAGGGCTTGCCATTGGTCTGGGTTAGTGCCAAAGAAGCGCATCACATGGTCCTGGTAGGCCGGCCGTGTGCACAGGCGCTTATACCATGCCTCTAGGTGAGGTAAGCTTGGACGCTGCACCTGCAGATTAAAATAGCGATAAGCCACGCAGCCCAAAGGGATGTCAGCCATGGTGAACTGCTCGCAGGCGACGTAGTCTTGCGTAGCTAAATGCTTGTCCAACAAGGCTAGTTCTGCACTCGCTTGGGCGCACAGGGCCTCTATCTTTGCGCGATCTCGAAGTTCTGGCGCCGTGCGTACAGTAGCAAAGAACAGCTGTATTACGGGGGTGAAGGCCTTGGATGCAGACCATTCCATCCATTGGTCTGCCAAGGCCTTAGTTTTGCTGCAGTTAGGCCAAAGATCACCGTTGGAGTACTGATCACACAAATAGCGCACAATACTTAGGCTTTCCCATAGGGCAAAATCACCGTCACGAATGGCTGGGATCATGCGGTTAGGGTTAAGCTTTCCATAGGCGTCGCTGTCGAGTTTGCCAAAGCTACCGCCAGCCAGTTGTAGGGTGTAATCCAAACCGAGTTCGTTCGCCGTCCAAATGACGGGAATGACGTTAGATGAATAGGGTCTTCCCCATATTTCAAGCATGCTTTTGGTCTCCTTGTTGGGCTCGGGATTGAGTGCCAAATCGAGGCATCACCTGGGCAAATAAACGTTCCCAACTCGCCAGAATTTTTGTATAGGCTACGCCGGTATATTGCTGCATGAGCATAACGTGATCTAGGTTAAAGCTGGCCTGTTTTAGCGCCAATTGGTCGGCCACATAATCAGCGTCTCCCACCACAATGATGCCACGTTTGTTAAGGAAGTCGAACCAATCCATGGCTTCATCTTCTTCGCTCATTGCTTCACCGATATCAAGATAGCCATGTTTAGTCCACTCACCTGCGGGTCGAGTGCCACCAAGGAACTCATAATAGGCATTGATGCTTGGGCGAATGGTTGCTACGGCTTCTGCCATGGTTTCACCCACGTAAAACGCAATACACACACCGACCCCTTCGCCTAACGCCACTTCGCGCCCTTCGCGCTTAGAGCGCGCCTGACGGTACGGTTCCCAACACGATAAGGTATGCTTCGGACCAGAGGACATGGAAATAACTCCCCAACCCTTGTCGCCAGCCTGCTCAAACGCGGGCAGCGAGTTAGACATCAGCCACACCGGTGGATGCGCATATTGAGGGTTACCAGTATAGGGCCGAGGATGAACATACATGGCTTTATATGCGCCATCTTCAGCATGATAACGGGCATCTAGGGGTTTGAAAAAACTGTTAGTTTCTTTCCAGCCGGGCACGGGAAATTGGTAAAACTCACCTTTATGGGTAAACGCCTCATGGGTCCACGCTTTTAAGATGATGTCTAGACTCTCGTGAAACAGCCTCATTACCTTACCGTTGTCCCTACGGTCTGCGTCGGCATTAAACTGGATGGTCGCGCGCTCATTAATGCCCTTTGCAACCCCAAAGTCCACCCGCCCCATGGTCATGTTATCGAGCATAGCCACATCTTCTGCTACCCGTAACGGGTGCCAATCGGGCAGCACAATAGGCGCCGTGCCTACACGTAAATTGGGGCAATGGGCCGCCACATGGGTACCCATTTGAATCGGATTTGGCGGCGCGTTCATGTAACCATTATGGGCAAAGTGATGCTCCGTAAACCAGGCGGTAGTGACCCCCGCTTGCTCACCCATTTTGCATTGCTCTATTATCATTTCTAGAGCGCGCGTCCAAGGGATGGTTTCACCCGGGCTAAAATTGGCGATCATGTCGAAGCGCATAGATTTTCCTTGCTTAGAGTGTGCTAGTTGAATATAGGCATAAATTTCAACTATATTGAATTCTAGTCGAAAAATCAACTGTATCGTGCTAACATTTTTGCATGACTAATATACCCTCCAACATCGACCCAGTGCGCCTTGGCAGCGAAATTAGAGAAGTTCGCCAAGCGCGCCACCTAACGCTCAATGAGTTATCGCAAACCATCGCCTGTTCAACTGCATATTTAAGCCGCATCGAACTTGGCTCTGCCAATATATCCATTGCATTACTCGACCAGATTAGTGCCGCTCTGGCTGTTGATCCTGCTTGGTTTTTCCCGACCCAATCAGGCCATGGTCCGCTTGAGCGGGCCCATATTGTACGGGCCGAAAACCGCCGCAGTTTATCCGGTATGTATACACGCTCAATCGAAGAGCTAGGCTTTGAAGATGAATTACTGTCCAGCTCATTGTCGGGCCAGTGCTACCTGATCATGTCTCGATTTGCCCCAGGATGCGGCCAAGCCCCCGAATTATCTGAGGGTTATCGGTTCGAGGGCGAGCAACACGCGCTAGTTTTGAGCGGTGCGGTAGAGTTGCAGCTGGACGACGAAGCCATCATCTTAAATACAGGCGATAGCTTTTCTTACCCCTCGATGATTGCCCACCGCTTTCGCAATCACACAGACCAAGAAGCCACTATGGTTTGGGCCATGTCACCGGTGCGGATCAGCTGGTAAAGGTCATTCGTCAAACGTGAGCAAGGGTTACAGCGCTACAAACACACAAATCGCAGGCATAAAAAACCGCGAATGCGGGGATGGGGAAAATGCAACTAAAATGTTGCGGAAGAAGTGCAATATCTCAAGCTAGATGCCTAATGTCAGAACCAAAACACCTGAACTGTAAGCCTGATGAGGCATCCTTAGGTGCACCCTTTCACCCCTTAAGTTGGTGTTAGTTTTTTCTGTGTGTTTACAAACCCAAACACCGGGAACCCTTGGAGTACGACCAACAAAATACGCGCTCAATGGACAAGCGTGTTGAAAAAGGCTGGGGTGCGCTACCGCGTGCCGTTTCAAACTCGACATACTTACGCATCGACATCGTTGGCTGTTGGTGAAGACCTGGCATATATTGCAAAACAAATGGGCCATTCTGACATACAGACGATCCCTGAACGTGTGCCTAAGACCGTGAATGACCACATCCTGCCTTGTTGATCTCTTTAGCCACTTATTGAGTGCAGCACTGGCAGAGTTACTATTGCACTTAACACCATCTACGTAGCGTGGAAAGCAGAAGCTATCAGAAGCTAATTTGATACGCTGAGCAGCCCACAACTAAGCACCTACTAGCGGTATCTTTCTCTCACTACTAAATGTCTTTAATGACCTCCAAGCGTGAGGTTTTATAGAGACGTAAGGCACTTCACCTAAAACGATATCATCGACGTGAAGGCCTGCTGCTTCAGACAACCTCATCCCTGTATCACTTATCAATGCTATCAACCATCTAAGGTCGTCATCAGCCTCCATACAGGCCTTTTGAAGGTGTTTTAATGATTTATTGGACAAGGGCCTGCGTTTCTTTGCATCGCCTCTAGAGGCCAAATAGACACCTGCAAAGGGATTCTTAGACTCTATGCCTAATTCGTTGATAGCTAAGTTAACTATGGCTTTGACAGAACTAAACACCCTCTTAACGGAGCTACTAGCTAAACCTTTCTCAACCAACCAATCACGATACTTTGCAGCATCAGCTGAGGTGTATTGATCGATGGACCTACAGCCTAGACACTTAATAACATAATCAATGTTTCTGTGAGCTGTCGTAATGAAATAGTCTGAGCGCCCTTCTGCCTTTGTCTTGAGGTAGACATCGAGTGCTTCTTTAAGAGTTGGTGCATCAGATGCTTTAGTCGGATCTGAGCGTAATAAATGCTGGGCTGGAATGTCGAATTGCGTTAATCGAAGGCCTAACCAGTAGTTTTCTAACTTATGGAGAATAAATTTAGACGATAACTCGGCTTGTTTAGCTGATTTAGTCTTTAGACAGATGATAATCCGACTACGGGTATAGTGAGGTTTTAAATCACGAGGTACAGTTTTAGAAAAGTAGTATGTACCAGATTTGGTATAAGTGTATTTAGGAAAAGTGTCTACCATATTGTCTACCACGCTGCTCTTCTTTAGAGAAATCGTATGTATAACAACATGTTAAGTCGCCCTGAGGGCTTAGAATGGTGCGGACGGAGAGTCGTTCCGCTTCGCTCCACTTGGTCACAGTTCGCGTTGCTCACTGCTCAGACTAGACTCTCAGCTAGTTCATTGCTGTATTAGAGCCTTAATTGATTAACTACATGCCTAAAACACTGACTCTAAAGTATGTCTAGTTCACTGTCAAAGGACAGAAAGTTACTACGATAATGACTACGGCTCTGTATGTAGAGCAGACTACCCCCTCTAATCCCACAGCTAAGGCATGGGGGACCCCTTAAGACTAACAGTGGTAAATATATTCAGACTCCTAGACACATCAGAGGGATATTTGGGATGCCTGTGAAATTTACATAAAAGATAGCTAAGGTTATCTTGTATGTAGACAGGCAAAGGGCTTCAAAGGCTTTTTAAGTGGTGCAAACGCGCGCAAGCTGTTATCCAAATAACCTTTAAATAGATGTACCTCAATGTTAGTATCACAGCAACAAATACGTTATGGACTGATTTATGGAACTGACAGCAACAGAAGCCCTAAAGAAGGGTGTTGAAGCGCATAAAGCTGGTCAGCTTCAAGAAGCCGAGAGGCTTTATACTGCTATTCTTAAGGGCCAACCCAAGCATCCTGATGCTAACCATAATATGGGTGTGCTGGCTGTTGGCGTTGGCAAGATACAAGAGGCGCTACCCTTCTTTAAAGCAGCCTCAAAAGCTAATGCAAGCATAGGTCAATTCTGGCTGAGCTATATCCATGCGTTGATCAAACTAGGTCGCTCAGGCGAAGCACAAGCGGTGTTAGCTGAGGCTAGACATAAAGGGGGCAAAGGTGAGGCTTTGGATCAGTTAGAACAACAACTCACTCAGCAAGGCTTGAAGGCAAATAAGGCCAACACGATGGGGTCGAAAGGGTCTAGTTCTGCCAAAACCAGCATCCTAGATACTATCAAACTTGATAAAGCTTTAAAACTAGCGAGGCGAAAATTAAAAGATGGACATCTCGAAGAAGGCAAGAATATTTATCAAGACATTCTACAAAAGTTTCCAAAGAATAAGGCTTCGCTAGTCGCTCTACAAGCATTACCTAGGGACTCCACAGGAGCACTCAAAGACCCTTCCATAGAACAGCTGCAGTCTATCATCAACCTCTATACTCATGGACAGCTGCGGCAAGCTTTGCTTGAGTCCAGTCAAATGTTGAAGAGGTTCCCAAATTCAGTCGTCCTCTACAATATTGCTGGGGCTGCCAATGTTGGTTTAAGGCAGTTTGATGCCGCTATAGCGAACTACAAAAAGGCCCTAAAGATTAAACCTGACTACACTGAATCCTATTTCAACATGGGTATTGCCCTGGGCCATAAGGGTGACACAGAGGCTGCTATAGACAGCTACAAACAGGCATTAAAGATTAAACCAGACTATGCAGAGGCTTATAACAATTTGGGTGTTGAATTGAATCAAAAAGGTGACTTAAATGCAGCTATAGACAGCTACAACAAGGCGGTGCTGATCAACCCTCGCTACCCTGAGGCCTATAATAACATGGGCATTGCCTTGAGCAATAAGGGTGACACAGAAGCCGCTATAGACAGCTATAGGCAGGCGCTAAAAATGAAACCTGACTATGCTGAGCCCTATAACAACATAGGCAATACCCTAAATGATAAGGGTGACCTAGAGGCGGCTGTCGACAACTACAACATGGCTCTAAAGATTAAGCCTGATTATGCTGAAGCGAAAACAAATCTGGTTACTTTGCTAAGCACCTATACTCCCCGAAAAGAACATTCGAATCTGATAGTTAGGGTTAACAAAGCAATTCGAAAAATTGGTGTAAAAGGTAACGCTTCCAACACCATCAGTGACGGTCAAGTTGTTGACTTATTTTCCACGTCCTCAAACTATATGACTAGTCAGGGCTTAGAACTTACAACTCAACTAAGCCAGACTTATCGGAATAATTCAGTTGACTTGAATTGTAAAAGACACATTTCGATCTTTAATACACATGATGTTATTCCTGAGTTTTGTTTTGGTTGTTACAAGGTTCAAATTGAGCCTAGATCTATAATCGAGCTAATGAAGATATTTTTGATTTTTGATGAATTAGAGCTTAATGGAAATAATACTCGTAAGTGTATGGTCGAGTTGAGACCAGAAATTCCTGGGTTTTATAAAGGACTCATTTACTGTTCTGGGCTAAAACAAGCTAACCAAGTTGCTAAGTCTCTCGATATGGTCGTCAAACAACGCATTGGATCAGGACTATCCTCTACGGTAAAAAGAGGCTGTTCGGAATATCCCATTTCTTTCCCTAATTATAAAGAAATCAATAACTCTGGCCCTCAATTAATGGATTATAATGAAGATTGGAAGATTATTGAAGAAGACTATGATATAAAAAACCCCATACACCCCAAGAAAAATTTAAGGCCAAGCCTTTCGGGTTTGAACCTAAGCGACCTTCTTATAATGCGAAAGTGGATCGATTATGCTAAGGGTCTTGGGGATTCAAGTGTGGATTTAATTAATCAAAATCCAATACGTTATCAGGAAGTTTATGACGTAGCACAAGCGCGTCTAGATACATTTCACTTTAGCTATTAATTATGTTTACTGCTATATAATCGTCCTTTTCAAATCCCCTCACCAACAAGTAACTTTTTAGTTAATGAGGCAAGTGCATGTGTTAGGCCGAATTAACATAGCGGCGGCCTACCACAATTAAAGCAGAGGCAACCTACATCAGAGTTCTTTGAAAAGGATTATTCGCTCGTAAACACCTAAAAAAGTGGTTGGAGCCGATAGGTTAATTAAGAAAAGGGCGCAATCAATAGAATGGAGCTTAGATGCGATAACCTTAGCAGCTGTCTCAGCATTACTTGACCACTACACCTAGATCTCGTTCGCAGACTAAAGGAGATGCGTTTGGATGTGTAATGGTGTTGAATATCAACGGGAATCGTCTTTTGAAAGTAATAAATACTGTCTTAAACGAAGGTATATTGAGGGTAAGAAGTTACTACGATTTTGACTACGATACGGCCTCCTAAAAGGAAAAACGAATGTATATTAACCGCTTGGGTCTTATGAATGGTGCGGACGGAGAGACTCGAACTCTCACACCTTGCGGCACTGGAACCTAAATCCAGCGTGTCTACCAATTTCACCACGTCCGCTTAATCAACTCAGGCTAGACCTGTGTTCATCGTACTTCTTTACTTCAATGTAATGGGGTGGACGATGGGGTTCGAACCCACGACCACCGGAATCACAATCCGGGGCTCTACCAACTGAGCTACGCCCACCAATACAACACTACATCTGTTATTTACCAAACCTCTAACCTTCACGACGTTGGCACGCCCTGCAGGATTCGAACCCGCGACCTACGGCTTAGAAGGCCGTTGCTCTATCCAACTGAGCTAAGGGCGCATGTTACTGCGGTAAATAATGGTCGGGGTAGAGAGATTCGAACTCCCGACATCCTGCTCCCAAAGCAGGCGCGCTACCAGACTGCGCTATACCCCGACATCTTCTCAATGACTACTGCCTAGTGGCGGTGCCGTTGAAGAGGTGCGTATAATATAGCTGCTCCTCTACTTCGTCAAGTTTATTTTTTGGTTTTTTCTTAATAAAACCAAACTCTTAATAATTACGACTCTCGCTTCCAACGCACACCTTCTTTGCTGTCTTCTAATACCACGCCAGCGTCTTTTAACTGGTCACGAATTTGGTCAGACAAGGCAAAGTCACGGTTTGTTTTAGCCTCGTTGCGTTGAGCGACCAAGGCGTCGATTGCAGCGTCGGATAAGTCACCTTCACCAGCCTCTCCTTTGAGATAGGATTGCGGGTCCATTTCTAACAAACCTAAGATGTTACCCAATCCGCGCATTTGGCTGGCCAGTTTGGCTGCGCCAGCATCAGCGTCACGTTTCAAACGGTTCACTTCGCGAGCCATATCGAATAACACGGCAATGGCTTCACGGGTATTAAAGTCATCATCCATGGCAGCGTTAAAACGCTCTAGATAAGGCCCTGCAAGACTCACGTCAGCCCCAAGGGCAAGCTGATCCATTGCCGTATACAAGCGATCCAAGGCACTTTGAGCTTCTACCAAGGCGTCTTCTGCATAATCAATTTGGCTGCGGTAGTGGCTGGATGTTAGCAAGTAACGTATGGTTTCTGCTGGATACTTAGCCAACACTTCGCGAATGGTAAAAAAGTTGCCTAAGGACTTAGACATCTTCTCTTTATTCACCCTCACGGCGCCGGCATGCAGCCAGTAGTTAACGAAAGTTTCTCCGTTAGCAGCCTCTGACTGCGCTATTTCGTTCTCATGATGCGGAAATGGCAAATCCGGACCACCACCATGGATGTCGAAGTGGTTGCCAAGGCAGCACTTGGTCATAGCAGAACATTCAATATGCCAACCTGGGCGCCCCTCCCCCCAGGGAGATGACCAAGAGACTTCGCCTGCTTTTGCTGCTTTCCATAGCACAAAATCAAACGGATTCTCTTTAACGTCATTAACGTCTACACGGGCACCCGCACGCATATCTTCTAATTTCCGATTTGTCAGCTGACCATAGGTTTCAAACTTTTCTACGCGGTAGTACACATCGCCATTGTCGGCCGCATAGGCAAACCCTTTATCGATAAGGGTTTTCACCATGTCTATAATATCACTCATGTAAGCTGTAGCACGTGGCTCTTGGTCAGGTGGAAGAATATTCAAACTTCTTTCATCTTCGTGCTGTGCGTCGATAAACCGCTGCGTCAACTGATCACAGGTTTCACCGTTTTCGGCTGCCCTTTTGATGATTTTGTCATCAACATCGGTAATATTGCGAACATATTCGACAGCGTAGCCAGCATGACGCAGATATCGAGTAATCACGTCAAATGCCACCATTGCCCGTGCATGGCCAATATGGCAATAGTCGTAAACCGTATTACCACACACATACATGCGTATTTTTCCTGGCTCAATAGGTGTAAAAGGAACTTTATTGTTCGTTAGGGTGTTATGTAGTTGTAACATGTTTGCTGATTAACCTTTCTTGGCCCATGAATCACGTAAAGTGACGGTACGGTTAAATACTAAACGTTGGTTGGTGGAATCTTTATCGACACAAAAGTAACCTTCCCGTTCAAATTGGAAACGATCGCCGTCTTGCGCGCTCGCTAATGACGGCTCAGCAAGAGCGCCTTCAATAAGAAGCAGGTTGTTTGGATTGACGTGGGTCATGAAATCAACGTCTTTGTCACCATCTGGATTGGCATGATTAAATAGACGGTCGTATAAGCGCACATTAACCACTTGATGCGCTTCTGCGCTTACCCAATGCACAACACCGTTTGGTTTATAGCCTGCTGGCTTGGTGCCCAATGTATTTTCGTCATAGCGGCACACTAGCTCCACCACTTCTCCGGCAACATCTTTAATCACCTGCTCACAGGTGATGACATAACCGCCCCGCAAGCGTACGGACTGTTCTGGTGCAAGGCGCTTCCATTTGCCTTCTGGCTGTTCTGCAAAGTCTTGCTGATCGATAAACACCTGTTTGGACATTACTAACTGGCGTTCGCCCATGGTGTCGTCCTTGGGGTGTTTTGGCACTGTTAGTGCTTCCGTATGGCCTGCGGGCCAGTTAGAAATGGTCACTTTGAGTGGACGTAATACACACATAGCGCGCGACGCAGAGGAGTCTAAATCATCACGCACACTAGACTCTAAACGGCTAAAGTCGGTAATGCCTTTACTGCGGGCAACGGGCGTTGCGGCACAGAAGTTACGCAAGGAATCCGGGGTATAACCACGACGGCGCATGCCAGAGATGGTGGGCATACGTGGGTCGTCCCACGCGGTAACCGTGCCTAAATCGACTAATTGCTTTAACTTACGTTTGCTGGTGATGGTGTAGTTCAATTCCAAACGTGCAAATTCGTACTGCCGCGGGCGGCGCTTGCCACTAGGCAAGGTTACATTATCGATAAACCAGTCGTACAGCGGT
Organism: uncultured Oceanospirillaceae bacterium; assembly: GCA_965366045.1. Taxonomy (GTDB): domain Bacteria; phylum Pseudomonadota; class Gammaproteobacteria; order Pseudomonadales; family Balneatricaceae; genus Njordibacter. The sequence goes on from CBDUDU010000042.1 coordinate 18,217, forward strand.
CGATGATCTTCAAACTCCAAGGTGCATACAGAATGTGTGACCAATTCCAGTGCGTCAGATAAACCATGGGTGAAGTCATACATGGGGTAAATGCACCATGTATTGCCTGTTTGATGATGTTCAATATGACGAATGCGGTAAATAATGGGGTCACGTAAATTCATGTTAGGAGACGCCATGTCTATTCTGGCGCGCAATACCCGTTCACCATCGGCAAACTCGCCTGCACGCATACGCTCAAACAGGTCTAAACTTTCTGCGACACTGCGCTCACGAAAGGGACTGTTTTTACCCGGTTCAGTCAAGTTACCACGATATTCACGGGCTTGGTCTGGGCTTAAGTCGCACACGTAAGCTAAGCCTTTGTTGATGAGTTCTACGGCAAAAGTATGTAACTGGTCAAAATAGTTGGAGGCATAACACTCTTTGTCGCCCCACTCAAAACCAAGCCATTCAATATCGCGCTTGATCGCTTGAATGTACTCGTCACTCTCTTTTTCTGGGTTAGTATCGTCAAAACGCAAGTTGCATTGACCTTCAAACTCTTGCGCCATACCGAAATTCAAACAAATCGAAGTGGCGTGACCGACGTGTAAATAGCCATTTGGCTCAGGTGGAAAACGGGTCACGACTTGGCCATCATTATTGCCCTTTCTTACATCTTTAGCGATGATGTTACGAACAAAGTT
>CBDUDU010000043.1:0-18469 GCA_965366045.1 uncultured Oceanospirillaceae bacterium
AACGCCCACACGAATTACTTGATTAAATTGTTAAAGAGCGGTCGATTGAGTGTTCTGCTGCGAAGCTGTCTGCTCAACCGAGGGGCGTATTATAGACACATCAGATTAAAGCGCAAGCACTTAGCTAATAAAAACACATAAAAAAAGACGCTTTTCACGTCTTTTTTTAAATCGTTATATCACCTGTACCTTTCACATCACCAAATGGCGAATATCGCCCAGCACTTTTGCTAAGTATTGAGTAAATCGAGCAGCATCCGCGCCATTAACTGCCCTATGATCATAGGACAAACATAAGGGCATCATTAAGCGCGGCTCAAACTGAGCACCATCCCAACGCGGCTGCATCTCCGCTTTAGAAACACCTAAAATAGCCACCTCGGGGGTATTAACGATAGGCGTAAACGCCGTACCGCCGATACTACCCAAACTGGAGATGGTAAAGCAGCCACCCTGCATGTCGGCCGGCATCAGCTTTTTGCTTTTAGCCTTGGCGCCCATCTCAATCACTTCAGCCGACAAGTCCCAAATGGACTTCTTATCAACGTCACGGATAACCGGCACCACTAGACCTGCTGGCGTATCGACAGCCACGCCAATATTGACGTAATGTTTTTGAATCATGTGTTCGCCGTCGTTATCCAACGACACATTAAACTGAGGGAACTGGCGCAACGCCATAGCGCAGGCTTTGAGCATAAACGGTAACGGCGTTACCTTGGTGCCCTTTTGCTCAGCCTCAGCCTTAAGCCCCTTACGAAAGACCTCTAGCTCGGTAATGTCGGCATGATCAAACTGAGTGACGTGGGGCACGTTGAGCCAGCTGCGCGTCATGTTTTTGGCGGTAATTCGCTGTATCTTACTCATCTTAATCTTATCAACTTCACCAAACTGGCTAAAATCGATTGCTGGCGGCTGCTCAATACCTTGCCCTTGAGCTATTGCCGCAGGGGCGCGCTGCAAACTTAGCTTAACAAACGCCTGCACGTCTTCTTTTAATACTCTGTCTTTGGGGCCCGTGCCAGCAATGCCTGCCAACTCAACCCCCAACTCCCTAGCCAACATGCGCACTGCGGGACCCGCATGAACCTTACTTTGACCGGAATTGTCTGGCTGTGGGGCCACCACAACTGGCGCTATGGCTGGCGCGGGGGCCGTTACCTGCGGTTTTACAACTGACTCAACCGGTGCCGGCACAGGAGCCGCATCCTCAGCAACTGCCTGAATCACTAATTCGGTCTTCATCAAAGCGAGTGCATCACCAACATTAACACTACTACCCTCGCCCACCTTAACCTCTACCACGGTGCCAGCAAAAGGTGCCGGTATTTCCATAGACGCCTTATCGGTCTCCAGCACCACCAGAGTGTCACCTTCGGCAACCTCATCACCTACCTTGACCGATACTTCAATCACTTCAACGTCGCTTGCTCCACCTAGATCGGGCACAGCCGCAATTTGTTCGGTAATTTCGGCCTTAGCCGCGGCTACGACAGGCACTTCTTGTTGCACCGGTTTCGCCACCTCCGCAACAGCCACCTCTACTGCAACCGAGGGCGCCTCTTCTGCTGCACCACTGGCACCGGAAACCTCCACCACAATCATAGGATCACCAGTATTACAGGTGTCACCTTCTTTCAAATTGATGGCCGTGATCACGCCTGCACCAGTGGCCGGTATTTCCATTGACGCTTTATCTGTTTCAACTACTACAATTGAATCGCCATCACTAACTGCATCGCCAACAGCGACACAAACTTCAATAACTTCTACGTTTTCTGCGCCGCCCAAATCAGGGATGGTCATGTTTGATGTTGCCATGTTGTCTGTCCTCTTTTCGTCAGCAGCTTACAGGTGAACCGGGTTAGGCTTATTACTGTCGATATTGAACTTTTTAATGGCGAGCGACACCTCACTAACCTTAATGGTGCCGTCTTCGGCCAGCGCTTTAAGTGCCGCAACCACAACGTAATAACGATTGACTTCAAAGAACTCTCGTAGTTTTTCACGACTATCGCTACGACCATAACCGTCGGTACCAAGCACTTTGTAATTGGCAGGTACAAATTCTCGAATCTGCTCTGCAAACGCCTTTACATAATCTGTTGCTGCCACCACCGGGCCTACTTGGCCAGCCAAACACTGCTGCACATAACACTGCTTAGGCTCTTCTTCTGGGTGCAACATATTCCAACGACCCACATCTTGCGCGTCGCGGCCCAACTCGTTAAAGCTGGTCGCACTCCATACGTCAGCGCCAACATCAAAGTCGTCGGCCAAGATCTGCGCCGCCGCTTCCACTTCTCTTAAAATAGTACCACTGCCTAGCAGCTGCACCCGCTTCTTGGCTTTGGGTTTAACTTCCTTGAGTAAGTACATGCCCTTAACGATACCGGCCTCACAGCCAATCGGCATTTCGGGCTGAACATAGTTCTCGTTCATCACCGTAATATAGTAAAACTTGTTCTCTTTTAGGTCATACATACGGCGCAGACCATCTTGAATGATAACGGTTAACTCGTAAGCATAGGTTGGGTCGTAGGTCACACAATTGGGAATGAGATTTCCCATAATATGACTGTGGCCATCTTCGTGCTGCAAACCTTCTCCGTTGAGGGTAGTGCGCCCCGCGGTGCCGCCTATAAGGAAACCACGCGCCTGGCTATCGCCAGCGGCCCAAGCCAAATCACCAATACGCTGGAAACCAAACATCGAATAGAAAATGTAAAACGGCACCATGGCGTAGTTGTTGTTGCTGTACGACGTTGCGCAAGCCAACCAAGCCGCCATTGCCCCTGCTTCGTTGATGCCTTCTTCTAAGATTTGTCCAGCCTGATCTTCACGGTAGTACATTACTTGGTCGGCGTCATGTGGCACATATTTCTGCCCTTCAGCGGTATAAATACCAAGCTGGCGGAACATGCCTTCCATACCAAAGGTACGCGCTTCATCGGGCACGATCGGCACCACTCGCTTACCAATTTCTTGGTCTTTAACTAGCGTAGTCAAGGTGCGTACAAACGACATGGTTGTCGAGATTTCACGTTTGCCACTAGATTTAAGCTGCCCACCCATCGCTTCCAAGGCTGGCACCTTAAGGGATTCAAAGTCATTACGTCGGCTAGGTACTGCACCACCCAAAGCTGCTCGGCGCTCGCGCATGTATTTCATCTCTGGCGTATCGGAGGCCGGACGATAATAAGGCACAGTTTTGATCTGTTCACTGGTCAGTGGAATATTAAAACGCTGACAGAAACTTTCCATTTCGTCCATATCTAGCTTTTTAAGCGAATGGGTTGGGTTTTTAGCCTCACCCGATTTGCCCATGCCGTAACCTTTTACAGTTTGGGCCAAAATAACGGTCGGCTTGCCTTGGGTGTTTACCGCTTCGTGATATGCTGCATACACCTTATAAGGATCGTGACCGCCACGGTTGAGCTTCATGATGTCTTCGTCTGTATAGTCTGCCACGATGGCTAACAGTTCAGGATACTTGCCGAAGAAATGCTCACGTGTATAAGCGCCGCCCATGGCCTTATAGTTCTGCAATTCACCATCGACCACTTCGTTCATACGCTGCTGCAATAAGCCATGGGTATCACGCTCCAGCAACGGGTCCCAATGACGACCCCAAAGCACCTTGATTACGTGCCAACCGGCCCCCTTAAAGATACCTTCGAGCTCCTGTACAACTTTGCCATTGCCACGTACTGGGCCATCTAAGCGTTGCAAGTTACAGTTAATCACAAAGATGAGGTTATCTAACTTTTCGCGTCCAGCCAAGGAGATGCAACCCAAAGATTCCGGTTCATCACACTCGCCGTCACCCAAGAAAGCCCACACCTTACGATCACCATTTTCAACCAAACCACGTTGTTGCTGATAACGCATAATGTGCGCTTGGTGAATCGCCTGCAACGGGCCCAGCCCCATTGAAACGGTTGGAAACTGCCAATAATCCGGCATCAACCAAGGGTGCGGATAAGACGATAAGCCATTACCATCCACTTCACGACGGAAGTGATCCATCTGCTCATCGGTTAAACGACCTTCTAAATAAGACCGAGCGTAAATACCAGGAGAGATGTGGCCCTGGAAGAAGATTAAGTCGCCTTCTTGCTGGTCGGTATTGCCGCGGAAAAAATAGTTGAAACCCACATCATACAAGGTTGCCGATGACGAAAAGCTAGCAATATGGCCGCCTAACCCATCGTCATTATCATTAGCACGCATCACCATGGCCATGGCATTCCAACGAATCAAAGAACGAATACGGCGCTCCATGAATAAATCACCGGGCATGTGCTGCTCGTCTTTCGGCGCAATGGTATTAACGTAAGGTGTGGTAAGACGATTATCTAACTGAGCACCTTTCAAACGCGCCTGTTCTCCCAATTGAGAAAGAATAAACCGAGCCCGCTCTGGGCCCTCGTTCTTAATGACCGATGCCAAAGCATCTAACCACTCTTGAGTTTCGATTGGATCGATATCTGAATGTGACTGCAACACGCTATTCCCCTGTCCGAATACGAGAAAGGCCCTGCCATCGGCAGAGCCCTTATAAATAATATGTAGTAATACTACATCAAAGGTCTTTTAATTGCCATAAAAAAACCTCCAGAAGAGATAAAGGTAAATAATTTACAAATATTGTTAGTTACTAGAGCGTCGCATTGCGCGCTCTAAGCGCGTCGACTCCTTACCCTGCTCAATAATTGCCTCTTCTACAAACGCCAAGTGGTCATGGGCCGCATTACGTGCCATTTCCGGATCACCCACAACAATAGCGTCTAACAACACCTTGTGCTGATCATGGATGCGTTCGCGGGTGTCTCGTTTGGGGTAAACACTTTCTAAGTTAGCATAAATGTTTTTATGTAACAGCGTAAACAGCGATCTCATAGTGTGCAGCAGCACCGCGTTGTGTGATGCCTCAGCAATTGCTAAATGAAAGTCTGCATCAGCACGTGTTTCTTGCTCAAACAACTTTTCATCATGCGCCGCTTGCAAGCAAACATAACACTCCTGCAAGCGGCTCTTATCGGCCTCCGTGCAACGCATGGCGGCGTAATAAGCCGAAACTCCCTCTAAGGCATGGCGGAATTCCAATAAATCATACTGCGCCTCTGGGTGGGTGGAAAACAATTCGGTAAGTGGGTCTACCATACTACTACCGATATTTTCAGATACAAAAGACCCACCACCCTGACGGCTAACAATGAGCCCACGCGCGGATAATTTTTGTAACGCTTCTCGCAACGATGGTCGCGACACTTCAAACTGATGCGCAAGCTCCCGCTCTGGCAGTAACTGCTGGCCTGGTTTTAGACTCCCCTCCAAGATCATGGATTCTAACTGCCCCATGATTACATCGGATATTTTCGGCTGTTTTACCCTTTGATACGCCATATTACCTTCTTTATTGGTATTACCAATTTATATATGGCTTACAAAGTACCTCCAATCCACATCAATGGTCAAGTTAACGGACATATAGAAAGGCGTAGCACCTTTCATTGTGTTGCAGCTAATCAGTATATTTGCGCTGTTCGCCTGGCCAGAAGTGAGCTTATGGTTATCCGCAGTAGCCTATGGCAGTGGACCAGACTAACGTCTAACCTTTATAATTTGAGCCATTAATCGTCACTATTGTCATTGCAATATAGGAACTCATGGATCAGAGCATTTTAGAGAGAGTTTTCGCCACCGTGTTTCCTCTGGTGGCTATATGCGCCATTGGTTACGGTTATGGCCGTTGGCGCAAGCCCGACCTTAAGCTGATCAATCAAATAAACATGGAGGTTTTTGTGCCTCTTTTGGTCTTTGTGGTGCTCGCCGACCAATCGGTACCTATAGGTCACCTTGGGCCCATAGCATTGGCAGCAGCAGTGGTCGTGCTAGGCTCAGGTTTAATGCTATGGCCTGTGGTTGCCGCATTACCTTGGTCCAGCAAAACGTTTTTGCCTCCCATGATGTTCAACAATGTTGGCAATATGGGCATTCCACTTATATTACTGGCCTTTGGAGATGATTTTTTAGCCATTGCCGTGGTATTTTTTATTGTGGAAATGACCCTACATTTTAGTTTGGGGGTGTTTATGATCAACCCCAAAATGCGACTCATCAGCCTACTACAGCAACCGGTTATGTTAGCCACCATAGCAGGCTGTGCCTTTGCCGTTACCGGCATAGGGTTACCCAGTAGTGTACATATACCTATTGATATGTTGGGGCAAATTTGCATTCCCTTAATGCTATTTACCCTAGGCATTCGCCTTACCAGCATTGAGTTTAATGAGTGGAAAATAGGCCTTGTGGGCGCCATCTTGTGCCCGCTTTCTGGCATTATCGTCGCCGTTGGCGTGCAGCAAATATTACAATTACCCAATGAGCAATATGCAGTACTAATTGTGTTTGGTGCGCTGCCCCCTGCGGTACTCAATTACATGGTCGCCGAGCAATTCCAACAAGAGCCCAAACGGGTTGCATCCATTGTACTTATTGGCAACTTAATGGCCCTAATCAGCATCCCCTTAACCCTCACCTTTGTTCTTTGAGGTTTGTTATTTGCTTAGGCAGCTGTGATATCATGGCGCTCATACTACGCCTCATACGTTTTCGCGGAACAAGCCCTCATGATCGACCTTCTTCATCTCCAATACCTCAAGGCAGACCTACAAGCCAACGTGACTGCAGCTTTACTTGAAGATATGGGCGACGGCGATATCACTGCCCGCCTTATCCCCGCTAACGAGCAGGCATCTGCAGGTATTATTACCCGTGAAGATGCCATCATTTGTGGCGTAGATTGGGTTAACGAAGTGGCTCGTCAGGTTGATGCGACTATTACCATCGATTGGATGGTGGCCGATGGCCAAATGGCCGAAGCTAACCAACTGTTGTTTCAAGCCCATGGCAACGCCCGCAGCTTACTCACCTTTGAACGTTGCGCCCTGAATTTTTTACAGTGTTTGTCGGGCACTGCGTCCATTGCTCATTATTACGCCAGTTTAGTGGCAGACACCAAAGTGAAGCTGCTTGATACCAGAAAAACCATCCCAGGTTTACGCAAAGCCCAAAAATACGCCGTAGCTTGTGGCCACTGTTATAACCACCGCATTGGTTTATATGATGCGTTTTTGATTAAAGAGAACCACATAGCCGCCTGCGGTGGCATTGCTGCAGCCGTTAGCACTGCTCGCTTGCAAGAAGCCAACAAGCCTGTGGAAGTTGAAGTGGAGTCTATGGACGAACTACAGCAGGCCTTAGATGCAGGCGCAGACCGCATTATGCTAGACAACTTTACCTTGCGCGAAATGCGCGATTCTGTGGCCTTGGCCGCCGGCCGTGCCGAACTAGAAGCCTCAGGCGGCATCACCGAACAAACCCTGCGCCCCATTGCAGAAACTGGGGTGGATTATATTTCTATTGGAGCCTTAACCAAAGACTGTCGCGCCATTGATTTGTCCATGCGCTTTGCTTAAAACAGCATCAAATGATCGAGCGACAGCTTGATGCCAATTTCTTCACCAATCTCATGATTGTGATGGGAGTCGGCAAAACACGATAGGGTTTGGTTGCCTGCCACTAACACGCGGTACAAAAAGTGAGTACCTCTAAAACGCTTGCTGATAATGCGGCCGGTAATAGGGCTGTCATCTAGGTGCAATACATCATCTGGCCGTATAAAAACCTCAGCCTCTTGGCCAGCGCTAAAACCGTGAGGGCGCTCACTACACAGGTGGCCAATGGGTGATTCCACACAGGTATCACTGGCTACCTTACACGCCAAAAAGTCACCTTCGCCAATAAAGTCGGCCACAAACCGACCATCGGGTTTGTGGTAAATATTATAGGCCGTATCCCATTGTTCAATGCGCCCTTGATTCATCACAGCCACATGATCCGCCATGGTAAAGGCTTCTGTTTGATCATGGGTCACCAACAGGCCTGAAATTTGTTCTTGGCGCAAAATAGCGCCTACTTCGGGCACCAACTCTTCGCGCAACATTGCATCTAAACCCGAAAAAGGTTCATCCAATAACAATAAGCTCGGTTTAGGCGCCATAGCACGCGCCAGCGCCACACGTTGCTGTTGGCCACCGGACAAAGCATGAGGATAGCGCTCTTGATAACCACCAAGCCCTACCAAGTCCAATAGTTCTTCTACCCGCTGCACCTGCTCCGACTTAGGCCAATGTTGCAAACCAAACGCCACGTTGGCGGCAATAGTCATGTGTGGAAATAACGCCACATCTTGAAACACCATACCCACATTGCGGGTTTCTGCGGCTAAACAAAAATCGTCTTTTGCCAGCGTTTTACCCGACAAACTAATGCTGCCCGATTGCAAAGGTACAAAGCCTGCAATGCCGCGCAACAAGGTTGATTTACCACAGCCACTAGGGCCTAACAAGCAGCCAATTTCGCCCATGCCTACAGCCAAGCTTACGTCGTGTACTATGGCTTGTGAGCCATAGGCTATAGTCACTTTATCAATTAACAAATGCTGCTTAGAATTATCAAATGTCATGGTCATAATTTTTCTCCCACGCTACTGTGGACGGCGACGCGCAATGGATTCATGTAATAACAAAACCGGAATCAAGCCTACCAGTACAATCATAATAGAGGCTGGCGCAGCATCCACTAAGCGTTCATCAGACGCTAATTCGTAGGCTCGTACAGCCATAGTATTAAAGTTAAACGGGCGCAATATTAAGGTGGCGGGCAGCTCTTTAAGTACATCTACAAATACAATCAACACCGCCGTAAGCACCGAACTACGCATAAGTGGCACGTGAATTTTACGCAAAATGGCCAACGGGCTATGTCCCATAGAGCGGCCGGCATAATCTAAACTGGGCTTTATTTTTTCTAAGCCTGCTTGCACACTGCCCAGAGCTACAGCTAGAAACCTTACGGTGTAAGCAAATAATAAGGCAATTAAACTGCCCGACAGGATCAACCCTGGGCTGTCCCAGCCCCAACCTTCAAATAGCTCAATAATCCGATGATCAATCCACGCCAGTGGAATCAGTACACCAATCGCAATAATGGTGCCTGGTAAGGCATATCCAAAGCCAGACAGAGACAATACGCCACGCACGGGTTTTATGGGCCGCGCGCGCTGCGCATACGCCAACAAAATAGCCAAAATCACAGCTACTAAGGCTGCTAAGAAAGCCAAACTAAACGAGTTCCAAGCTAGGCTTACAAATTCCCAGCCTAACGGTTCGGCTTCGAATACTGCCCACCATAACAATTGACTAGCGGGGATCACAAAACCGAAGCCTAGTGGCAACAAACAGATGATCAATGCTAACAGTGCTTTGTTTCCAGTCAGTGGAATTAGATCTGCTCGTGCCCTAGATTCTGCCGCCGAATGATACTTTGCTCGACGCCGTGAATACCGTTCGAGCATCACCAATAAAATAACAAAGGCCAATAAACTGGCCGCCAACTGAGCTGCCGCGGCGGTATCGCCGTAGCCATAAAAAGTACGAAAGATTCCGGTAGTAAAGGTACTCACACCAAAGTACTGAACCGTACCGTAATCGGCTAAAGTTTCCATGAGTGCCAAAGATAAGCCCGCCACAATAGCTGGCCTTGCCATCGGTAACGCTAATTTCCACAGCGCTCGCCAACGGGAATACCCTAAACTGCAGCCCACTTCTATGCTGCTTACAGACTGTTCTAAAAACGCGGCTCGTGCCATTAAATACACATAAGGGTAGAGTACTAACGACATCATCACTATGGCGCCGCCTAACGAGCGAATTTCAAAAAACCAGTAGTCACCATAACCTAGGCCAGTGGTGTCCCGAATCCATGTTTGTACAGGCCCCGCAAAATCCAGCAACCCAGTATACGTATAAGCAATGATATAAGCAGGCACAGCCAAAGGTAATAACAACGCCCAACTGAGCCAACGGCGACCAGGAAAGTCGCACATGCTGGTCAGCCAAGCCGTGGGGACACCTAATAACAATACGCCCGAACCCACGCCTACTAACAACAATAAAGAATTAACTAAATAGTCGTTCAACACTGTTTCGAACATGTGTTGCCACAGAGCGCCGTCGGCTTTTATCAGGTAGCTTAGAATCACCAGCACAGGCAGCATCAACACCGCCGCCACTGTAACCGCAAAAACACTTAACCCATGACGTTTTAGCATCTTCTCAAGGTACCTTAACGCCAACCGGCTCGATCCATCAACTGCACCGCTTGGCGATTGTTTTCACCCAAAATTTGTAGCGCAATCGGATCCATTTTATAGGTTCCGAAGCTTGCCAAGGTGGCTGATATTTCTACACCGGGTACCACAGGGTATTCATTATTAATGTCTGCGTACCAACGCTGCGCAACATCGGACGCCAAATAAGATAACAACTGCTGCGCTTGCTGAGGATGTTTGCCGTACTTAGTTAACCCCGCGCCACTCACATTAAAATGGGCGCCACGGCCCAAACTGCCCGCGCCAGACTGGTTAGGCCAGAACACGGCCAATTGATTAGCCACCTTTTGGTCAGGTGCTTTATCACTTTTTATCAAGCGGCCTAAGTAGTAGGTATTGGCAATGGTGACATCACACACCCCTGCTGCCACCGCTTTAAGTTGATCGGTATCACCACCGGCGGGTGGTTTAGCCAAGTTTTCAACCATACTCTGCAACCAATCTTGAGTCGCTTCTTTACCGATGGCATCGATGCTAGCTGCAACCAACGACTGGTTATAAACCGATTGAGACGAACGCAAACACAGTCTGCCATCCCAAACACTATCTGCGAGCGCTTCGTAGCTGGACAATTGGTTGATATCAACCCGATCTTTGGCATAAATAATCGGCCTTGCACGCAAGGTTAAGCCATACCAATAACCATCGGCGTCCCGTAGCGCCGCTGGAATACGCTGCTCTAATGCAGGCAAAGACATCGGCTTTAACACACCCGCTGCTTTTGCTCGATGTAAGCGGCCCGCATCTACAGTAATAAATACGTCGGCTGGGCTGGCACTACCTTCCACCTGTAAACGTTTGAGTAAGGCGTCGGCCTTGCCCGTAATCAAGTTAACCTTGATGCCTGTATTGGCACTAAATTCATCTAATAGTGGTTTAATAAGTGCTTCTTTGCGCGCTGAGTAGACGTTTACCACATCAGCGGCTTGAGTTTGGGCGCTTAGCGTTACGCTAGTGGCTACGAGGATAGAAAGAAGTGTTTTGTTCATGGGTTGTCTCTTGCCATATAGTTAATGACGAGCATCATAAACAATCTTTATTGGTAATGCAAATCATTCTTATTTAGATTAGCATGATTTTTTTACGGTATTTTTCATTCGCTTAAAGGTTGCGATTTTTGATAAAATCAGCGCCTTTACAGTACCCATAAAACACTCAAACTGTTAGAATGCGCGCCTACACTGTCCCAGTAGCTCAGCTGGATAGAGCAGCCGCCTCCTAAGCGGCAGGCCGGAGGTTCGACTCCTCTCTGGGACGCCATTCACCTGTTTTACCCAGTTCTTTCCAGACCTATTCCACCCCCCAAACCCCTTGTATAGCCCTATATATAGGTATATTATTTTCCTATGCGGTAATTTTCGGTATCGGGGAAGCCGATACTCTTTGGTACACAGGTTGGTACACAGAATAGTGGAAGCCGACTTGTGTACCAAAAAATAGACTATGTTGAAAAAATCTGTGTACCAAAAACCCGCCTTTCGGACACATAAAACTAGTTTTTTGGTACACAAAAACACTGGAGAATGACCATGCCAAAAACAGTGAAACCCTTAACAGACAACCAGTGTAAGCATGCTAAGCCCAAAGATAAGCAATACACATTATCTCACGGGGGCGGTATGGGGTTACGCATCATGCCGAGTGGCAAAAAGGAATGGATTTTAAGGTACACAAAGCCATACACCAAAGATCGTACCGCCATACAACTTGGTATTTACCCTGCCACCAGCCTGAAAAAAGCACAGAGCGATCGGGACAAGTGCCTAGTCATGCTTGCCGACAATAAAGACCCACTAGAGGTTCGTGACGAGCAAGATCGTAAGTCCGAGCAATTAAAAAATAATACGTTTCGCCGTGTTGCGGAACTATGGATGGAAGATAAACGCAGAAAAGGAAAGGCCAATCCTGAGACGGCTAAAGATATTTGGAACTCATTACAAAACCATATCTTCCCCAAACTAGGCAAGCGTCCAATTAATGAGCTAAAGCCTAAGCTGGTAGAGGCAGTAATCAAACCACTTGAGGCCAAGGGTTCGTTAGAGTTAGTCAAACGCCTATGCCAACGCATCAACGAAATTATGGCCTTCGCACTCAATGAAGAATTTATCATAGACAACCCACTAGCCCACATTAAGAAAAAATTCAAAGCACCAAGCACCACACATAATCCTTCACTAGAACCTAAAGACCTACCTGTATTAATGGAGGCAATCACGAGCGCCAGCATGGCGATACCAACTCAACTATTAATCGAATGGCAGCTACACACGATGGTAAGGCCAAATGAAGCGGCTGGTTCTAAGTGGGCAGAGATCGACCTAGATAACAATATCTGGACAATACCCAAAGGCCGCATGAAAAAGATCGGAACTACTAAACAATGGGAAGAACGAAAAGACCACGTTATCCCACTTACTATCCAAGCCATAGCGATACTCAAACAAATGAAGCCGTTTAGTGGTCATCTTGAATATGTATTCCCTAACCAACGTGATCGCCAACAAAAGGCAGGCCCAGACTCCGCAAACAACGCTTTGAAGCGAGCAGGATTAAAGGGCAAGCAAACAGCCCACGGAATGCGGACAATGGCTAGCAGCACCTTGAACGAAGAAGGGTTTAAATCTGACGTTATCGAGGCAGCCTTGTACCACCTCGACCCTAACGAGCAACGACGCACATACAACCGCACTGATTACTTCAATCAACGACGAATAATGATGGACTGGTGGAGTGAACGTATTGAGAGCGCCAGTAACGGTACGATGGAAGAACTTAAAGGCAGCCACGGCTTACGGGCCGTCAACTAACCAGTTTTACTATGTCTAGGCTGATCCCCGAAAAAGCGGCATACCTATCTGCCCTGGCATAGTATCTTTTTTTTGTAGGTCGCAGAGGTGCGCTATGGGCGGTAAAAAAATCTATCATATTTCTGACTTACCTGAATGGTTTAGCCTTGAAAATTACGAAGCTACTGAGAGTTTTAATGCTGCTAATTGGGCCTATCCTTTGGAACGGAGATTTGTAGTCCACTGGTTGTTAAATCAACACGGTTCATATTACGATGATCGCGCGCAAGACGAGTTTTCGAGAATATTACTAGAGGATCTTCATAGGCCAGAATGGTCTAGCAAGGAAGTGCTTGCTCAAGCCGCTAAGGACATTGAAAGCATTATAGAGAAGGATTACCTTTCTCATAATACAGGATTTCGTCCTGGCTTCACCTCTGGTTTACCTGGGTTCGTACAACCAATAAAATGTGGCTGGGCTTGGTATATGGCCCAAGATCTTGAAGAACACTACGGACTGAATAAAGATGGAGAGTTGGATGATATTGGCACTCCAATCATTAAATATTATAAAGATAATAATCCGAGAGGTTTAAACACCGTTCCAATTATGATCGATCTTAAAGGCTCTGATGTAGATATTAAAAACGAATTTAGCCGATTTCTTCAACACGCCAGAGATTACACTAGTATTAAAAATAAGAAATCTCACATTACAGATAGTGATCTAGATAAACTTCAAAAGTATCGTATATTGCCATACGCAGACCTAAGACTTTGGGGGGACATAAACAACAGAACTATAAGTGCTAAAAGTATTCTAGATGCTTTATTTTCCAGTGATGAAGACATTCAGGCCGTAGGGGAACCATTCATAGCTCAGACACTTAAGCCGTTTTACGAAAAAGTTATTACTGAGGATTTTATTTATGCTCTTGACCACTACATCGAAAAATAATTTGGGAAATATTCGATATTAATTATCGAAAAAAAACATTTAAACTACTCTATTCTTAACCAGAAGCAGCCGCCCTATGCTAGCCGTGTCATTAACGAAACGCAGAGGGCGCTATGCCAAATCAAAACCACGACAACAGCTTAAACCAGTCCAATATTGTCTACCTTAGGCGCCAAGAGCTTGAGGCTAGATACCAAGTCACCAAAACAACCATATACGCATGGATTAAAACGCGAGACTTTCCAGCACCAATACACTTTGGCGCTAATTTAGTACGCTGGAACTCAGCTCAAGTAAGTGCTTGGGAAAACGAGAAGAAGGCCGCATGATAGCTTCTAAACAGAATGCGATAGTCGCCAAGGCTAAAAGTAACGAACCTCGTATTGATTCACGGTTGATCGCTGGTGGTCTTGGGGTGAGCCATAACCACCTTATCGAGCAAGTAGAAAAGTATAGCGAACGGTTAAAATCCTTGGGTATTGTTCGGTTTGAAACCGAGAAATTAAACAGCAGTAGAGGCAGGCCTGAGCGCCTTGTGTACCTAAACGAAAACCAATGTTATTTCATTGTGACGCTTTCCAAGAATACGGAGCGCGCTGTGGATTTGAAGTTCGCCATAGTCATGGCTTTCTCAGAACTCAGAGAGAACTTAGCCGCAGTCACAGACTACTTACCCAATTACAGGGAAGCCCACGACAACTTGGCACAATTGGTGAGGCTTAATGGTAGTTCTGTAGCTGAAAGTGTTCACCACAGTAACCTCGAGCGTATGATTAACAAAGCATTAAGAGTCCCTACAGGCTCACGCAAGCAATTACCACCTGCGATAAGGTCAGCAGTGGCAGTGGCCGAAGGAATCGCTAACGCAGCGTATAAAGAGGCTTTAAATACAGGCCAAGACCACAAGGCAGCTTACAAAAAGGCTAAAGCAAGTGTTTTACGCTACGCAGAAACAGTAGTACCCACGTTGCCCCTGCTGGAGTATGCCGCATGATGCAGTCGCTTCGAAATGTTGCCAACCGACCTGCTGGAAGGTGTGGCTAATGGCTAGATCTAAACATAAACAAAAAGCCAGTTTTGCTGGCATACCTAGGGTGGTGATGGAGTGCCCTGATTACATTAACCTAAATGGCAGCGCAGTTAAGTTACTAATCGAGATGGCTTGCCAATTCAAAGGTGGAAACAATGGGGACTTGTGCCCTGCCTGGACGCTGATGAAGGAGCGAGGATTTTCTTCAAAATCCACACTATCAAAAGCGATACAAGAATTGTTGGCGGCAGAACTGATAATACTTACTAGGCAGGGTCAATTCATCCGAAATAAAGCGGGATTGTACGCTTTAACATGGGAGCCAATTAATGAATGCCTAGGGAAGCATCTTGACGAATCACCCACACGTACGTCACCAAGAAACTTCTCACTTGAACGGCAGCAAGGGTGGCCAAGAAAATTAGATCGTCCAGTACAGAAACTGTACCGTAAGGGTACGAAAACTGTACCCAAAGTGTTTTTAAGAGCAATCAACTAGTACAGAAACCGTACCCTATTAGGGTCTTTTTACTATGTCCATGGGTACAGAAACTGTACATCTATATATTAATAGCCATACCTATAGGTTCATTTAGGCAGTGGTATACAGTAAGTGAGGTTTTATATGGCCACGACCAAAGCTAAGCATATAGTAGCAGCCAAGCAAAGTGACCCTATTATGAAGCTGGTCAAACAAATAGGTGCAGAAGATATTGCCACCGATGTAATCAACGCAATCATGAGTCCCCTGATGAACCTACTTACTACTCAAGGTGAGGACACAGAAAGTGCGTTTAATAAAGCAATCACCCTCATAGCCGCGTCCGACCCAAAGAATCAGCTTGAACTCATGCTAGCTACACAATTGGCCATGACTCACATTACCTTAGGCAAAAGCGCACAGCTATTAGATCGTAACTACTCACAGGTTAAATCCACCAACAGCTTGGGCAACCTATACACCAAATTATCGAGGTTAGGTATAGACCAGATCAATACGCTTGAACGGATGAAAGGCAAAGGCCAACAAAAAATCATTGTTGAAAAGGTCAATATTGAAGCCGGTGGCCAGGCTGCGATTGGTGTGTATGAGGGGGTGGGTGTTAATGCTTAAAAAGGACTATAAAGCCCATGTGGCGGCCAATCGGTTTGACCTAAACACCTTGCCCGCCTGCGGGGCTAGAACGCGCTCAGGGGGCTTGTGTAAGCATAAAGGCAACCTTCGTAATGGCCGATGCAAACGCCACGGTGGGGCCTCTACAGGGCCGACTAACCAAACCTTTGGAAAAAACCACCACCGCTATGTTCATGGGCTAAGAACTAAAGAAGTGATCGCAATGCGTAAGCTGGTAGCACAAATAAATAAGGCAATGAAAGATCTGGCCAACAGGTCTAATAATACGCTAGACAAAGACTTAAGTGCGGAAGAATATGAAGTGGTGATGCATGGATGACTGTGGGTTAATACAGTCGATAAGTTACTGGAACCACTAACTCACTTCAGGCCACAGGAAAGCGCGCTAGCATCAACGTTATAGCCTGTGTAAGTTGCTGTTTAAATAATGGAAACTGGACCGGTAATTGGCCCCATAAATCTTCGCACTCAATAAATTTTGTGGCATTTTGTCCATCTAAAAGTGGTTCTAAAAGTGTCCAATTCGGCTCAATGTAATCAAATTGAATTATCTGCGCTTGTACTTGGCACATAAACACATACCAACTAGCAATACCTTGCAATGCATACACTGGTGTATGGCCTCTTGCATAGCAGTCGGTTAATGTCGGCAATATAAATATCGGAAATTTAACGCCACCATCGGCACATATTCGAGCTATATCGTCTGCGATATTGCTGTTACTCAAGCGCGTTTTGGTGAGCTGGTAATATTCATTTAAATTTAAAGGGGACTCCCCAATTGCTGGGATCACCTCTGTATTTACATAGGCAGAGAATAGGGTATTCAGTTCTTCATCAGCCAAGCCCTGGTCGTAAGTTATATAGCCTTTGAGGGCGGCAAAATAAGCCAGTATAGTATGACCCCCGTTGAGGATTCGTATCTTTGCATCTTCATACGGAGATACATCGGCAGTTAACTCCACACCCACACGTTCAAAATCTGGCTTTGGCCCAGCAAAATTATCCTCTATCACCCACTGGGTATAAGATTCAGACATAATTGTGAGGGGGTCATCTAAACCAAATTTTTGCTTAACATCAGCAATATGAATGGCGCCAGATCGTGGTGTAATACGATCCACCATACAGCAAGGGAAAGTGACATTGCTCGCGATCCACTCAAGTAAATGAGTGTCGTTACAGGCGGCAAGGAACTGTTCAAAGCCTAACTTTAGATAGTGGCCATTGTCGCGTAAATTGTCACAACATAATAAGGTAATTGGCAGGTTACAGCCGAATCGTCGAGCGTTTAACGATGCACGTAGGTAGGCATAAATGCAGCTTCCTGAGCCTGTTAAGGCCTCAACTATAATTGGAGATTGTGTTTCCAGTTGGCCATTTTCTGAAAGGTAATAGCCACTTTCAGTTACTGTCATGGTGATTAGATGAATGTTTTCATTATCCACTGCTTGTGCTGCAGCTTCAGGATTTGTGGACCAGTCCAACGTTGACAATATAGAGCCAATTTCTTGATAGGTAGCCTGGTTGTCTGGTGACAATGTCTTTAATGTGTATACGTGTTTCTGGCCAGCTAATTGGAGGTTTATCTTGGCATCTTGTGACCTTAAGTTAATGCCTATAATGCCCCATTTTTGTTGATCTTTATCGCCCAATAATTTGTTCATGTAGACAGCTTGGTGGGCACGATGAAAAGCGCCAACGCCAACGTGAATGATCCCCACTTCACAGTCTGTCTTGCTGTAATTAAGGGGGCTAAGTGGTGTCGTATTTAAAGCGTTCATAGTGAGTGTCTTTGTAGTTCTATCGTGTCTTTATTAGATGCCGCCAGCTAAGGCATCGCTATTGTTGGTTTTACAATCGATTTACCCTTGCCTAAATTGGTTTGGATAATGCGCCGGTACTCGCCAGGTGTTTTGCCTTTAAGCTTAACGAAGTGACGATTAAAGTTGGTGATGTTGTTGAATCCAACGTCAAAACAAATTGCTGAAATACGATCGTTAGTTTCGGCCAATTGAATACATGCCCTGCCAATACGTACACGGGTTACAAATTCAACAAATTTATTCCCAGTAGATTTGGAAAAGTGTCGTGAGAACGCGCTTTCAGTCATGTTAAGCATGGCCGACATTTTCCCAAGAGACAAATTTTCTTGATAATGGTCAGCAATATATTGCACCACGTCATTAATTTTATCTTCTGCGGAACTCGTCAGTGGAGAGTTGAGTTTGGCGATCGACAAAGTGCGTTTGTGTGGCCATGACTTTAACTCTGACAACAGTTGTATAAAGGCTAAGAAACGCCCCATACCTGATGCATC
>CBDUDU010000044.1:0-18326 GCA_965366045.1 uncultured Oceanospirillaceae bacterium
AACGAATACGGTCAGATCTTACTCATACTTGCCATTATATTTGGCTTGTTTATGGCCTGGGGTGTAGGTGCTAACGACGTGGCCAACGCCATGGGCACCTCCGTAGGTTCAGGCGCCATCACCCTCAAGCAAGCCATAGTCATCGCCATGATTTTTGAATTTGCCGGGGCTTATTTAGCCGGCGGCGAAGTGACGGCCACCATCCGCAAGGGCATCATCGACCCACTCACTCTGCAGGGCACACCCGAATATTTAGTCTATGGTATGTTGTCCGCCTTACTGGCCGCGGGTACTTGGTTACTAATTGCCTCCATCGTCGGTTGGCCGGTTTCTACTACCCACTCAATTGTGGGTGCCATTGTAGGCTTTGCCGCCGTGGCCATTTCAGTTGATGCCGTCAACTGGAGCAAAGTAGGGACCATTGCTGCAAGCTGGGTCGTCTCTCCGGTATTAGCGGGCACCATTTCCTACATGTTATTTAAAAGCGTACAACGCTCCATTCTCGACACGGCCGAACCTTTTGAAAATGCCAAGCGCTATGTACCAATGTACATGTTTTTGGTCGGTTTTATGATCACTATGGTGACCTTAATCAAAGGCCTAAAACACGTCTTCAAAGACATGGGTTTTAGCTTAAGCTACTTCGAAATGTCACTCGTTGCTGGTTTAACAGGCCTATTAGTTGCTGTCATTGGTGGCATAATGCTTACTCGAGTACAACGCGACATAGCACTTGAAACAGACGATCGTTACGCTAACGTAGAAAAAGTATTTGCAGTACTAATGATATTTACCGCATGCGCCATGGCTTTTGCCCATGGCTCTAATGACGTAGCCAACGCCGTAGGTCCTATGGCCGCTGCGATCGCCACTATTAAGTCTGGCGCTGTGACCGCTAAGTCTTCCATGCCAGCATGGGTGTTGTTAGTCGGTGGTGTTGGTATCGTTGTAGGCCTTGTCACCTACGGCTACAAAGTCATGGCCACCATTGGCACCAAGATCACCGAACTAACGCCGAGTAGAGGCTTTGCAGCCACCCTAGGCGCCTCAGCAACGGTAGTGTTGGCCTCTGGGATTGGGTTACCTATTTCCACTACACACACCCTTGTCGGCGCTGTATTAGGTGTAGGCTTAGCACGTGGTTTAGCTGCCATCAATTTGCGCATTGTAGCCAGTATATTTACCTCATGGGTGATTACGCTGCCGGCAGGCGCCATCTTGTCCATTATGTTCTTCTACATATTCAAGGCTGTGTTCTCCTAAAGTCCAATAGAGGCAGCAAAAGCCCAAGGCGCTTAAAAGCCCTTGGGCTTTTTTGTGCCTTATTAAGTATAAAAACATCAACATCAGCTTCCAAGACCAATAATTTACAAAAATACTTATTCACAGCTTACCCAATGGAAGTCACATCCGTTTGACTAACTTATCCAAGTTAAATAAGGGCTTAGAGGCCAATTATTCCACTGGTCGCTTGAAGTTATCCACACTATCCACAAACATATTCACAATCGACCACTATTTGATTCCTTATCATAAATATCAACTAATTTTGGACCCTAAACCCTGTGAATAAGTTTCGATTCTAGACTTAAGTAAGTTGTGGATAACTTACCCCTGTGCATAACCACCCTAGTTATACACAAACAATAATCAGCATTCTTAACCTAGATTCAAGCCAAATTAACAGTTTTATCAACTCATTAACTTAATGTTTTTATTATATTTTATTGCGTTATACATAAAAATAGGCTTGCTTAATAATAATAACAATAAACATATAAAATATATAAAATCTTTTAAACTACATATAACTAAATAAACCACCCATTGCGCAATTATTAGACGATTTATTAACTTTACTAAAAACGCTATACTAGCCCACTGAATTTTAGTGATCGTTTGGTAAGGAATAGACCGTGGATTTTCCCTCACGTTTTGATGTGATTATTGTTGGTGGTGGCCATGCAGGTACAGAAGCCGCATTAGCCAGTGCTCGCTTGGGCGCGAAAACGCTACTCCTAACTCACAACATGGACACCCTTGGCCAAATGTCTTGCAACCCAGCTATTGGTGGTATTGGCAAAAGCCATTTGGTACGAGAAATTGATGCTCTAGATGGCGCTATGGCGCGGGCAACAGACCTTGCTGGT
The DNA here is from genome assembly GCA_965366045.1 of uncultured Oceanospirillaceae bacterium. Classification (GTDB taxonomy): domain Bacteria; phylum Pseudomonadota; class Gammaproteobacteria; order Pseudomonadales; family Balneatricaceae; genus Njordibacter. The sequence goes on from CBDUDU010000044.1 coordinate 2,151, forward strand.
ATTCAATTTCGAGTACTTAACTCCCGCAAAGGCCCGGCAGTTAGAGCCACTCGAGCTCAAGCCGATCGCAGTTTATATCGCAGCGCGATCCGTGAGACACTAGAGCAACAAGAAAATCTGTATATTTTTCAACAATCGGTAGATGATTTAATTATAGAACAAGACCAAATTGTTGGCGCAAAAACTAACATGGGACTCAATTTTTTTGCTCAGCAAGTGGTGATGACAACCGGCACATTCCTCGGTGGTATTATTCATATCGGCATGCAGCAAAGCCAAGGTGGCCGCGCCGGTGATCCGCCAGCAAATGCACTTTCACAACGCCTTAGAGAGCGGCCATTTCGTATCGAACGGTTAAAAACCGGCACCCCACCACGCATCGATCGACGCACTGTTGATTTTTCGGTGATGCAAGCACAACCTGGCGATACCCCTACCCCTGTGATGTCGATGTTGGGACATATTAACGACCATCCGCAACAAGTACCCTGCCACATCACCCATACCAACATTAAAACCCATGACATTATTCGTCAAAGTTTAGATCGATCGCCTCTGTATGCCGGCGTGATTGAAGGCGTTGGGCCACGTTATTGCCCTTCTATCGAAGACAAAATAATGCGTTTTGCTGATAAAGACAGTCATCAAATATTTGTTGAGCCTGAAGGTCTTAATAGCATTGAATTATACCCAAATGGTATTTCCACAAGCTTACCCTTCGACGTACAATTAAATTTTGTGCAATCCATCATTGGTTTTGAAAACGCCCATATTGTGCGGCCTGGTTACGCCATTGAGTATGATTATTTTAACCCACAGGATCTAAAACCCACCTTAGAAACTAAGTTAATTAGCGGTTTGTATTTTGCGGGTCAAATTAACGGCACTACAGGTTACGAAGAAGCCGGTGCACAAGGTTTATTAGCCGGCGCCAATGCGGGCCTTAAATCCCTTGGCAAGGAACCATGGACAACGCGCCGTGATCAAGCTTATTTGGGTGTGATGGTGGATGACTTAGTGACCAACGGCACACAAGAACCTTACCGTATGTTTACTAGCCGAGCGGAATATCGTTTATTGTTACGCGAAGACAACGCCGACCAACGCCTTACAGAAATGGGTTATAACCTAGGTTTAGTTGGCGAACATCGCTGGCGTGTATTTAACAATAAATGCGAAGCTATTGAACAACGTAAGCAAATAATGAGAACAACCAAAATTACCTTGCATAACGAACTGGGTAAACAATTGGAATCACTACTGGCTCAACCATTGAGTAAAGACACCAACTTGTTAGACATTCTTAAACGTCCAGAACTTACGTACGAAAAGCTCCATCAGGTGGCTGAGCTTGCCGATGTTGATCCAACAGTAGGCGAACAAATAGAAATAGACATTAAGTATGCGGGTTATATTGATCGTCAAAAAGAAGATGTTGAACGTCTAAAACGACATGAATCTACAGCCATTCCCACCGATTTTAATTATCAACAAATTCACGGCCTATCCAACGAAGCCACGGCCAAACTAGAAGACATCCGCCCTGCCAATTTAGGTATGGCTAGCCGCATCCAAGGTGTGACCCCTGCAGCCTTGTCTTTATTACTTATTTACCTTAAAAAACATAAGGTTAAATCCACCACCAGTTTGGCGAGTTGAGTATGACAACAACTGCCCTTGAGCAATGGCGAACGCTTATTAGCACTGGTTGTGAACAACTAGAAGTGACTGTAACAGCGCAACAATTAGATCAGTTGGTGAGTTACGTTGAACAATTGGTGAAATGGAACAAAGCCTACAATCTAACCGCCATACGTGAACCGCTGGAGATGATTAAGCTTCATATATTGGACAGTTTGGCTATTGCTAAACCTCTACTTCAATTAAATGGACAGCGGTTTATAGATATTGGTACAGGTGCGGGTTTGCCGGGTATGATATTAGCCATACTATGGCCTACTAAAACCATTCATTTATTAGATACCAATGGTAAAAAAACCCGTTTTTTAACCCAATTTAAACATCTGCATAACCTCGACAACGTTTTCGTGTATAACCAACGTTGCGAAGCTTATGAACCAGATTTAGCCTATGACATCGTCCTGTCTCGGGCCTTTGCGTCCATTACCGACATGTTAGAGGGTTGCCGGCAACTAGTGTCCAGTAAGGGATTTTTTGTAGCCATGAAGGGCACCTATCCGCAAGCAGAACTAGATGCTATGCCGTCGGGTTTTAGCCTGCTAAACTGTGTGGCCTTGCAAGTACCTGGTGTAGATGCCGAGCGGCATTTATTAACCATCCAACAACAATAAACAAAGGTCATCCGTGAGCAGAGTCATTGCTATAACCAATCAGAAAGGCGGCGTAGGCAAAACCACAACATGTGTTAATTTGGCGGCATCGCTTGTGGCGACTAAACGCCGTGTGCTGGTTATTGACTTAGATCCTCAGGGCAACGCCACCATGGGTAGTGGCATCGAAAAGAATAACTTACGTTATTCAGTGCTCGATGTACTCACCCAACGGGTTGACATAAACCAAGTATTACAACTCAATACACCTGCTGGTTACGACCTATTGCCCGCCAACGGTGATCTAACCGCCGCCGAGGTTGAGCTAATTCAGGCGCAACAAAAAGAAGCACGCTTACGTATTTCTTTGAGTCAGTTGCAACATCGTTACGATTTTATTTTTATCGACTGTCCACCCTCATTGAATATGCTCACGGTTAATGCTATGGCGTGTGCTAATGGCGTATTGGTGCCCATGCAGTGTGAGTATTACGCCCTCGAGGGCATAAGTGCCTTGTTAAATACCGTTAAACTAATTAAGAATAGCCTTAATCCGGGTTTGGTTATTGAAGGTATATTGCGCACCATGTATGACCCACGCAATAGTTTAACTAATGACGTGTCGCATCAACTGATTAATCATTTTGGCGACTTAGTCTACCGTACGGTGATACCACGTAATGTACGTTTGGCCGAAGCCCCAAGTCATGGTTTGCCGGCCTTGATGTATGATAAACATTCTCGTGGTGCTGTAGCTTATTTGGCCTTGGCCAGTGAGTTTATCCGCAAACAAGAACAAAAATAGAGCGTCATTATGGTTAAAAAACGTGGTCTTAATCGTGGTCTAGAAGCCTTACTTCAAGGCGCAGGTAGCCTCGATGTTGATTTAACAAAGAATAAACCATTAGCAAAAGATGGTTTGCAAGAGTTGCCCGTCGAATGGGTGCAACGTGGAGTGTACCAACCGCGTCGCGACCTTGATCCAGAGGCGCTTGAGGAACTCGCAGCGTCGATTCGTGTACACGGCATTATGCAGCCCATTGTGGTTCGCTCAGTGGGCATAGATCGATACGAAATAATTGCCGGAGAAAGGCGCTGGCGTGCAGCCCAGTTGGCCGAGCTCGATAGCGTACCGGCGCTGATCAAAGAGGTGCCAGACGAAGCCGCTATCGCCATGGCGTTAATAGAGAACATTCAGCGTGAAGACCTGAATGCCATCGAAGAAGCCTTTGCCTTGCAGCGTTTACAAAATGAATTTGAGCTCACTCAGCAACAAGTGGCAGACGCGGTGGGTAAATCCCGTAGTGCCATTGCGAACTTATTACGCTTACTGCAACTGAGCGAAGCGGTGCGCCTAATGTTGGAACGTGGCGACTTAGAGATGGGCCATGCGCGCTGCTTATTGCCTTTAGATGAAGCCCAGCAATTGCAATTGGCCCGCGAGGTTGTGGCTAAAGGGTTGTCGGTACGACAAACTGAAGAATTGGTGCGCAAAGCGCAGCAAACCCCCAAACCTATCGAACCCAAGGCGGATAATGCAGACATTAATCATCTGCAAAATCGTTTGTCCGATGCCATAGGTGCGGCGGTGACGATTAAACAATCCGCCAAAGGTAAAGGTAAAATGACCATCTCGTATGCGACTTTAGACCAACTTGATGGCATTATTGCCCGCCTAGAGCCTTAGTGTTGTTGAGATTTACAGCCAAACTGCCTATACTCTCGATCCTCGTGAAAATTGTAGTGGTAATTGCGGTTGTTCGAGGGTGTATTTAGACCAACAATCAATGGACACTTTAAGCTCTTATGGCGCTCAATAAAGCCCCCCATTGGTTACAAAAAACATTAATCTATCAGGCCCTTATAGTGGTACTGATTGGAGTGGGTTTATCTATAACTAACTGGATTACAGGTTTGTCTGTGATTCTTGGTGGTGCTATTTATAGCTTGCCTGCCTACTGGGCGCTGAAACGCGAATTTAAGCGAACACAGCCTACAGCAGATGCAAAGCAAACCTTGGCACAAATGTACGGCAATGAAATGCTCAAACTAGTCTTCACAATTGTGTTGTTTAGTTTAGCCTTCAGTTTGGTGAAACCACTAAACCCATTAGCCCTACTACTAGCCTTTGTGGGCTCCCATTTACTAGCAGCATTATTGCCAGTGGTTATAGATAAACAAACTTCTACGAAATCAAAGTGAGATAAAGCATGGCAAGTGGCATGAGCTCAGCTGATTATATTCAGCATCACCTGACTAACTTAACCTATGGCAACCATCCCGTTAATGGATGGAGTTTTGCTGAATCTGGCCAGCAAGCCGCAGAGATGGGCTTTATGGCCATCAACGTGGACTCAATGGGTTGGTCTGTTGGTTTAGGCATATTCTTCATCGTGTTATTTAGCCGCGTGGCTAAAAACGCAACTACTGGAGTGCCTTCTGGTACCCAAAACTTCATTGAGATGATCATTGAATTTGTGGATGACAACGTGAAGAGCGTGTTCCACCACAAAAACGCCATTATCGCGCCTATGGCGCTCACCATATTCGTATGGGTGTTCTTAATGAACTTAATGGACTTGATTCCAGTTGATTGGGTGCCATCCATTGCTAGCGCCATGGGTATTCACTTCATGAAGATCGTACCTTCAACCGACTTAAACGTCACCTTGGGTATGTCCATCGCAGTGTTTGTATTAATCATCTTCTACTCTATTCAGCAAAAAGGCATTATGGGCTTCTTAGCCGAGCTTAGCCTTCAGCCGCTAGGCAAGTGGGCGCTTCCGTTCAACTTATTCCTAGAGTTGGTTGGTCTAATTGCTAAACCTATTTCATTAGCTTTGCGTTTGTTCGGTAACATGTACGCTGGCGAAATGATCTTTATTCTGATTGCACTACTACCCTTCTGGGCTCAGTGGTTGTTATCGGTGCCGTGGGCCTTGTTCCACATCCTAATCATCACTTTGCAAGCATTCATCTTTATGGTGCTGACCATTGTGTATTTGGCGATGGCTCACGACCATCATTAATCACTATCTTTTTACTTTTTATCTTTAACTACTAATCTCACTTAAACTGGAGAAACAAAATGGAAATGGCATTACTTTATATTGCTGGTGCATTGATCTTGGGCATGTCTGCCGTTGGCGCAGCTGTTGGTATCGGCGTTTTAGGCGGCAAGTTCTTGGAAGGCGCTGCGCGTCAGCCTGAATTGATCCCTTTACTACGTACACAGTTCTTCATCATGATGGGTCTAACCGACGCGGTTCCTATGATTGGTGTTGGTATCAGCCTTTACATCATGTTCGCGGTTGCCTAAGGTTATCTTTAACAACCCGAAACTGATGGAGGCCCTGCCATGAATATGAACGCTACAATCATCGGGCAGATCATTTCTTTTATTATCTTCGTGTACTTGTGCATGAAGTACGTTTGGCCACCGCTTACTGCGGCCTTGGCAGAACGTCAAAAGAAGATCGCTGAAGGTTTGGACGCTGCTGATAAAGCCGCGCGCGAACTAGAAGATGCCCAGCAGTCGGTGGAAACCGCACTGCAAGAAAGCAAAGCGCAAGCAGCTACTCTTATTGAGCAAGCTAACAAGCGCGCTAGCCAGATCGTTGATGAAGCCAAAGATACAGCACAAGCCGAAGCCGACCGCATTAAAGCGGCCGCCGCAGCTGACGTTGAACAGGAAGTAAACCGTGCCAAAGAAGCGTTACGCGCTCAAGTTGCAACTCTAGTAGTTGCTGGTGCAGAAAAAATCCTGGGCGCATCAATTGATGTAAATAACCACCAAGAGCTTGTCGATAAGTTGGCAGCCGAACTGTAAGAAAAGAGAGGTTAACGATGGCTGAATCCATTACTGTTGCCCGTCCTTACACCAAGGCCGCTTTCGAAACGGCATTGGCCCAAGGCGACTTGGGTAGCTGGTCGGAATTTTTGAACATGGCCGCGGCAGTTGTTGCGGACGATAGCTTAGCCCTAGTTCTGGATAATCCAGAATTGACGGCGGCACAAAAAGCCCAGCTAGTGACAGACGTTGTAAACGGAAGTCACCCTGTGTCCCAACAAGCACAGAATTTTCTGAACTTGTTGGCTGAAAACAAGCGCTTGTCATTGCTCCCTGAGGTTTCTAACTTATATGAAACCTTAAAGGCAAATCAAGAGCAGTCGGTAGATGTATCTATCGTCAGCGCATTTGATTTAGGCAGTGAGCAACAAGATAAACTGGCTCAAGCATTGAACGCCATGTTGTCTCGCGAAATTAACATAACTAGTACTACCGACGCGTCATTGCTCGGTGGTGTCATAGTCCACGCGGGCGACCTAGTGATTGATGGTTCCGTTAAAGGCAAACTAGGCAAATTGGCTGAGGCCATGAATGCTTAAGTGTGAGGAATAAAGCATGCAACAACTGAATCCTTCAGAGATCAGTGAAATCATCAAGAAGCGTATTGAGCAACTTGATGTATCATCTGAAGCCCAAAATGAGGGCACAATTGTTAGCGTAGCCGATGGTATCGTATTGATCCACGGCTTAGCTGACGCAATGTACGGGGAAATGATTGAATTCCCTGGTGGTGTTTACGGCATGGCCATGAACTTGGAGCGCGACTCTGTTGGCGCTGTAGTTCTTGGCGACTACGAAGATTTGGTCGAAGGCCAAACTGCTCGTTGTACTGGCCGTATCCTAGAAGTCCCTGTAGGCCCTGAATTGTTGGGTCGTGTAGTCGATGGGCTAGGCAACGCAATCGACGGCAAAGGTCCGATCAACTCTGATCTAACCGACGCTGTTGAAAAAGTAGCCCCAGGTGTAATCGAACGTAAGTCCGTAGACCAACCAGTACAAACAGGCCTTAAGGCGATTGACGCCATGGTTCCTGTAGGTCGTGGTCAGCGCGAGCTCATCATTGGTGACCGTCAGACGGGTAAGTCTGCCATCGCTATCGATGCCATCATCAACCAGAAAGACACTGGCGTTAAGTGTATCTACGTGGCCATTGGCCAGAAGCAATCTACCATTGCTAACGTAGTACGTAAGCTAGAAGAACATGGCGCCATGGCTCACACCATCGTTGTAAACGCAGGTGCTGCTGACTCAGCCGCCATGCAGTTCTTGTCGCCATACGCTGGTTGTACCATGGGTGAATACTTCCGTGACCGCGGTGAAGACGCACTGATCGTATTTGATGACTTAACCAAGCAAGCTTGGGCATACCGTCAAATCTCTTTGCTACTTCGTCGTCCTCCAGGTCGTGAAGCATATCCTGGTGACGTGTTCTATTTACACTCTCGCTTACTTGAGCGTGCATCGCGTGTAAACGCAGAATACGTAGAAGCATTCACCAATGGTGAAGTTAAAGGTAAGACCGGTTCTTTAACCGCGCTACCTATTATCGAAACCCAAGGTGGTGACGTATCGGCTTTTGTACCGACTAACGTAATCTCTATCACCGACGGCCAGATTTTCTTGGAAACTGACTTGTTTAACGCCGGTATCCGCCCAGCCATTAACGCTGGTTTGTCTGTATCCCGTGTAGGTGGTGCAGCACAAACTAAAGTCATCAAGAAATTGGGTGGTGGTATTCGTTTGGCTTTGGCTCAGTACCGTGAATTGGCAGCCTTCTCTCAGTTTGCATCTGACTTGGATGAGGCGACTCGCGCCCAGTTAGAGCACGGTCAAAGTGTGACCGAACTGATGAAGCAGCACCAGTACTCGCCAATGAGCGTTGCCGAAATGGCAATCAGCCTATTTGCAGCTAACGAAGGTTTCCTTACAGACGTCGCCCTTAACAAGGTTGGCGACTTCGAAGCCGCTTTAATTTCTTACATGAACAGCGAGCATAGCGCCGTAATGAGCCAGGTGAATGAATCTGGTAACTTTAACGACGACATCGCCGCTTCTTTTAAGTCTGCATTAGAGCAGTTTAAGGCAACTCAAACTTGGTAGTGGCCTACGGTCTCACGTTAACTTGAGACCGTGCTATAACTAAGTCAGTTACTTAACAGAAAGGTAAGCATATGGCAGTCGGAAAAGAAATAAAGACCCAGATTGCGAGTATTAAGGGTACGCAAAAGATCACTAGCGCCATGGAAATGGTAGCGGCGTCTAAAATGCGTAAAGCACAGGAACGTATGAACCATAGCCGTCCTTACGCAGATAAAATGCGTGAAGTGATTGCTCACCTCGCACGCTCCAACCCCGAATACAAGCATTTGTATCTGCAACAGCGCGAGCTTAAGCGGGTGGGTTACATTGTGGTTTCTTCCGATCGTGGCCTGTGTGGTGGTTTAAACATTAACGTGTTTAAGAAAACCGTACAGAGCATGGCTGAACATGATCAAAACGGCATCGAAATAGACATCTGTGCCCTTGGATCTAAATCAGCAACCTTCTTTAATAACTACGGCGGTAACGTTGTATCAAGCAAGACTCAACTGGGTGACAAGGCAGAAGCTGCTGAACTCATCGGTGCAGTTAAGATCATGCTAGACAGTTATGATGAAGGACGGTTGGACGCTTTGTACGTGGTTTACAATAATTTTGTAAATACCATGACCCAAGAACCCAGCGTAGTACAACTTGTGCCCTTGCAGGCAGACCCGAATGAAGACGGCATGAGCCACCATTGGGACTACCTCTACGAGCCAGACGCCCGTGAATTACTCACAGGCCTTCTGACCCGTTACGTAGAATCTTTAGTGTATCAAGCCGTGGTAGAAAATAACGCTTGTGAACAGGCCGCACGGATGATCGCTATGAAAAGCGCCACCGATAATGCGGGTGATCTGATTGATGACCTTCAGATGATTTACAACAAGGCCCGTCAATCTGCGATTACTCAGGAAATTTCTGAGATCGTGAGTGGCGCAGCCGCCGTTTAACTTGGCTTACGAGCAACAGTTTTCGATAGAGGATAAAATTATGAGTAGCGGACGTATCGTACAGATTATCGGCGCTGTAATCGACGTGGAATTCCCACGTGATTCTGTGCCAAAAGTATATGATGCACTAACTGTAGACGCTAAGGGTACAACCTTAGAAGTTCAACAACAGTTAGGCGACGGCGTAGTACGTACTATTGCCATGGGCCAGACCGAAGGTCTAAGCCGTGGTTTAGACGTATCTAACACCGGTGGCGCCATTAAGGTGCCAGTAGGCAAAGCCACCCTAGGCCGTATCATGGACGTATTGGGTAACCCAATCGACCAGTGTGGACCTATTGGTGAAGAAGTTCGTATGCCAATTCACCGTAAGGCACCTACCTACGCAGAGCAATCTGCTAGTAATGACTTGCTAGAAACAGGCATCAAAGTTATCGACTTGGTTTGTCCTTTCGCCAAAGGCGGTAAGGTTGGACTATTCGGCGGCGCCGGCGTAGGCAAAACCGTAAACATGATGGAGCTTATCCGTAACATCGCCATCGAGCACAGTGGTTACTCTGTGTTTGCAGGTGTAGGTGAGCGTACTCGTGAAGGTAACGATTTCTACTACGAGATGAAAGAGTCCAACGTATTGGACAAAGTATCTCTCGTATACGGCCAGATGAATGAGCCTCCAGGAAACCGTCTACGTGTGGCACTAACTGGCCTGACCATGGCTGAGCAGTTCCGTGACGAAGGCAATGACGTATTGTTGTTCGTTGACAACATCTACCGTTACACCTTGGCGGGAACCGAAGTATCTGCACTATTGGGCCGTATGCCTTCTGCAGTAGGTTACCAGCCAACACTAGCCTCAGAAATGGGTGTGTTGCAGGAGCGTATTACCTCCACTAAGACTGGCTCTATCACTTCTATCCAAGCGGTATACGTACCTGCGGATGACTTGACTGACCCGTCGCCAGCAACCACCTTCTCTCACTTGGACGCTACCGTGGTATTGTCTCGTCAGATCGCAGAATTGGGCATCTACCCAGCTATCGATCCACTCGATTCAAGCTCACGTCAGCTAGACCCATTGGTGATTGGCCAAGAGCACTACGACATTGCTCGTGGCGTTCAGGGCATCCTTCAGCGATACAAAGAGCTGAAAGACATCATTGCCATCTTGGGTATGGACGAATTGTCTGATGAAGACAAGCAAGCGGTAACGCGTGCTCGCAAGATTCAGCGTTTCTTGTCTCAGCCTTTCTTCGTAGCTGAAGTATTTACCGGATCATCAGGTAAGTACGTATCACTTAAGGACACCATTGCTGCCTTTAAGGGAATTTTAGCTGGTGAATACGACGACCTTCCAGAGCAAGCCTTCTACATGGTTGGCGGCATTGACGAAGTAGTTGAGAAAGCCAAGAGCATGTAATTGTTTGGGCTAGGGCTGTTAGCATCCGCTAACGGCTTAAGCCTAGCTTAAGAGGATAATCACATGGCTACTAGTGTAGATTGTGACATCGTAAGTGCAGAAGAATCCATCTTCGAAGGTAAGGTAGAATTTATTTCACTTACAGGTACTTTGGGTGAGTTGGGTATTTACCCAGGTCACACGCCGTTACTGAGTGAAGTTAAGCCTGGCCCTGTGCGTATGCGCAAGGAATCCGGCGAAGAAGACATATTTTATGTGTCTGGCGGTTTTGTAGAAGTTCAGCCTCACAAGGTTACCTTGATGGCTGATACCGCACTTCGTGCAGCCGACTTAAATGAAGCCGCTGCAGAAGAAGCCAGTCGCCAAGCCGAACAGGCCATGGCCGACAAAACTTCTGAGTTTGAATACTCACGTGCCGCAGGCCAATTGGCCGAAGCCGCCGCTCAACTACGTACATTGCGTCAGATCCGTCAGAAACTGGGCAAGTAAGTCGTTTATAGCGAAGCATCAAAAAGGCAGCCTAGGCTGCTTTTTTTATGTCTGAAAAAAGCTGAACTTTTATGCTATAAACCGTCTAAACTAAACAACAGAATTACACATTGTTTCACAAGGATTGTTAATGTTGTTAGAAGTCATCATTCTTGCTGCAGGTAAAGGCACTCGCATGCGCTCAGACATGCCAAAAGTCCTACACCCGCTAGCAGGTAAACCTATGCTAGTGCATGCTGTTGAGCAAGCCCAAAAGCTTAAGCCTACTCATACTCATATTATTGTGGGCCACCGTGCAGAACAGGTAGAAGCGCAGGTTACGCCGCTCGGAGCACAGTGCGTACCTCAAAAACAGCAGCTTGGCACTGGCCATGCCGTGGCTCAAGCCATGCCTCAGGTAGATAACGACGCCACAGTACTAGTGCTCTACGGTGACGTGCCTTTGGTACCTAGCGAATTAATGCAGCAGCTGGCAGACCAAGCAGAGCAACGAGGGTTGGCAATTCTCACCGTCACCCTAGACGACTCAACTGGCTATGGCCGAATCGTGCGCAATCACCAAGGTGATATACAGGCCATTGTTGAGCACAAAGACGCCAACCCAGAACAGCGCCAAATTAAGGAAATAAATACCGGTATACTGGCCGCGAAAGCAAGCTTGTTAAATGGCTGGTTGCCGCGTATTGAAAGTAACAATGCCCAGGGTGAAATATACCTTACAGATATTATTGCCATGGCCGTCGCAGATGGCGTGGGCATTAGCCACCTGCAACCAGAGTTTCCACAACAAGTCCAAGGCGTCAACGACCGTGTACAGCTAGCCGAGCTCGAGCGTTGGTATCAATTTCAACAAGCCACTCAGTTGCTACGAGATGGCGTTCAACTGGCCGACCCGAGCCGTTTTGACTTACGAGGCGAGCTGACTACCGGTAAAGACATTTACATTGACATCAATGCCATCATCGAAGGCAAAGTACACTTAGAAGACGGCGTTCATATTGGTCCTAATTGCCACATTAAAAACGCTTATATTGGCGCGGGGACCCAGGTATTAGCCAACAGCGTTATAGACCAAGCCCAGGTGGCTGCGTGTTGTAATATTGGCCCATTTGCACGGCTTCGCCCCGGCACCGTGCTGGAAGAAGGCGCCAAAGTTGGCAATTTTGTGGAAACTAAAAAAACCACCCTAGGTAAAGGCTCTAAAGCCAACCACTTCACTTATTTAGGGGACACGGTGGTAGGTCAAAACGTTAACATTGGTGCGGGCACCATTACCTGCAACTACGACGGTGTGAATAAGTTTCAAACTATTATTAAAGACGACGTCTTTATTGGTTCTAACAGCTCCATTGTGGCCCCAGTCACTATAGGTGCTGGTGCCACAGTGGGTGCAGGCTCGACCATTACCAAAGACGTGGCCGACAATAATTTGGCCATCGCCCGCGGTAAACAACGCAACTTAGCCACTTGGGCTAAACCCGTCAAAAGTTAAACAAGGAAGACACCTATGTGCGGAATAGTAGGAGCCATTGCTCAGCGTAATATCAGCGGTATCTTAGTTGAAGGCCTAAAGCGCCTCGAGTACCGAGGGTACGACTCATCCGGCGTGGCCATCTTAAGCGACAAAGGCCTGCACCGTACCCGCCGAGTGGGCAAGGTGGCAAGTTTAGACACGGCCCTACAGTCCGAGCCATTACAAGGCGGATTGGGCATTGCCCATACCCGCTGGGCCACCCATGGCATTCCTAATGAAACCAACGCGCATCCGCACTGGTCCCACAGCAGCTTGGCCGTGGTTCACAATGGCATTATAGACAACTTTGAACTCATCAAAGCCGATCTTCTAGCCACTGGGTATGGCTTTGAAAGTGACACGGACACCGAAGTGATCGCTCACCTGATTCACCGCAATCGCCAACAAGGCATGTCACTAACAGCAGCGGTACGCGACGCGGCGGGGCGCTGTGAAGGCGCCTATGCCTTAGGTGTGGTGGACGAAACGCAACCCGATTTATTGCTCGCCGCCCGTAAAGGTAGTCCATTGGTCATTGGCTTAGGCAGTGATGAAAACTACATTGCGTCTGATCAACTAGCGCTTTTGCAAGTGACCGACCGCTTTATGTTTTTGGAAGACGGTGATATAGCAGAAATTAGCCGTACACAGGTCTCCGTGACCGACGCTAAAGGCGCAGCCGTAGAGCGCCCCAGTCATCGTTACGAACATAACGAAGAAAACACCGACAAAGGCATTTATAAACACTACATGCTCAAAGAAATTAACGAGCAGCCCAAAGTGGTGGCCAACCTGATCTCCCAGCAAGTGGTAGATGGGCAGCTACAAAATATTCTTAGAGATAGCGACATTCAAGCCTTGTCTAAAGTCAACAATGTACAAATCATCGCTTGTGGTACGAGTTATCTAGCGGGTATGGTGGCTAAATATTGGATAGAAAGTCTAGCCGGTATTGCCTGTCAAATTGAAGTTGCGAGCGAGTACCGATATCGCCAAGCTGTGGTGCCGGAAGATACCTTGCTCATTATATTATCTCAGTCTGGAGAAACAGCCGACAGTTTAGCTGCCCTGCGCCACATTGACCGATCAAAGTTGGCCGCCAGCTTAGCCATTTGCAACGTGCCGTCGAGTAGTCTAGTGCGCGAATCAGACATGGTATTGTTAACTCAAGCAGGGCCAGAAATCAGTGTGGCGTCCACCAAGGCCTTCACCACGCAATTGGTTACCTTGCTGCATGTGACTTTGTTATTAGCCAAACAACGCGGTGCCATCGACATTCAGCCCATAATAGACGCTATGCAAACCCTGCCTGGAATATTACAGCAGTGTTTGCAAATGGAAGGCCAGATTGAAGCTGTAGCCCAGCGCTTTGCTGACAAACAGCACACCTTGTTTTTGGGCCGTGGCAGTATGTACCCCATCGCCTCAGAAGGCGCTCTGAAGCTAAAAGAAATTTCCTATATCCATGCCGAGGCTTACCCCGCGGGAGAGCTTAAGCATGGCCCGCTGGCACTGGTCGATGCAGATATGCCCGTAGTAGTAGTAGCGCCCAAAGACGACATGCTCGATAAGCTAAAAGCCAACATGCAAGAAGTGCATGCACGTGGCGGAGAGCTCTTTGTATTTGCCGACGCCCATGCCAAAATGGCAGAAGACGAAGCAACCCACGTCATCGTTATGCCTGAGGTACACGAGCTATTAGCACCGGTGGTCTATGCCATTCCTATGCAGCTCTTGTCCTACCATGTGGCCATCATTAAGGGCACTGATGTGGACCAGCCTCGAAACCTGGCTAAGTCAGTGACTGTCGAATGAATTTGTAGGTACATCAAATAATGGTAAATTGGTTACTTAAGAATCCACAAGACTAACCTAAAAATCATCTTCTGATGCTCTTACAGGTCTATTTCTATCTAAAAACCATTCTCCCTGATAAGGGTTTCTATAGTTAATGTACAACCAGAGATCGTTAGAATAATCTTTTTCCTTACGAGAAATCACTAGAGCAACCTGACCTTTTGAATATACATGCATTAAAGATGATTTTTCAGACTCATTAAAGAGTTGTCTGTCTCTTTCTGAATATTCATATTCAAGGGTGTATTTATCGCTAATAGATTTCTTTATTTTTGTATATATATTCGATTCGCCTTCTCCAAAAATATCTAAATAAACCCCGCTATCAACTATTGGACCCATATCAAGCGATAATAAATCTAACAAGTCATCAGTGTAATACGCTTTAAATTTAATATTATTAATTCCATAACATCTAACCCAATCACTATAATTTTGCCCATTATCACTATCACCGCCCCACTGTATTTTTTCTAGAGGACAAATTTTTATCACATCCTCGTAATGCAGACCTGGTTTAAGACCTCTAAAACCAGGATTTTTTTGTGCGCCTATCCTACTTTTCGCCGTTAAATCTGCTATTCTCTTTTCTTCTGCTGCTATTTCTGCCTTTCTCTTCTCTTCTTCAATTCTTTCTTGTTCTGCTTTTTTGTCATCTCTGAGTTTTATAAGTGGTAGATTTTTTGCATCTAATTTTTTTTGTTCTGCTACTAAGTTATTATTTAAAAAACCATCTAAATATTGATCATAGTAATTGGAGTAATAATGTTCATTACGATTAATTGCTACTAAAGAATCTACTTTCGCATAAAAATCTGAAGATTGGGTGCCTGAAAAATAACCCTTTCGATTATTTTCTTTGCCGCCAACATAGAAATAAGCACAGTTCCAACCAGCAGAACCAATTTTTTCGTAACAAATTTGATTATTTTGCGCTTTCCATGAATATGACTCAGTGTCAGTTCTATCGCTGTCCCTAATAATCTTCCACATTTGGGGTTTTGACATTGAACTGTTTAAATTAATTCCCATATCACTTAATGCTTGCAATGGATCTTTTTCTAATAAAGATAATATTGAAGGGAAGTATGAAATTTCATTATATCCATCAGTTCCAAATATCTCATCAAATGGTTGCATAGTTACAATGCCATCTTCATTGGTAAAGAATTGCACACCATATGCCCTAAACCCACCTAATACTTGTTTTATCTGAGAATTATTTAGTTGTACAAGATTTTCAACACTATCACGAGCTATATTGCCGTTAATATTTGTAGATACAAAAAAGATAAGTAGAAATATGCTGAATCTTATTTTCATAATTAAAGATTATTTTGAACTGTAAATTTAATTCTACACTTTTTTTTACTAAAAAATATAGTTTTTAATCTAGCCTGGTGTAGTTTTTAGGGTAGTCCCTTATACCCATAGAGACCATATTTCCATCGACAAGTTTTAAGGTCTCCAGTCTCCATTCCTGACAGGCATTACATCTTGCAACCTCAGCCCCTTCTGTGGTGAGTCTATCAATCAGGAAGTTACCATCACTGTCTTGATAGAGCGGAGATGTAGCTGTCAGTATTAAAGCAGCGGATACCATGCTTCTAATTAGGTGCCTCATAAAACAGTCTTCTCTTGGTGGCCGTTGCTGCCTAGCTCGATCAAAAACCGGTTGCGCTACTGTGTTTTTGAAGATTGAGCTATGACAACCCGACAGCAGC
>CBDUDU010000045.1:0-17741 GCA_965366045.1 uncultured Oceanospirillaceae bacterium
ACAAACTCTAAGAAGCCTGTTTCTACCATGCGGTCGGGGAAGCGCGCAGAAAACTGCTCTGCCAATTGGTAAAATTCGGAGACTGCCTCGTTGTCACGAGAGCCGTGGCCAACAAACAAGATAGCGGGCTTTTTGGTGTTGTCATTACTGCTCATGGTGGTTTCCTTTAATAGCAGATGCCGTCTGAGCCCATGTGTTTAGGTGCTCTATAAGGACATCAAAATCGTCTTCAACAGGCCCAGTAATCACTGGACGCTGTAACATGAATACCGGTATACCCACGGCGCGGGCGGCGTTGAGTTTGGCGACCGTAGAATCACCACCGCTATTTTTACTAGCAATGGCTTGAATTTGGTGTTGTCTCAGTAAGGCTAGTTCACTGGCTTCATCAAATGGGCCAATGGCTTTAATCCAGCTTACATTGATAGGTAAAGCGTAGTTGGGTGCCACGGCAGTACGTAACCAAATTTGCTGTGTTGAGCTTAACAAAGCCAGTTCATCGGCGTTGACTTGGCCTAGTGTTAATAACACCCGCTGGAAGTTGGCAAGGCCTTTTAACAGGCTTGTGGTGTGGCTAAATAGTTGCCAATCATCGCCGGTTTGTTGTTGCCATAGCGGTCGTAAAAAGCGCCAGTAACTTAAGCCTAATTCATTACAAGTGTTTACCGCATGGTTGCCCATAGTCACGCTGAATGGGTGGGTGGCGTTGACTATGGCATCAATGTTCTGTTGTTTACAGTAGTTGGACAAGCCTCCAAATTGGCTGAATCCGCCGCTCACTACTGTGGCAGGCACTTGCGGTTGGCGCACTAGACCGGCCACGCTGTAGACCAATTCTAACGCCGGTTGTCTTTGCTGGAGGGCCTCGGCTAGGTGCCGAGCGTCTGCCGTGCCGCCTAAGATGAGTAGCTTCATTAGCGAGCACTCCCCAGTAGCTGGCCTTGCCTATTAACCGCAAAGACTTCGAGTTGCACTGAGCTGGGTACGCTTTGTTGGGCAAAAATCAGGGCGTTTTGGCACACAGCGTGGGCTAAATCGATGCCCTGCTGCTGACATAAGCCGAGTGCCTCTAGGCTGGTGTTGCAGTCTGCGATGGCCGATGTTAGGTCGCTATCAGCGCCTAAGTGGGAGGCTATGTGGGCTAATTTCGGTAAATTTATAGAAGACCGGCTACTGTGCAAGTCTAGGTGCCCATCTGCCAGCTTGCTGATTTTGCCAAAACCGCCACAAATAGTTAAGCGTTTAACAGGGGACTTTTTAAGGTGTTTTAATACCGCACCAGCAAAGTCGCCCATTTCAATGAGCTGCATGTCATCCAGCGAATAGTGCTCGGCTATAAAGGTTTCGCTGGCATTGCCTGTGGCGGCAGCTACATGGGCAAAGTCGTTGGCTAGGGCGACATCCAAACCTTGATGAATAGAGGCGATCCATGCACTACATGAATAAGGCCGTACAATGCCAGTGGTGCCTAAAATGGATAATCCGTTCAATATGCCTAAGCGGCCATTCATGGTTTTTTTGGCGATTTCAGCGCCGTTGATTACACCTACCTTAACTTCAAAACCACCTGCATAGTCATAAAATGCAGCCAAACGGTTAAGGTGCGAGGTCATCATAGCCCTCGGCACAGGGTTAATGGCAGCTTGGCCTACTTCTAATAGCAAACCAGAACGGGTGACTGTACCTACGCCTTCGCCTGCAATAAAATCAATGCCGAAGGCTGGTGTAAGGTTTAGTTCCACCCAAATGGTCGCGCCGTGGGTGGCGTCTGGATCGTCGCCAGCGTCTTTGATGGTTGCGGCACGGGCCGTGTGGTCGTTGGTTAGCGCCAGTTGTGTAAGGTCTAGTTCTACCTGTTTACTGCCATCCGTAGGTTTGGGCAAGGTCACGCTAACGCTGGTTTTTTGCTCATCGCCTAACAACAAATGCCCCGCCGCTAAACAGCAGGCCGTCGCGCAGGTGCCGGTGGTTAAACCGGTGCGCAGTGGCTGTTGTTGTTCGCTAGATTCGGGCCACATAATTTGCGTTAACCTTGGGGTTGCACAGGGTTAGTGAAAAGTTGTGCGACGGCTTCGGGGTTAGATGGAAAGAACAGGTGCAAATAACTGGCGGTAAGGCCTTGTTGTCTAAAAATAGCTTCGCCGGGCGCTGGGTGTCGCTGGCGTTTGCCGTGGGCAACAGGCGCTGGGGTGTTTTGGCTGCGGGAGCGGTGATGCGCATGGGCGCGCACTTCGCCTTCTGGCAGCATGGCAGCCTGCATGCCTTGGCAGCCGCGCTTGCCGCGCATTGCGCCTTGGCCTGCCAAAATGCCGCACATGGTGTGGGTGGTCTCATCTAAGTCGGTGAGGCTTTCTAGGCAATATAAAAAACCACCACATTCTGCCAAAATAGGCTTATTATCCGCATTAAAGTTGCTAACGTCCTTTAACATGCTGCTATTGCGGGCTAGTTTTTCGGCATGTAGCTCTGGGTAACCGCCGGCAAACCATAAGGCATCTACCTTTGGAAGGTGAGCGTCAGTTATGGGAGAAAAGTAATGTAGCTCGGCGCCCATGGCTTCTAATAAACGGGTGTTGGCGCTATAGATAAAGCTAAAGGCGGCATCTTTGGCAATGCCAATTTTGGTGCCCGCTAACAGCCTTTTAGGGGGGGCAATGTCTTGGCTGGCAAAAGCTACAGGCGGCGGCAAGTCACAAATAGCTTGTTCGCCTAACCATGCTTTACCCAAATTAAAGCGCACTTCTAATTCATCACGTACTTCTTCGGCTTGCACTAAGCCTAAGTGGCGCTCGGGTAGCGATACTTCTGGGTCGCGAGCCAAATTAGCCAACAATGGCATGCGGCCATCTAGGGCGTCTTTAATGAGTTGGGCATGACGTTCGGTGCCACAATTGTTGGCCACTAGGCCGTAAAATTCAACATCATCGCGAAAGTTCGCTAAACCTAAGGCTACAGCGGCAGCGGTTTGGGCCATGCCTTTAACGTCCATCACTAAGGCTACGGGAATATTAAAGGTCACTGCTAAATCTGCGCTGGATGGTTCGCCATCGAATAAACCCATGGCTCCTTCGACTAGAATAAGGTCGGCTTGTTGAGCGGCAAGGTAAAACTGGTGGCGACAATACTCTGTGCCTGCCATCCATAAATCGAGTTGCGTGACGGGCTGGCCAGAGGCTTGTTGTAGGATTTGTGGGTCTAGATAATCGGGGCCCATTTTAAACACCCGTACCTTACGCCCAAGATCACGGTGATACCGAGCGAGGGCGGCGGTGATGGTGGTTTTACCTTGGCCAGACGCAGGCGCCGCTAGAAATAACGCGGGGCAGTGGGCTACGGCGGGTGTTGGAATCGTCATTAAAATTCAATTCCGGCTTGAGCTTTTACACCTTTGCGGAAGGCATGGCCATCGTCTTTTACAGTACTTATGGTGTCGGCGTACTCAGCTAGCGCTTCTGGCATGACTCGGCCAGTAATAATCACCGTTTGGTGGTGGGGGCGGTTAGCTAAGGCCTCTAATACAGGCTCAAGTGGTAAATAGTTGTACTTGAACACATAGGCCATTTCATCCAGCACCAACATGTCGATACTCGGGTCTTGCAATAGGCTTTGGGTGATGCCCCATGCTTGTTCGGCGGCGGCAATGTCGTTGGCTTTGTCTTTGGTTTCCCAAGTGAAACCGTGACCCATTACGTGCCAGTCTAGACCAGGATAGTCTTTAAAAAACTTGTATTCGCCGGTTTCAATACGGCCTTTTACAAACTGCACTACGGCGGCTTTTTTGCCATGGCCTAAGGTGCGCATCATGGTGCCAAAGGCTGAACTACTTTTACCTTTACCGTTACCACGCAATAAAATAGTGACGCCGCGCTCTTCTGTGGCTTTAGCAATGCGGGCATCAATGACGGCCTTTTTGGCGGTCATACGTTCTTCATGGGTTTTGCTCATTAAACAAACCTCGCTTGGGAAAGGGTTAAATACTGTGCTTTTAGTGTTTGCGCAATCTGTTGGCCGCGACCACGTTTAACTTGGCCTTGTTCCGTGTCTACTAATATAGATTCGCCCTGTAACTGAAGGCCAGACAAATCCTGCTGCACGCGGCCATCGGTAATAATAGTATTAATGATACGGGTGGATGGGGTTCGCCTAAGCAACCGTGTGGCAAAGCCACTGGCCTGTTGAATGGCTTGTTTTAACGGTGTGCCACCGCCTGCACCAATGTTGTTAAGTAGTGGTGCCATGGCTTTAGGCGCACGGCCTTGGCTGTATAGTTCAGACACTTTGTCGTTACCAAAACCCAACAACACCAACTGTTGGCGTGCTAGGTAGGCGTGTTTGGCGATACCTGCCACTAAACCCTTGGCTTGGCTTTGGCCATCACCATGTAAGGTAGATGCGGAGGTGTCGAGTAGTACTAAGTGCATTACCGGGTCGCCACCACGCTGGCGGCGGTACCGTAGGTCCAACCGAGCGGTTTTATTACGGCCGGCAATTAAACTAGAAAACCAATTGATGCGTTGTGACCACTGTTTGGTGGCTCGGCCTTGGCCCTGACCTTGTCGGCCTTTGCTGGCATTGGTTAAAAAGCTGGTTGTGTTATTGGTGTTGGTGGTGCCCTCAGCTATGTCACGCAACTGACCTGTGTTTTGTTTGGTGGGGGCCATTTGCCCCCAGTCTTGTTGTGGCTGCTGGTCTAGAGCTTTAGGTTTGCTGTCCTTTGGGCGCTCAAACGGCGGCGGACTCAGAGGTGGATTTTGATCAGGGCTGTGGTTGTCGTGGTTGTTACGGCGGTGCATCAATACCAACTCTTCAACCGCATCAATATTGACTAGCGTGACTTCGTTGGTTTGCTGATACGCCGCGTGGGCTTGAGCGGCGCGCAACCACACTAAGTCGCCCCGCACTCCATCAACCTGAGCTGCGACACAGCGCTCGGCTATTTCGAGGCGCATGGCGTCGCTTGCGGCCACATGAGTGAGCTGTTGTTGGGCGTGTTCAATGCTGGTGCGCAAGCCCTGTTGTAACTCAGCGTAATCGGCCAAAAATGCCTCTGGGTTGGCATCAAAATGTTGCCTGCGGCGTACAATTTCTACCCGTTCTTGGGCGCTGTAGGTGTTTTCTAAAGCCACTCCAAAACCAAAACGATCTAATAGCTGCGGGCGTAAATCTCCTTCGTCTGGGTTCATGGTGCCCATAAAGGTGAATTCGGCCGCATGTTGGTGGCTGATGCCGTCACGTTCGATATGATTAACGCCACTGGCGGCCACGTCGAGTAATAAGTCGACTAACGCATCGGGTAATAGGTTGACTTCATCAACGTATAACAGGCCCTTATGGGCTTTACTTAATAGCCCCGGCGCAAACTTAACTTGTTGTTCGCCCAACACTTTTTGTAAGTCTATGGTGCCGGTGACCATTTCTTCACTGGCACCTAGGGGCAGTGTGACTAATTGGCTTAAATTGGCAATATTGAGGCCTGCCAGACTACGGGCAAGGGTGGATTTGGCACTGCCACGAGGGCCGCTCACAAGTACGCCACCAATGGCGGGGTCTATCGCTAGCAAGGTTAATGCAAGCTTAACAGGGGCTTGGCCAACAACGGCGCTAAAAGGGAAGTTTGGTTTAAGCATATTGATACCCATCGTACCCACCGCACGATTTAGTTTTAAATTACATTTTGAGGGGCTGGTATCGGACTGAATCGTCTAACGATCCACCGTTGCGGGGGCAGTGTTGGTTCAAGACCGGTTTGCCGTAATCTCGTCCACGCTTCCCATTTAACTGCTTGTTCGCCAAGCAGCACCTCTCATTAGCCACATTGTAGGCTTATATGGTAAAGAATAATACGTTTACTCAAGCACCAATGTGCTGGGTGCGGCTAAGCTTTATTTGATGTCGCCCTGATTGGGCCTTTACCGGCTAACGATCTAGCTGCCTAAGCGCCTTGTTGCGTTGCCGGTTATCCCGCCAATCCATAAAGCGGTACCAAGCGCTGGCCACAGGCATATACCATGGGCTGCCGTGGTGATAAAAACGGCGTTGTAATGGGGTTTGCTCAAATACCGAGTGTTGCTGCTGTGGCTTGAGCATTTTGAGAGCCGCCTTGTGGCCTAAATAGGGCGCCATTGCGACGCCATTGCCACAATACCCCATGGCGTGGTAGATGCCATTGTGGCAACCAATGCTGGGTAATTTGCTAAAGCTAAAGCCAGTCAATCCGGTCCAGCAATGGCTGATGGGCGTGTCTTTTAAACTAGGAAATATTTCTGCCAATTTAGCCTTAAGAGTGGGTAGCGCCTGCTCAGGGGTGATGGCGTGTAATGCTGCGCGGGAACCCAACATGATGCGCTTGCCACAAGGTGTGGCACGGTAGTAACAAAAGCGCTGGCGGGTCTCTACCATACAATGGCCGCCGGGTAATAAAGCCTGTACCACGGCCGCGCCAAGTTCTTCGGTGACGATGATGAAGCTAGGCACTGGCATCACCCGCTGAGCTAGGAATTTAGAAACCTTAGCTTGTGTATAGCCATTGGTGGCCATAAGAACATGCTGGCAGTGGATGTCTTGGCCCTTGATGCTAATACAAAACCCAGATTTGGTAGGTGTAACAAATTGTACTTTTTGGTCACCAAATATCTGCACTCCAGCTTGTAGCGCCAGTTGTAATAGGCCGTAGTGTAATTTTCTGGGCTGTACTGAGGCATGGCTTTGGTACATTAAGCCACCAAAATAGAGGTTGGTATCGATGTGCTGGGTCATTTCGTGGGCTTGGACCATACGTGCCGCAAAAGGCTCAATGGTTTGTAAGCCCGCATTAGCGTCGCTCATGGCGTTAAAATCTTGTGGTGTCCATGCCGTTCGTAGGCGACCACAAGCTTGTAAGTCACAGTCGAGGTTGTGATCTACAATAAGGCTTTTAGTATAGGCTAACGAAGCATTGGCTTCCTTGTGCAACTGAGCGGCAATGTCCGGGCCATAGTTTTTTTTGGCATCAGCCACAGACACTTTATGACCCGAGCCCAACATACCACCATTTCGAGTGCTGGCTCCAAAACCAATAGCTTCACTATCCAGCACAAGCACCTGACGGCCAGCTTTGGCTAGTGTCAGTGCAGCACTTAGGCCGGTAAAACCGGCACCTACCACCACACAATCGGCTTTGGTTGGTGGCGCTTCGGTGTTACGATATTGGGGCTGATTTTGCCACCAGTAAGGTGAGAATTGGATCATTATGAGACCTTTGCACGAGACGGGGACGAAAGTCTCATTATATCAACGTATTTTTTTATTGAGTCGACACCATGCAACAACTTTATCCAGAACTCAAACCCTACCGTGAATTTTATCTATCGGTAGATCATGGCCACAGCTTGTATGTAGAGCTATGCGGTAATCCACAAGGCATTCCCGTGGTAGTGGTTCATGGTGGGCCTGGCGGTGGCTGTGGGCCATCGTCGCGGCGCTTCTTTGACCCGACTGATTACCACATTATTTTGATGGATCAACGCGGTGCCGGGCGATCCTTGCCCCATGCGAGCCTAGAAGCCAACACCACCGAGCACTTGATTGGTGACTTTGAAACATTGCGCCAAGAGCTACAAATCTCAAAATGGATATTGTTTGGTGGTTCATGGGGCTCTACCTTGGCGCTAGCTTATGCCCAAGCACACCCACAACAGATCATGGGTCTTATATTGAGGGGTATTTTTTTAGGTCGCCAAAAAGACGTAGACTGGATCTATGAGGCAGGTGGCGCAAGCCGTATGTTTGCAGATTATTGGCAAGTATTTCAAAAACCTTTATTAGGTACAGACGCAGAAACCGCTGGGCAAATGGTTAATCGTTATTATGAGTTGTTGTGTGGTGAGGATGAATTAAAGCGTTTTGCTGCAGCAAAAGCATGGTCCTCATGGGAAGCGAGTATTGCTACATTAGGTCCTAACCCTGCTTTTGTGGATAACTTTGCCGACGCTCACTTTGCCTTAGCGCTGGCCCGTATTGAGTGTCACTACTTTGTTAATCAGTGTTTCTTTGAGCCGAACCAGCTGTTAGCCAACATGCATAAAATCAGCCATATACCGGGTATTATTGTGCACGGTCGTTATGACATGATTTGCCCTGCTGTACAGGCTTTTGAAGTGCATGAGCTATGGCAAGAATGCCAATTGCACATCGTTCGAGACGCAGGCCACGCACAGCAGGAGCCGGGAATTGTTGATAATTTAATCAAAGCCACCCGCGAATTTGCCCTTAAATACGCCTAACGAAATATTATTTTATGAAAGCATTATTACAACGAGTCACGCACGCCTGTGTAGAGGTCGATGGCCAGTGTATTGGCCAAATTGAACACGGCATCATGCTGCTGTTAGGTGTTGATAAGGGCGATGATCAAGCTAAAGCCGATCAGTTATTACACAAGGTGCTACATTATCGCTTTTTTGGTGATGAAGATGGCAAGATGAATAACAATGTTCAACAGGTGGGTGGCAGTATACTCATCGTCAGTCAATTCACCCTCGCCGCAGACACCAAAAAAGGCTTGCGGCCTGGGTTTTCTAGCGCGGCGCCCCCTGCCCTTGGCGAACAGCTCTACGATTACTTTGTGACCCAAGCAAAGGCCAAAATCACAGTCGCCACCGGGCAGTTTGGCGCCGACATGCAGGTGAGCTTAACCAACGACGGGCCGGTAACCTTTATGTTCGAGGTTTAAACTACAATAGCCGACAGCACTTGGCCAAGCATGACCCTAACCGCTAGGGTAAGCCCCACAAGTAGCAAAGGGGGTAGAAGTAAGTGGAGTGAATTCACAGGAGAGCCTCTTTAATTGCATTAAGTGCCGCAAAATGTATTTTTTACGGTTTGTTTTGCCGTGGGTGCTAACGCATACGACCTGAGCAGCGGCTGATATGCCCAAGGCGATTGAACCACTTTAAGTAGGGCCTCAAAAGGAGCAAAGTTTTGTTGGTCTTCGGCCGCTCTTATGGCCACTTCAACTTGGTGGTTGCGGGCGATAAATGCTGGGTTGGCGCTATTCATTTGTTGATAACGTTGTTCAGGCTCTTGGGCATCACCGGCTAAGCGTTGTTGCCATTGCTGCTGCCACAACACTAGCTCATCTGGTGCAGCAAAAACGTCAGCTATGGTTTGATGTTCTGGGTCGGTAGCGACTTGGTCAACTAGGTACCTGAAACACTGGGTGAAATCTAATTCATGCTCGGCCATGATGGTCAATAACTGTTCGGTTACGGCTTGGTCTTCGGCTTGCGGGGCACTCAGCCCTAGCTTGTTACTCATCACCTGCTGATACGCGCTACCATAATGTTCAACGTATGCGTCGAGCGCCTGTTGGGCGCACGCTAAGGCTTGTTCACCGTTAGGGTGTAGCAATGGTAATAAAGTCTGCGCCAGACGCACAAGGTTCCATTGGCCAATGCCTGGCTGTTGGTTGTAGCGATAACGGCCTTGGCGGTCGATGGCGCTAAATACTTTATCTGGATCGAATTGATCCATAAAGGCACAGGGGCCGTAATCTACCGTCGCCCCACAAATAAGCATGTTGTCGGTGTTCATCACGCCATGAATAAAACCAAACCCTTGCCACTGTGCAATCAGTTTTGCTTGGCGTTTAATGACTTCATTGAGCAAGGCTAAGTAAGGCTGTTCAGTGTGCGTTAAGTCGGGGAAGTGACGCTGTAAACAATAGTTAGCGAGTTGTTTAACTGCCGCTTGGTCACCTTGCATAGCAAAATATTCAAAAGTGCCTATACGGATGTGGCTGGGGGCAATACGGGTTAGCACTGCGCCAGGTTCTGCGCCTTTGCGCAATACTTTTTGGCCAGTGGCAACAGCGGCAAGGCTACGGGTGGTGGGCACCTTGAGGGCCGCCATGGCTTCACTTATGAGGTACTCTCGAAGTACGGGACCTAAAGGGGAGCGGCCATCACCACGGCGCGAATAGGGCGTGGGGCCCGAGCCTTTAAGCTGTAAGTCGAAACGCTCGCCATTAGGCGCCAAAATTTCGCCCAATAGATGGGCGCGACCATCACCCAGTCGTGGATTGTAGGAGCCAAATTGGTGGCCAGCATAGGCTTGAGCTAGAGGTTTGGAACCGTCTAAAATGGCATTGCCAGCTAAGGCTTGGGCGGCTGCTTCGGAGGTTAACCATGCCGTATCGATGCCCAACTTGTTGGCTAGTTCAAAGTTAAGTGCAAATGGCTTGGCCTGTGGTACCGGTGTGGGTTCGGCAAAGCTATAAAAGTGCTCTGGCAACTGGGTGTATGTGGTATCAAAAGCGGGGCTATTTATGGCAGTCATGACTAGAGGATCTCTAACTTGGCATAGGCCAGCACTAACCACTTGCTGCCTTCGTTTTCAAAATTCACTTGTACTCGGGCTTGTGGGCCTTGGCCTTCGGCATTTACCACCACACCCATGCCAAACAACGGGTGCCTGACGTTTTGGCCCAGCGCGATGACCGGTGTTTCGAGCTCTTGGTGACGTCCCCAACGGTCGTATTGCCGTTTGGGTGTAGGCCTTGCAGTAACCGGGCGACTGATGGTGGATTTAAGGCGTACCTCGTTCATCAGGCCCTCTGGCACTTCCCCAATAAAGCGTGACGGACGATTAAAGGTATCCTGGCCGTGTAAACGTCGGCTTTCGGCGTAGGTAATAAATAAACGCTGCATGGCACGGGTAATGCCCACGTAACACAGGCGGCGCTCTTCTTCTAAGCGATCGCCTTCCTCTAACGACATTTTGTGGGGGAATAGGCCTTCTTCTACACCGCCTAAAAATACCACTGGAAACTCAAGGCCTTTGGCCGAGTGCAATGTCATTAGTTGCACGCTGTCTTCTGACTCATCGGCTTGTTGTTCGCCAGCATCCAGTGCGGCTTGGTCTAACATGGCTGCTAGCGGTGTGGTGGCTACTGGGTCTAGTTCAGCGTCAGGGTCATCAGACTCTTGTGCTGGGTTCCAAGTGCTGGCAAATCCTTTAGCGGCGCTCACTAACTCATTGAGGTTATCAATGCGAGTTTGGGCTTTTTCACCCTTTTCTTTAAGGTGATGTTGGATCAACCCCGACTGCTTGATAACGTGATCCACCATGTCGTGTAATAAGGCCTCCGTGCTTTCTTCGTCGAGCCGATCGATAAGGCCGACAAAACTTTGCACCGCATTGTGGGCGCGGGTGGGCAGCGTGTTGTGGTCTACGATTTGTTGAGCGCTGTCCCACATAGAGCAGCCTTCTGCCCGGGCATGAAGGCGGATTTTATCCACCGTAGCGGCACCCACACCACGTGTAGGGACGTTGAAAACCCGCTCCATAGCGGCGTCATCGTTACGGTTTTTGATAAGGCGCAGATAAGCTAACGCATTACGAATTTCCAAACGGTCATAGAAGCGTTGGCCACCGTAAATGCGGTACGGCATGTTGGCGCGAATCAGGGCTTCTTCCAATACCCGCGACTGTGCGTTAGAGCGGTAAAGAATGGCACATTCCGCCCGTAAACCGCCGTCTTTTTGCCATTGGTCAATTTGGTCAACAATAAACCGGGCTTCATCCATTTCGTTAAACGCTGCATACAGAGAAATAGCCTCGCCATCGTTGCCATCGGTCCATAAGTTCTTACCTAAGCGGCCACTGTTGTTAGCAATAAGGCCGTTTGCGGCTTTAAGTATGGTGCCTGTGGAACGGTAGTTTTGCTCTAGCTTTACGGTAATAGCATTACCAAAATCGCGTTCAAAGTGTTGAATGTTTTCTATTTTTGCACCCCGCCAACCGTAAATGGATTGGTCATCGTCACCCACGGCCATGACTTTGGCGGCACTGCCTGATAAAACCCGTAACCATGCGTATTGTATGGTGTTGGTGTCTTGGAATTCGTCTACCAGCAAGTGTTTAAAGCGGCCTTGATAATGGGCTAGTAAAGCCGAATTGTTAAGCCATAGTTCATGGCTGCGTAACAAGAGTTCGCCAAAGTCGACCAGGCCTGCGCGTTCACAAGCTTGGTGGTAGGCAGCGTATACTTTTACTTGAGTATCTAGTTGAAAATTACCATAAGTTTCAATGTGTTGTGGACGTTTACCTTCGTCTTTACAGCCGTTAATAAAATGTTGAAATTGACGCACCGGCCAGCGGCTTTCTTCTAGCTGCATTTGTTTGCACAGGCGTTTAAGAATGCTCAGTTGGTCGTCACTGTCGAGTATTTGAAATTCTTTTTGTAGGCCGGCTTCTTGCCAATGGCGACGCAATAACCGGTGGGCCAAACTGTGAAAGGTGCCTACCCACAATTGTTGTGTATCTAACCCCATAAGGCTTTCAATACGGCTACGCATTTCCCGTGCCGCCTTGTTGGTAAAAGTCACGGCCATGATCGACCAAGGCGATATATTCTCGGCTTCAATGAGCCAGGCAATGCGGTGCACTAACACCCGGGTTTTACCACTACCGGCACCGGCTAAAATTAGCAAGTTTTCCTGTGGTGCTGCCACGGCTTCACGTTGTGAGCCGTTGAGTTCATCTAAGAGGCGAGAAACATCCATTTGTGTGTCCGTATAGTTGGCATCAAGTGTGGCTCAGCAATTGATGGAAAATCATTTGTTGTTGAAATGCTAAACTGATCTGACCATTTTGCATTTGTCTTGTTGCCAGCGTACTACTAAGGGAGTAGTTTTGTTTGAGCTATGGCAAATGGTTGGCTGCAATGAGTCTATTGTAACCACAGCTGAGGCAAATAACACCGTTAGTCCTGCACTAGTTTGACATGGTTAAACTCAATAAAAACAATACGGGAGTACAAGGAAATGGAAAGAAGAGAAATATTAAAGAAAGGTTTGGTGGGTTTAGGTGGCGCAGCCGCTGCGTCTACCATTGCCGCACCTGCCATTGCTAAGGAACGCGTAGAAATTGCCATGGTGTCGACTTGGGGTCGAGATTTCCCGGGTTTAGGTACAGGCGCCCAGCGTTTTGCTCAGCGTTTAATTGATATGAGTGACGGCCGCATACAAGTGAGTTACTACGCAGCCAACGAGCGTGTTAAGGCCTTTGACTCATTTGACGAAGTCGCCTCTGGTAATGCCCAAATGTACCATTCTGCTGAATACTACTGGAAAGGTAAGCACCCAGGTTGGGCTTACTTTACCGCCGTACCCTTTGGTTTAACCTATACCGAAATGAACGCTTGGATCCGTTTTGGTGGTGGCCAAGAACTGTGGGATGAGCTAGGCGCAGATTACGGCTTAAAAGGCCTTATGTGTGGTAACACCGGTGTGCAAATGGGTGGTTGGTTCCGTAAGGAAATCAACAGCGTAGATGACCTTAAAGGTTTAAAAATGCGTATGCCAGGCCTTGGCGGTGACGTATTGGCTAAGCTAGGCGGTTCGCCTGTATCATTACCCGGCGGCCAGATTTATGAAAACCTTATTTCTGGAGCCATTGATGCCACTGAGTGGGTGGGACCATGGAATGATGAGCTAATGAAGTTCTACGAAGCGGCCAAGTACTACTATTACCCAGGTATGCATGAGCCTGGTGCTATGTTGGCTTGTGGCATGAACAAAACTTGGTGGGACGGCTTAAGTAAGTCAGATCAAGTGATGATCGAAGCGGCTTCGTCCATGGAAAACGACGTTATGATGGCCGAGTACAATGCCAAAAACGGTGCGGCACTGAAGCGTTTAGTCAATGACCAAGGTGTTAAGTTGCGCCAGTTCAATGATGACATTTACGATAGCTTTGCTGAAGCTTCTGAAGAAGTGTTTGCCGAAGTACAAGCCCATAGTGACTTGGCTTCGCGTATTCATAAGAGCTTTGCTACTGCACGTGCCGATATCGGCGCCTGGGCAGAAATTTCTGACCAAGCCTATATGCAACAACGTAACCGCGCCTTAGGCGGTTAATTTTTGTCGCTCGTCCTACACCCACCCACAACTTTGTTGTGGGTGGGTTTTTCTGTTTATGTACTTATGTCTTGGTTTTAAGCATGCAACAATCTTCTAGCGTTTTTCTAAAGAAGGACCTACTGCTGCGCAGTCTTGCTTTTACTGTGGTCTACGCCACGGTTATTTTTGTGCTGAATAATTTTTTAAACTTCTGGGCGTTATGGCCAGGAGCAGTGAACACCCTTGCGGGAAAATCATCCACAGGTTTGGGTTGGCTGCAGGTATTGAGTTATGTCGTTGCGCCTTTATTGGCGGCAATACATGTGTTTGGGTTACGGGGACAAAGCTATCAAATGCTTGCTGAGCGAGTCTCCGATTGGGCTGCCATCAGCATAAAAGCGGCCTTTTGGATGGTGTTATTGGTTGGCATGGCTGATATGGTGGTGTCCTTCTTGCGTATTGAATCGCTACTATCTCCCATAGTAGGGAGCGAACTTACCACTGAATTGGGTAAGCCGCAGTTTCGTGGCACCTATGTTCACTTACCCCTGATGCTGCTGGCTTGTTTTATCGCCCTGCGTAGTCGCGGGTTAGGTTTTATTTGGCTCACATTGATGGTGGTCGTAGCTGAATTTTTAATTGTAATTACCCGGTTTGTGTTTTCCTACGAACAGGCGTTTATGGGCGACCTAGTGCGTTTTTGGTACGCGGCTTTGTTCTTGTTTGCGTCGGCCCACACCTTACTCATTGAAGGACATATTCGAGTGGATGTGGCCTACACCCATTTTAAGCCGCGCACGCAGTCTTGGGTGAACGTATTGGGCGTAAGTTTACTCGGATTACCCCTTTGTTTTACCATTCTCACGCTAGGTATGTGGGATAAAACCAGCAGTATTAATAGCCCGCTGCTCAGTGTAGAAGTGTCTCAAAGTGGCTATGGCATGTATGTGAAGTACATTATGGTGGGCTTCTTAGCCATCTTTGCTTTTTCTATGATTATTCAATTTTCAAGTTATTTGCTCAAGCACTTTGGTGTGTTACGTGGCGAAACAGCGACTAGCGATTAGGACACTGCGTTATGGAACTTTTGTTTTTAGGGATTTTAGTCCTGCTCATGATCATAGCGCTTTTGTCCGGTTTTCCGGTGGCATTTTCTTTGCCTGGATCGTCCATAATCGCCATTGGTTTAGCCGCCTTAGCCGGTTGGGTGTTTGCCGATAACCCAGATGCTTATTTCCATGAGGGCGGCCCTGTGCAATGGCTCAGTGCTGGTGTCACCAACTTTAGAAGCCTGTACTGGAACGTGGAGCGCGACACGCTAATTGCCATTCCATTGTTCATTTTTATGGGCATTATGTTGCAACGTTCCAAAGTAGCAGAAGACTTGCTAGTGACTATGGCCCAGCTTTTTGGCTCCGTACCGGGTGGTTTGGGCATTTCTGTGGTATTGGTGGGCGCCTTATTGGCGGCCACAACCGGCATAGTGGGCGCCACAGTTATTGCCATGGGTATGATCTCCCTTCCCGCCATGTTGCGTAATAAATACTCCCATTCCTTGGCCACCGGCACCATTTGTGCATCCGGTACCTTAGGTCAAATCATCCCGCCCTCCATTGTGTTAATCATCTTAGCAGACCAGCTAAGTAGCGCTGCCGATCAAGCCAGTGCCATGCGTAAGGCTGCCTATCGCGAAATTACGGGTGAATTTTCAATGCCTTCGGTATTGGACATCACTTCGGCCAGCGCGGGTGATATGTTTATGGGTGCTTTTATTCCCGGCATATTGTTAGTGGCTTTATATGTGTTATATATTTTAATTACTGCCCTTGTAACGCCAAAAAGTGCGCCACCTATTGGTTATTCCGGCGCCTACGATCGCCAGTTTTTAGCCAAAGTGCTAATGAGTCTATTGCCACCTCTAACGCTTATTTTTGTGGTCTTAGGGTCTATACTCATGGGCGTTGCCACGGTTAACCAAGCTGGCGCTGTGGGGGCTGTGGGGGCCATGTTGATGGCGGGCTATCGCTTACATCACCGTGATGAAAGGCGGTATTGGCCGGCTTTTATTGCCATTGTAGCCATCATTATCTTAGGCTTCATTGTAGCCAATTTTGACCTCAATATTAAAAATATGCGCAGCGATGAAGACCGCCTAGGTGTTGCCCTAGGGGTGATCGCCGTGGCTGCATTACTGGTCGCGGTCAGTTGGAGCGGCTGGCGCGTATTTAAAAACGGCACCACTTTGCATGAAGTGATGGGTGAAACCGCCAAGACCACCTCTATGGTGTTTATTATTCTCATTGGTGCGGCCATGCTGACCTCTGCGTTTCGCGCTTTTGGTGGAGAAGAATTGGTGAAAGACATGCTCACCAGCTTGCCTGGTGGTTTCTGGATGCAGTTCTTTGTGGTTATGCTGGTGATCTTTGTATTGGGATTTTTCTTAGACTTTATTGAAATTGCCGTGGTGGTGGTGCCTATTGTGGCGCCGATTTTGATGGCCGACCCTAGTGCTAACATCACTGCAGTATGGTTGGGGGTCATGATTGGATTGAATATACAAACCTCATTCCTCACACCGCCCTTTGGGTTCGCGCTCTTCTACTTGCGAGGGGTGGCCGATAAGGCAGTGAAAACCCTTTCAATCTATAAAGGTGTAGTGCCGTTTATTGGTTTGCAGATTCTCGCTTTAGTGATTACGGGTTTCTTCCCCAGTTTGGTTAATTACCTACCCAACCGCACATACCTGACGTCGGTTTCAGCTCCACCACCTATGAATCCACGTATTCAGCCGTGCTTAGAAGAGCAAGTGTTAACTTTGTATGGCACTCAAGAAGCCAGCTTAATGGCGGCTATTGATACCATCGCATCTGTGGATATGAGCTATTTATCCAGCGCCAGTGCCGACTTATTGCAAGACAGCCTCAGCAAAGCGCGGCAAACGTTTGAGAAGGTGAATGGCATCCATCAGGCTAAGGCTCAGTTGACTGATTTTGAAGTCAGTTATGCGCCACTACACACACAAGTCAGAGAGCTTCAAGCCCATGTACGGCGCAATACCCGTTTGAGCGAAGATGCAGCATTACAGCTTAGGCGTTTAGATGATATTGCCCTCAATGATGATCGTCGTGCCCAATTGAAGCAACGTATTGTTGATTTGGCAGCATTAAGCCAGCGTTTAACGGCGAGTATTCCATCGCAGTGGTCTAGCCAGCGGCCTATTTTCGAGACCTTGAACAAAGCTGAAAAACAATCTCGCAATCAGTATCGGCGTAATGTTGATGAAGCCTACGACGGTATTGTGCAGTTACGTTTATGGATACAACAAGCACCAGAGCTTGCTGCAATGGAGGGTACATTGGCCGAGTTAGGGGGCGCCATAGACACCATGGATGCTAAAACTGTAATGGCTGCCATTAAACTGCAAGAAAGGCAGCTGGGCTATTTTGACGGTGTGAGTGCCGTTAAATCTAAATTGTCTAAGGCACGACGAGCGCTTAAGGGTAGTAAGTACAACCCAGAAAAAGCCAAGGCCTACCATGTGCAGGCAATGGCACTGCTCAATGACGAAATCCGGTGGCGACAAACCGCTGCACTAGAGTTGGCGCCTGCGCTGGCCACTTATGATGCAGCGATTAGTAGCTCTATTGGTTTGCGCTTGCAGGAACGTATGACCCATGACCTAGCCACTACGGTGTCGGCATGTCTGTCGAATCATAAGGATGTATCGTTGCAATTTTAACCGTTAATGGGTCACAGTTAAGGCACTAGTAGCTAGTGGTTAAGCGGATGGGGTAGAATAAAAACAACTACCCCATTGCTGCTGCGAAGTGAATGCCCAAAATTAATCAAAATCTGTTCAAA
>CBDUDU010000046.1:0-17401 GCA_965366045.1 uncultured Oceanospirillaceae bacterium
CGCGCCATCTTCCCAGGTTTTTCACCTAAAAAAGAAGAACCAAGCCTACTCAAAAAACCCAAGGCCAAAAAGCCCAAGATTTCAAAAGCCGACAAAGCCAAAGCGGCTAAAGCCAAGGCCAAGAAGCTAAAGAATAAAGCTAAATAGAGCCCCAAACAGCTACAGCTTCTAACTCTCGTCTCTGCGAAGGGTGAAAGCCTGTGGCAGCCCATAGGGCATACAATTGTTTAGCCCGCTTGTTTTACTTGGGTCACCTGACTACGGCTAAAGCCAGCTAACATGGCCTGCAAGGCCGCAGCGGTGGTGTCTTCTGCTTGTGCTACAGCATGGCAGATGACGCCACCAACGTTCATTTCAATACACGCAAGCGCTTGTGCATCTGTCCCTTTAGTCATCGCGTGTTGATCGAACTGCGTAACCTCGATGTGACAGGCATAGCGCTTGCTTAAGGCATCACTCATCGCCTCTAAAGCGCCGGCACCGCACCCCTGCAGAGAATATTGATAAAGGTTAAAGTCGCCTTCAATGACAGTTGTATCTTCGCCCGTTACCGCGTGTAAACGGTAGTCTCTCAATTGCCATTGCGGCTCTACAGCTACAAAGTGGTGGTCGTACAACGCTTTAATTTGTTGCGGTGACACTTCCTCTCCAGAAGACTCCGTGGCATGTTGTACCACCCTGCTCAGCACCGGATGCATCCACTTGGGCAGTTCAATACCATAATCACGTTCCAATACAAGGGCCACACCACCTTTACCACTTTGACTATTAATGCGCACTACAGCTTCATACTCACGGCCAATGTCTCGAGGGTCTATAGGTAAATAGGCCACATCCCAATGGGTTTTATTTTGGGTTTTGTGAAACGCCACAGATTTGCGAATGGCATCTTGATGGCTACCAGAAAACGCCGTATAGACCAGTTCGCCCGCCCACGGGTGACGTGGCGATACGGCAATTTCCGTACAGCTTTCTACCACCTCAATAATTTCCAACACATTGCCTAAATCCAAGGTTGGATCAATACCCTGAGAATAGAGGTTCATGGCCATGGTAATCACGTCCATATTACCCGTGCGTTCGCCATTACCCATTAAGGTACCCTCAACCCGATCTGCACCTGCCAATATGCCTAATTCAGCGGCGGCAACAGCACATCCTCGGTCGTTATGGGTGTGTAAGCTAATGGTAACTTGCTGGCGATGTTGTAGGTGGCGGCAAAAATACTCCACCTGATCGGCAAATAAGTTGGGTGTAGACAGTTCTACCGTAGACGGTAAATTAATGATCAATTCGCGGCCTTCGCTGGGCAACCACTGCTCGATCACAGCATCACAGACGTCTACAGCATAATCCATTTCGGTGCCGGTAAAACTTTCTGGCGAATACTCAAAACTCCATTGTGTATTGGGGTAAAGATTAGCGTATTGCTGCACCCACTGAGCGCCCTGTACCGCAATGGCTTTAATACCTGCTTCTGGCAAACCGAAAACTTGTTCGCGCTGCACCGTTGAGGTGGAGTTATAAACATGCACAATGGCTTTTTTAACCCCATCCAATGCTTCGTAGGTCTTCTTAATAAGCTCTTCACGGGCCGGCGTTAACACTTGCAAGGTAACGTCGTCTGGCACCTTGTTTTGTTCAATCAACAGGCGTACAAAATCAAAGTCGGTAGTGGATGCCGAAGGAAATCCCACCTCAATTTGCTTAAATCCCAATTTCACCAATAGCTCAAACATACGCAGTTTTTGTTGTGCGTTCATGGGATTAACCAAGGCCTGATTACCATCGCGTAGATCTACGCTACACCACATGGGCGCCTGGCTAATAGACTGGCTAGGCCAGGTGCGATCTGGCAATGGCGTAGCTTGGAAAGGTAAGTACTTAAGGTGGTTAAACTGGTGATCAAACATAGCGCACTCAAATGAACGGGTTTTACCTAGTTTATCGCCAATGGTGCGCAATATCATATCTAAGTTAGCCAAAATATAAACAATTACGCAATAATTAGTGCTATTATTAAATTAACTAGCAATATATTTGTGCACCAACTCAATCAAGTGAACATTATGACAACCTTAGACCGTTACGACCTAAATATATTGCGCCACCTGCAAGACGACGGCAGCCTTTCTAATCAAGAGCTGGCAGAACGTGTGGGCCTGACTGCAGCACCTTGTTCTAGGCGGGTAAAACAACTTGAAGAAAACGGCGTGATACGCGATCGGGTGGTGCGGATAAATGACCGCGCAGTGAACCTTAACCTCACTGCCCTACTACACATCATTATGGACAAACACATTCCAGAACGTTTTGAAGAGTTTGAGAAAGCGGTGGCATTGCTGCCAGAGGTGTTGGAGTGTTATTTGATCACGGGGCACGAAGCCGACTACCAACTTAAGGTAGCTGTACCTGACATGGACCGCTACCACGACATTTTATTAGGGAAAATCACCAAAATTAAGGGCGTCAGCGGCGTAAAATCCGCCTTTATTATGCGCAAAGTACTTGATAGCACCGCGTTACCTTTAGGGTATGTGTAAGGCTAGGTGGGAGATGACAAGGTCGACATGCTAACTTTACAGAATGCGAAAATGGTTTCACTAAAACCCATTCAAACCAAACAATTTCCCAGCTTTCGTAGCTACTTCGTCAGCGACTATAGCCAAGAGCTAGTACAAAATTACGGCTACAGTTCCACTACAGCGACAGAAATGGCAGAAAAAGACCTTGAGCGGTATTTTCCCGATGGAGTTTCAACTGAAGAACATCAGTTAATGTGCATCACAAAACCGCAGGATGAGAGCTGGCTCGGTTATTTATGGTATAGCATTAATATCGAACGAACCGTCACTTTCATATACGACCTGTACATTGCTGCAGAATTTCGCAACCAGGGTTATGGGGCGCAGGCGTTAAACCAGCTGGAGCAGCAGGTGAAAAAAGAAGGGATAGGCGAGGTTACATTACGCGTCGCCTACACTAACAGCAAGGCTCGGCAATTATATGAACGTATCGGTTTCAACATAACCGGTTACAACATGTCTAAGAAACTCAAATAACCACGCCTATTTTTGACTTCTCGGGTGGGAAACGTTTCCATTTTGTAGAACCCAGCGGTAACGAGTTTGCCGTGTGACCCGACGTTTAACACCCTACCAACTCTAAACCTGAGCCAACAGCCACTCTTTGAGCGCCCTTACATCTGGGCGTTGCAGGTGTGTTTTTGGGCACACCACATAATACGCATAGTCAGTAATTAGAACCTGATCAAACACCTTAACCAATCGCCCTGACGCCAAATGGTCCTCCACAAACGGCGTAGAACCTAACGCCACACCTTGGCTGTCTATGGCCGCTTGAATCAATACATTGGTGTCATCAATTGTAGTGCCGCGTTTGTTGTTAATGCCTTTTACACCAGTTTGCCTAAGCCACTCGTTCCAACAATACGGCTCCGCGTCGTGGAGTAAGGTTACATTAAGCAACTGTTCTGGTTGAGTGATAGGGCCGTTATTGGCAAGCCAAGAGGGGCTTGCCACCGGAAAAAAATCCAATTTAATGATTGGCGTGCTTTCGACACCCTTCCAGTCCCCTCGGCCGTAGGTCACGGCTAAGTCAATATCTTCACGTTCAAAATCGACCGCATGGTGAGCGTGGAATAAACACAGATCAATTTCGGGATAAAGTCGCCAAAACTCCTTTAGTCGCGGTGACAGCCACTTAGCTGCAAATGAAGGAGCCAGTCGCACATTGAGTACAGACCCTACTTTCTCCTGCTTAAGGCTAACAACCGCATTGGCCATGTCGTCAAAGGCATCGGCTAACACTGGCAATAACGCTGTTCCTTGGCTGGTAAGCGTTAACTTTCGTGGCAAACGTTCAAACAGCCGGTGGCCTAGGTAATCTTCTAAACCTTTAACCTGATGGCTAATGGCCGCTTGAGTGACAAATAACTCGTCCGCAGCGCGAGTAAAGCTCAGGTGCCTAGCCGCCGCTTCGAAAGCTCGCAAACTATTAAGTGGTGGCAATTTTCTAGCCATTAATTAAGCTCTTGCATAGGACTAATTTAAGATTAGTTATTCTAATCCATATCCATAAAAATAATCAATTGTACCAATCGTAATTTAAGCTAAAAATTAGCCTCTTTTGGATCCATAACAACCACATGGGAAAATCACTATGTCACGTCGATCTGGAGGCCGCCAGGCCCGTTTAGCTGTACGTTTAGCACCTTTGGCTGAAGAGGAAAAACCCGTTCATCCCGGTGAAATCGGTGGTACATATGCCCCCCTTTCGGAAACCGACATGGCCGCCATCGCCAACAATGCCTACCGTATTTTAGAAGAAATTGGTTTTGGCCGCTCCACGCCTCATTGTACCGAAACCATGGTCGCAGCTGGTGCTATTATGGGTGACGATGGCCGCTTGCGTATTCCTCGTAGTTTGGTAGACCATACGTTAGACATTTGCCAGCGTAATCTCACACTCCACGGTATAGACCCTAAACACGATTTAGAGCTCAATGGTCAGCGAGTACACTTCTCCACCGCTGGCGCCGCAGTGCATGTGGCTGACCCAGAAAACAATACCTATCGTAATTCCACCAGCCAAGATTTGTACGACATGGCACGAATTGCCGATACCTGTGAACATATCCATATGTTCCAACGCATGTGTGTTTTGCGAGACATTGATGATCCAAAAACTATGGACCTCAACACCTTGTACACATCGGTAATTGGCAACAGCAAACACATTGGCACCAGTTTTACCGAAGCCGACCACGTGGAAGCTGGCTTAAAAATGTTGCATCATTTTGCCGGTAGCGAAGACGCATGGCGAGCACGCCCGTTTGTGAGCATGTCTAACTGTTTTGTAGTGCCTCCCATGAACTTTGCCGAAGAGTCAATGGAATGCCTCCGCGTGGGTGTAGAGGGTGGTATGCCGATTCTATTGCTTTCTGCAGGCCAAGCCGGAGCCACATCCCCTGCCCTCTTAGCCGGTGCGGTGTCCCAAGCATGGGCTGAATGTTTAGGTGGTTTGGTGTATGTGAATGCAATTAAAGCCGGCGCACCAGCGATCATTGGCACCTGGCCATTTGTATCTGATTTACGTACCGGTGCCATGAGTGGTGGCTCGCCAGAGCAAGGCATTTTATCGGCGGCTTGCGTACAAATGGGCAACTACTTTGACTTACCCACGGGTACTGCCTGTGGCATGACCGACGCTAAGTTTCCCGATTATCAAGCCGGTGCTGAACGAGGCTACACCGCAGCCGCAGCCGCTATGGCGGGGGCCAACGTGGTGTACGAATCTGCAGGCATGTACGCCAGCTTGATGGGCGCTTGCCCAGAAAGTCTATTGATGGACAACGATGTACTCGGTGCTTGCATGCGTATGACCAAAGGCATTAAGGTGGATGAAAACTCCTTGAGCTTTGATGTCATCAATGAAGTCTGTATGGGCGGTAAAGGCCATTATTTAGGTTCCGACCAAACCCTCTCGGTGATGCAAAGCGAGTATATTTACCCTGATCTAGGCGACCGCAGCAGCCCCAACGTATGGGCTGAGCTCGGAAAACCCGTATTGCTCGACAAAGCCATCGCTAAGAAGAAAGAGCTATTAGCCAGCTATTTCCCCAAACACATCGACGATGCCGCTGATTTGGCAATTCGTGAAGAATTTGACATCAAACTTAGCCGTGAACAAATCGGCCGTTAAGAGAAATTTATTATGTCCCTACAATCCCATGCCCGCGTTGTTATTATTGGTGGTGGTTCCCTTGGCGTTAACCTCATGTACCACCTTACAGAAGAAGGCTGGACCGATGTGGTAATGATCGAAAAGGGTGAGCTCACCAGCGGCTCTACGTGGCATGCTGCGGGCCTTTGCCCTAACTTCAACGGCAACCACACGTTAAGTAAAATTCACGATTACACCATTGAACTGTACGACAAAATCTTACCCGCCAAAACCGGTTTGCCCTCGTCTTTCCACAAGTGCGGCAGCTTACGTGTAGGTTATACCGAAGTAGAAGAACAATGGTTTCGCAACGTCATGAGCCGTGCCCACAACATTGGTTGTGAAATGCGCTGGGTTTCTAAAGAAGAAGCCAAAGCAATTAATCCCGTGATGAACTTTGACGGCGCTCGCTGTATT
Source organism: uncultured Oceanospirillaceae bacterium (assembly GCA_965366045.1). Taxonomy (GTDB): domain Bacteria; phylum Pseudomonadota; class Gammaproteobacteria; order Pseudomonadales; family Balneatricaceae; genus Njordibacter. Next base: position 6,163 of record CBDUDU010000046.1, read on the forward strand.
TTATACACGCCTAACGACGGTCATGTAGACCCAACCGCCGTCGTCATGCCGCTGTCGCAATTAGCTCGTGAAAATGGCGGCACAATAAGCCGTTTTAATCGTGTCACCGACATCAACATTCTGCCTCAGGGTGGCTACGAAGTCATCACCGAGCAAGGCAACATCATTGCCGAACATGTGGTTAACGCTGGCGGCTGCTTTGCCCCAGAAGTAGGCCGCATGGTGGGCGTACATGTGCCTATCATCAACCTAGAACACCAATACTTAGTCACCGAAGACCACCCAGAGCTAGCAGCCTTAGTCAAAGAACTGCCAGTAACTCGAGACTCCACTGCTGCTGCTTACATTCGCCAAGAAGGCAATGGTTTATTGGTGGGGCCCTACGAAACCCGAGGTTCAAAACCGTGGGCCATCAACGGTATGGATTGGGACTTTGATAGGGAATTATTTGCTGGTGACTTAGTACGCCTAATGCCCTGGTTAGAACGTTGCATGGAACTGGTGCCTCTCTTCCAAGAAGTGGGCGTTAAAACCATCATTAATGGCCCTATTACCCACACACCAGATGACAACTTTTTAGTGGGCCCAGTAGCCGGCTTAACTAATTTTTGGAACATGACTGGGGCCTCTATTGGTATCGCTCAAGGTGGTATCGGTAAATACATGGCGCAGTGGATGGTACACGGCCAAACAGAACTCAATATGGCCTCGTTAGATAGTCGCCGCTTTGGTGATTGGGCTAATAAAAATTATTGTATTACCCGCGCTATTGAATCCTATGAGCGCATGTACTCCAGCGGTTCACCTACAGAAAACCGCCCCCATGGGCGCCCTATTCGTACCAGCCCATTACATACGGTGATGGCACAAAAGGATGCGGTACATTTTGTTACCGCAGGTTATGAAAAACCAGCTTGGTTTAAGACCGACGCCGTGCGCAGCGAAAGCGAAACTTGGACCCATAGCGAAGCACATACCGTTGTCGCAGAAGAATGTGCTGCAGTGCAAAACACCTGCGGCATTACTGACATCAGTGGAACGGCCAAATTTCGTGTTACAGGACCAGATGCTTATGCCTTCTTAGATCACCTGTCATGCAACAAGATACCCGCTAAAGATGGCCGTATTAGCCTCACCCTATTCCATGCAAAAAACGGTGGCATCATGGCTGAGCAAACCGTAAGCCGTATTAGCCAAGACCACTTTGTATTGATGGGCGCTATTGGCTCACAAATTAAAGACCTGCAGTGGATGCAACAGCATGTGGGCGATTATGACGTTGCCATTGAAGATTTCACCGAAGATTGGGGTGGCTTATTACTCACTGGCCCCAAAGCTCGTGAAATCCTTGAACACATTTGTGAAGACGACCTGTCTACTGCTGCTTTCCCATGGCTTGCTTGCCAAACCATTCAGCTAGACTCTGCGCCAGTATTTGCCATGCGTGTGTCTTACGCCGGTGAATTAGGTTGGGAATTACACATGCCTGTATGGCAGCTCATCTCTATTTATGAATCATTAATGGAGTTTGGCCAACCCTTAGGCTTACGAGACTTTGGTACTCGTGCCTTTAACAGCATGCGTATGGAAAAAATGTACCGTGCCTATGGCGCTGAATTCACCGAAGAAATTTCGGCTTTAGAAGCCGGCATGGATCGTTTTTTAGATTTAAGCCGCGAGTTTATTGGCAGTGACAACATGCGCCAGCGCCAGTCCGATAGCCTAGCACTACAGCTTGCCTACTTGGTGTTTGACGACGAAGTGCCCGCTGAATGTTTTGGTAACGAAGCGGTGTTTGCTAATGGTGACCATACGGGCATAATCACCGGCGGTGCCTATGGCTATCGAGTGCAAAAAAGTTTAGCCTTTGCCTATCTAAAACCCGAACACTGTAATGCGGGTCAGGCACTCACCGTAGAGACCTCTATTGGCACAAGACATTGCCATGTAGAACTCGACGCGGCCTATGACCCAAGCAATGGACTACTACGCGGCTAATAGCCCAGTAATTGAGACATAACAGAGACAGAGACAAAGACATGAGCGACGCCCAAGTATTACCAGAAAAAGCCCGTATAGCGATTATTGGTGGAGGCATTATCGGCACCTCTGTAGCCTACCATTTGGCTAAGCGCGGTATTAAAGACGTTATTCTTATCGAACGTAAGCAACTCACCTGTGGCACCACATGGCATGCAGCAGGCCTTGTGAGCCTACTGTGGCCTACCCCTACGTTAACTAATCTAGCCAAGTACAGCCACGAATTATATGCTGGTTTGGAAGAAGAAACCGGCCAAGCCACAGGTTACAAACGTATTGGTAGTATTTCCCTTGCGCGTACTGAGGCACGTTTAGAAGAGATTAAACGCACCTCATCCATGGCCAAAGTATTTGGTGTGGAATCAGAAATGATCGACAACACCCGCTTAGCCGAACTGTACCCAGGCATCAACACCGAAGGTGTTTTAGGCGCACTTTATACGCCAGATGACGGCCAAACCAACCCCATCGACACCACCATGGCACTGGCCAAAGGTGCTCGCATGAACGGTGTGGAAATTTTTGAAAACACCGTCATGGAAGAACTGCTGACCAAGGACAACGTGATCACTGGCATCCGCACCGACAAAGGCAAAGTGGAAGTCGATCAGGTGATATTGTGTGGCGGCATGTGGACCCGTGATCTGGCTAAAACTGTGGGTGTGCAGTTACCCATATATACCTGCGAGCACTCCTATATTGTGACCGAAGAAATGGAAGGCCTAAGCCAGCGCCCGGTATTACGCGACTATGACCGCGGCCTTTACTACAAAGAAGACGCTGGTAAAATGTTAGTCGGTTGGTTTGAAGACAATGCTAAAGGCATGTCTATGGACAATATTACTGACGACTTCTGTTTTGGCCAGTTCCCTTGTGACCAAGATCACGTAGAACCCTACGTTATGAACAGTATGGACACCTTTCCGCAGCTAGAAACAACCGGCATTCGTACCTGGTTTAATGGTCCAGAAAGTTTCACCAACGACAACCTACACTTGCTTGGGCCTACGTCAGAAGTAGATAAGCTATTTATTGCCGCTGGCATGAACTCCAAAGGCATTGGCGCTGGTGGCGGTGTTGGCAAAATCATGGCCGACTGGATGATTGATGGTTTCCCATCAGGTGACGTCACCGAATGTGATTTGCGTCGTCATCACCCAGCCCAACAACACGACGAATACGTGGCAGAGCGAATTCCAGAAGCCTTAGGCCATACGTACGCGATGCACTGGCCGTTTTACCAGTATGAAACCGCGCGTGATCAAATTCACTCACCCCTACACGCAGAATTAGCTGCAGCTGGCGCATGTTTTGGTGAAGTATGTGGCTACGAACGTGCCAACTGGTTTGCTAACCCCGGCCAAGAAGCCACATACGAGTACAGTTACAACAAACCTAACTGGTTTGAAAATAACAAACAAGAGCACATGGCTATGCGAGAGGGCGTAGGCCTTTATGACATGTCTTCTTTTGGTAAGTTTGAAGTGACAGGCCCTGCCGCTGCCAAAAACCTACAATATATTTGTTCAGGCAATATCGATGTGCCCGTGGGCAAAATAGTTTACACCCATTTTTTAAACGCCCGTGGGGGCATCGAAGCCGATGTTACCGTGGTGCGCACTGGCCAAACCACTTATTGGGTGATTACCGGCATCAGCTCCCATTCAAGGGATTGGTGGCACCTAAACCACCGCCTGATTGACGATGTGCTACTACAAGACATCAGCATGAACTTTGGTGGCTTGGCCCTCCAAGGGCCTATGGCACGTGAGGTATTGTCTCAACTCACCACTATAAGCCTAAGCAACGAAGCCTTCCCGTTTGCCACAGGTAAAGTCATGGAAGTGGCTGGCGTGCGAATGTGGGTTCAACGCTTAAGTTACGTCGGCGAACTCGGTTGGGAGCTATTTATTCCCGCCCAACATACCGCCACTGTATACCGCGCATTAATGGCAGCAGGTGCTGACTTTGGCATACGCAATGTGGGCATGCATGCCGTCAACAGCGCTCGTATGGAAAAAGGTTTTGTACACTGGGGTCACGATGTCGGCCCAGAAGACAACTTGTTTGAAGCGGGCCTAAATTGGGCAGCCAAACCGGATTCTGGTGATTTCATCGGTATCAACGGTTATAAAGAACAACTAGAGGCCAATGGCACTGAACGCCGTTTAGTGCAGTTTAAGCTAGACGACACAGAAGCCATGTTATTCCATAACGAACCTATTATTATGAATGGCGAAATTGTGGGTTACCTCACCTCGGGTATGTATGGCCACGCGGTCGGCAGTGCCATTGGTATGGGATATGTCAATTCCCCTAACCTTTCACCTATTCGTATTTCCAAGGCTACCTTCGAGATCGAAATTGCCTTAAAGCGGTATTCGGCCCAAGCTAGCCTGCGGGGCTTCTATGACCCCAAAGGTGTACGCCCTAAGGCTTAACAACCTGTCTCAACCCTCTATCTGCTGGCTCTGGCTTTGCAACCGAGCCAGCAACCGAGCCAGCAACCGAGTAACAATGGCCTAGTTGTCGGTGAATTCAAGCATCACTTGCTCAATCACTGCGCCAATAACCCTGCAGTCATCATGGTCAAAAGTTAGTGGCACCCGTAGGTCCATGGTTTTCTCTAACGCCCGTAAGGTGTTCGGCAGATGTGGCATCGGGTCTATATAATGCCAGCTGTCGTAGCGGCTCGTAAAGGCGTTAGGTTGCGCTTCGCCAAACCACTTAAGCTCTACACCTTGGTTAGCACAAGCGGCTATAAAATCTGGGATTTGGTGTATTGAAAGTCCAGTTGCACGAAACTGCAATGAGCTACCCACATAAGATTCATCGGCGTGCCGAGCAGGAATATGCAAACCTTCAATCATATTAATGGCTTGGCTTAAAATTTGGTAGCGGCGGTTCCAGCGCTGACAATTGTGGTCCAAAGACGGCAACTGGGCCACACCAATGGCCGCGCGTATATTGTCCATACGGCCTGACATGTTGGCACTGGTTAAACGGATTTTTTCAAACACCTCTGCCGGTGGCGAGGCACCATGGCGTTGATACAACATGTATGAACCCGAATGCATAATCAGACGGGCTGCAATTTCTGCATCATCGGTCACCACCAAACCACCCTCACCGGTATTTAAGTGTTTGTAGGTTTGTAAACTAAACGCCGCCACCTGTCCAAAATTACCAGACTTTACTCCACGCCAAGAGCCCCCCATGGTATGGGCACAGTCTTCTAATACTTGTATGCCTAGGTCACTACATAGTGCCATGAGCCGGTCCATATTAGGAATATGGCCACGCATCAACGACAACAGCAAAATCTTAGCTTGGCTAGATTTTGCCTGCGCTTCAAGGTCTGTCAAATCTAGGTGGTAATGGTCGTCAATTTCCACCAACACCGGCACACCACCCGCCGCATGAATAGCACCGGGTACCGGCGCTAAGGTATAGGCATTGGTGAGCACCGCGTCGCCTGATTCCAGGCCCATGGCACGTAGGGCGATGTGCAAGCCATAACCGCCAGAGGTACAGGCCAAACAGTATTTTCTACCTTGGTACTGGGCAAACTGCTGTTCCAACAAAGCTGCATCAGAGACCTCTGGGCCAACGGTGTTATAACGGTGTAAACGGCCAGAATCCAACAACGCCATAACCCTTTGTTTGGCGGCTTCAGGGATAGGTTCTTGTTGGGTAAAGGCTTTATTAAACTGCAACTTAGGCATTAATACATCTCATTAAATAGGCACAGCTATAAGATCTCACATGTGTATTAACGCTGCAAGAGTTTAGCTGGCAACTTGGCAACTTCATAGGCAGCCAGAGAGTCGGGGTTCTCTTGTGGCACTCCAAATTCACTGGTCGTGGGTAATACGCCAGCCCACACTGGCCAGCTAACGTCTTCGGGTTCATCCACCGCAGGGCCAGAACGCACCTTGCAAGACACTTCGTCTAAATCCATCATCAGTACGCCAGTCGCCTTAACTTCGGTGTCGGTAATGGGCCGTAATTGATCCCAGCGCTCAGGCGAAAACTTGTCTACCATCAATTGTAACTGGCGTTGTTTTTCAGCAGCGTCGGTGATATTTTGCGGCTGGCCAAAAATCATCACCGAACGGTAATTTACCGAGTGGTTGAATGCCGAGCGAGCCATCACTAGGCCGTCTAACAACGTAATGGTCAAGCAGGTGTCTGTAGCCTCCGGTGCATTAACGTTTTGTGCCTTGCTGTGAGCATGCCAATAGATTTTTCTGCCTTCTCGCCAATGGCACGTAGGAATCACTATCGGTTGACCATTGACCAAAAATCCGACGTGACAAATCAGCGCTTCATCGATGATGGCGTTAACTTTATCAACATCATATTCTGCGCGTTTTAATCCACGTTTAATTTGGGTACGGGGGGTCACTGTATTTTGGTTCATGTAAGGGACTCAAGGTTTGATTATTAACAACAATAAGCGCAATATAAATCAACAACTGGCTATATAAAATAGCCAGTATTGATTACTTTTTAATAGCCAATTTTTATGAACAATAACAATCCACATATACCGTTAGAAAGTCTTGTAAGTCTCTCCTCAGACGCAACCGAACCACTGTACCAACAGCTGGTTCAACAGCTGCGATTACTCATTGTCACCGGGCGAGTGTTACCCAGCAGCAGATTACCCTCTAGCAGGCAACTCGCCGTAGACATGGGTGTGTCGCGTACCACCTGCACCAGTGCTTACCAACAATTACTCACCGAAGGCTTACTCATTAGCCGCCAAGGTGCTGGCATTTTTGTCAATACCAGTTTGCCCGCGGCGTTACGGCAAGGCAAAACTAAACCTTTAGCATTGGTGGATGGTTTACCGGCCAGCCACTCAACTGACAACTCCAATGGAGGTTTTAGTTCTGGGCCAGATGCACGTAACTTTCCGTTTCCACTATGGGCACGGTGCCTGGCTAAAGCCTGGCGACGCCCAGAGCCGAGTTTATTACAAGACCAACACCCTGGGGGTTACGAACCTTTGCGGCGCAGCTTAAGTCATTACCTCTATATGACACGTGGCGTTTACTGCAGCCCTGCACAAATTATAATCACTGCAGGCCAGCGCGACTCACTGTCGTTAATAAGCAAAGCCCTTATGCAGCGTGGCGATCACGTCTATATGGAAAACCCCGGCTACCCGCTACAAAGGCAGGTGGTCAATAGCCTTGGCTTAACAGCTCAATGGCTTGAAGTGGACAAAGAAGGTGCCAAATTACCTTATGAAACTAACCCAGCCACCAGACTAGCCATCATTGGCCCAAACCGCCAATACCCTTTAGGTATCGCCATGAGTGGCCCCCGTAAATTAGCATGGTTAAACTACGCACAAAACCACAACTGTTGGTTATTAGAAGACGATTACGACAGTGAATTCACCTACGAAAGGCACAAAACCGATGCCTTAATGAGCCTCGACCAGAACCAAAGGGTGATTCTGTTAGGTAGCTTCTCTAAACTCATGTTTCAGGGTTTTAGACTCGGTTATTTGGTATTGCCAGAACCACTAATTGAAGATGTGTTAGAAGCTCAACAAGAGTTAGGTAGCATGGCTTCATTACACATCCAACCGGCCTTAAGCCTATTCGTAACCGACCGTAGCTTCAACCCTCACCTTGGCCGTATGCGCAGGTTGTACCGCCACCGCCGCGACGTGCTTTGTGGTTTAATTAACCAACACTTAAGCCAATGGCTGTATGCCATACCACCCGAATCGGGAATGCATTTAGTCGCCTTTTGCCATCCAACTCCAGATAGCCAAACAATCGATGACCAAGCCATCGTTGTTGCTTTAAAAACCCACGGCGTTACCGCCTTTGCCCTTTCCAAACACTATGCAGGCCATGGTCCCAGTGGTTTTTGTTTAGGTTTCTCTGGCTGTGATGATGCGCAACTCACGCATAACGTGATAGCGCTAAAGCAGGTATTATTAGCAACAGGATATGGAACGGTCCCCACGCAGGGCGTGGGAACCGGGTCGAGAGAGCTCTCGGGTTAAATGCAACATTCATTAGTTTCGCAGTGGACTTCCACGTCTGCCGCAGTAATCGCACTCATATTGAACATGCCACGGCCGGTGACCGACGGAATGACGATGTGGGCTGGTTTTGCTAAACCATGTACAAACGGGCCGATAAGCAAGGCATCGGTGAGTGACCGAATTAAACCTAGGGTAATGTTAGCCGTGTCTAGGTTAGGCATGATCAACAAGTTAGGTTGGCCAGTAAGCTGAGAGTTCGGGAAGATGGTCTGACGCAACTCTTCGTTAAGTGCCGTAAACGAGTGCATTTCACCTTCGATCTCGTCATTAGGGTAACGCTCACGCAAAGTGGCGGAGGCATGGCGCATTTTATTGGCTTGAGGGTCACTGGAGGTACCAAAATTAGAGTGCGATAACAAAGCCACTTTGGGCTTTATACCAAACTGACGCACAAAGTTCATACTGGCTTCGGTGGTAGCTACAATATCTTCTGCTGTAGGGTCAACAGTTAAGAATGCATCCGCTAAAAATAACGGCCCACTAGGCAATAATAAGGCACACACGGTTGACACATGGGTATCTGGGGTTTTTCGGCCCAACACTTGGAATAAGGTTTTAAAGTGAGTATCAAAGCGCCCTACTTTGCCGCAGATCATGCCGTGAGCCTCGTCCAAATCTACCATCACCGAGGCCAACGCCGTGGTATTAGTGCGTATTTCCTGTTTAGCCGTCTCTACCGAAGTGCCTTTACGAGCTACTTTTTTATGATAATGCTGCCAATAGCGGCTGTGTGAATCACAGTCAACGGGGTCGAACACCTCTACATCTTCGCCCAGCTTAAAGCGTAAACTTAAACGATCAATAGTGGCTTGCATCACACTTTGACGACCAATTAAAATTGGTTTAGCTACGCCTTCATCCACCATAGCTTGCATGGACATGAGTACGTCAACGTTTTCGCCTTCGGCGTATACAATACGGCGTTGTGGCCCCTGTTTTGCTTTTTCGATCATGGGCTGCATGAACAAACCGGCTTGGTTAACGTAGCCCTGCAACTTCACTCGATAGGCGTCTAAATCTTCGATCGGACGAGTAGCCACACCACTTTCCATCGCGGCCTTAACCACGGCAATAGGGACTTCTTCAATGAGGCGCGGGTCAAAGGGTTTAGGAATCAGGTACTCTGGACCAAAACGGAAATCTTCGCCGGCATAGGCTTCTGCCACCACGTCTGTAGCTTCTTTACAGGCTAAATCTGCAATGGCTTTAACGCAGGCCATCTTCATTTCTTCGTTAATAGTAGTGGCACCACAATCGAGGGCACCTCGGAAGATAAACGGAAAACACAAGACGTTGTTAACTTGGTTGGGGTAGTCCGAACGGCCGGTTGCGACAATGGCATCAGGCCGAACCGCCATAGCCAATTCGGGCATGATTTCTGGTGTTGGATTAGCCATAGCCAAAATAAGCGGTTTTGGCCCCATGGTTTTCACCATGTCTTGGGTTAAGACCCCTGGGCCAGATAACCCCATAAATAAATCGGCGCCAGCGATGGCATCCGCTAAGGTGCGGTCGTCAGTTTCACGGGCGTAGCTTTCTTTCCACGGGTTCATACCCTGTTCGCGGCCTTTATAGATCACGCCAGAACGGTCTACCAAAGTAACTTGTTCACGGGGTAACCCCATACTCACCAACAAATCTAAACAGGCAATACTGGCAGCACCAGAACCGGAGCCAACCACTTTAATGTCTTTGATGCTCTTTTCAACGACCCGTAAACCGTTGTACACAGCCGCGGCGGCAACAATAGCGGTGCCATGTTGGTCGTCGTGAAACACTGGAATATTCATCCGTTCGCGCAACTGTTTCTCAACTAAGAAACACTCGGGTGCTTTGATGTCTTCTAGGTTGATGGCACCAAAGGTCGGTTCCAACGCGGCAATAATATCGACTAACTTATCGACTTCGTTTTCTTGAATTTCAATGTCAAATACATCAATGTTGGCAAACTTCTTAAATAGAACTGCCTTACCTTCCATCACAGGCTTGGAGGCTAATGGGCCAATGTTGCCTAAACCTAACACTGCGGTACCGTTAGTAATCACACCGACTAGGTTACCTCGCGCCGTTACCGCAGCGGCCATAGCCTCTTCTTCTACAATGGCCTCACAGGCGTATGCCACACCGGGCGAATAGGCCCGCGATAAGTCACGTTTGTTAGCTAAAGGTTTAGTGGGTTGAATGCACAGTTTCCCTGGCGTTGGGTGTGTATGGTAGCGCATGGCGCTGTCTTTTAGAGACTCAGGCATCAAGGTGTTCCTTGCTATTAGCAACAGGGTTAGCAATAAAAGTGGCCTACGGTTTAAGGCATCCGCACCATGTCGGTTAGGAGTATCAGTAGGTCGCAATAGACTAACGCGTTATAAGGCAAAGAAACAGGTGATAAAGATATAAAATGGCGAATAGTGGGTATTATTCTTATGACTAAAGTCTAATGGCGCCACCTGATTCAAATTGGTGTTTTTTACGCCTATTGATGTAACACTTTAATCATGTCATGAGTGGGCTAGCGCGGTACCCGAGGCCAGTTAAGTCGTCCTTAAATGTCGCGTGCCATGTTATAAAATTCTTGATTAGGCTGCATAGAGGCGAAATTGACCATGCGATTACTCAAGCCAAAAAAGGCAGTAATGGCGGCGATATCCCAGATATCTTCCTCATTAAAGCCATGACTTTGTAAAAGGACGAAATCGTCATCACTGGTGGCCTGTGCATTGTTGGATATTTTAAGAGCAAAGGTCAACATGGCCTTTTGACGTGTGGAAATGTCGGCTTTTAAGTAGTTAATGGCCACTTGGTCTGCCACCAATGCGTTTTTTGCCCGTATACGTAATACCGCGCCGTGAGCCACCACACAATACAAGCAGCCATTGTCGTTGGAGGTAGTGACAATAATCATCTCGCGTTCTGCTTGGCTTAAACCACCCGCTTTATTCATCAATGCATCATGGTAGTCCATGAAGGCACGTAATTCATCGGGTCTATGGCCCATAGCTAAAAACACGTTAGGCACAAAGCCCGCCTTTTCCTGCACTGCCATTACCCGGCGCTTAATGTCTTCTGGAAAGTCCGCCAGTTCTGGCACAGGGTATCGACTAATTAAATTCATGTTAAACGTTCCTTACG
>CBDUDU010000047.1:0-17086 GCA_965366045.1 uncultured Oceanospirillaceae bacterium
TTTACCGTGGTCAACGTGACCGATGGTGCCAACGTTTACGTGTGGCTTATTTCTTTCAAACTTTTCCTTAGCCATGATAGCCTCCGACAATGGGCGGCCACTGGACCGCGCTAAGTTAAAAAATGCAATTATACTCACGTATTGAGCAAACCGCAGATAACAAGAAGGGTAGATACATTGCTATATCTACCCTTCAAAATATACCGTGCTCCATTGTTCTTATGACAATGGAGCTCTAGGGCGGAATTGAACCGCCGACCTCACCCTTACCAAGGGTGCGCTCTACCCCTGAGCTACTAGAGCTTATATCGCACTAAACTGGCTCTAAATAGCCTTCAAACAACTCACTAAACTAGCAAGCTTCACTCAATGGAGCGGGTAGCGGGAATCGAACCCGCATATACAGCTTGGAAGGCTGTCGTGATAGCCATTATACCATACCCGCTAAGAATGGTGGTGGGAGGTGGATTCGAACCACCGAAGCTTACGCGTCAGATTTACAGTCTGATCCCTTTGGCCACTCGGGAACCCCACCTAATGTTCTTTAACAGGAATTGGTGCCGGCACGAGGAGTCGAACCCCGGACCTACTGATTACAAGTCAGTTGCTCTACCGTCTGAGCTATACCGGCTAAATGCCTGCGTTCCTGAAACTGCCTGAACTCAGGAGGGGCGTATAATACTTAACGAAGTAGCAGGATGCAAGCATCAATACATGATTTTATTAAAGTTTTTCAGACTTTTATTAAGCCCGCAACAAGGGCCAAGCCATCGAGGACTAAATCACCATTATAAGTGACACTCAGTGCCTGTGCTGGGGCCTTACCATCACCACCCGTGAGCATGATGACATAACCCGCCTGCTGGGCCTCAAGCAACAATCCACATAGACCATAACTGGCCATCTGACCACAACCCGCCAACACCGCATGGGCGGTGTTTTTGCCTGGCACCGCAGCGTCTACAGCCACACCAGAAAATTGAATCTTCGCCGTGTCGCGTAGCAACGCCTGCACCATCAAACGCTGCCCGGGAATGATATAACTGCCTTCGTGCTGCCCACTTGCATCTATATAGTCAACAGTGATTGCACTGCCGCAATCGGCCACACACAGCGGCGCTTTGAACTGCTCTCGTGCCGCCACCATGGCTAACCAACGATCAACGCCCATCTGCTGGGGTTGCTCATAACCATTAGTCAGGTCTTGCCATTGTGCTTGTGATTCTGCCTTGTACGCTTGGAGGTTGCGCGCACTTGCCCACGCCTCTATAAACGTGCCGCACTCTGGCGCTGCAACACTAGCCCACGCCAATTGGCTGACCTGCGCTGGCAATTGTGCATCCAATGTCGCCAAGGTAATGTCACCGGTGGCCATGGTGCCGGCTCCAACTAAGGCGCCTTGCTGCTGAGCACGCCATTTTAAACGAGTATTACCAATGTCGATCAATAAATCAGTCACATCACACCCCTTGTGGTCGCAGACTAATTTCTCCGCCATTAAAGGCTCGTAGTTCGCCACCTATCTCAACCAATACCGCACCAGTGTCATTGACACCGCGGCACACCCCACTCAAGGTCTCGCCAGACAACAATAATTGCACTGCCTGATCCTGATGCTGATTATAAGACTGCCACAAGCTCCGCACCGGCGCAAAACCTTGGGCTACAAAGGTATGCAAATGCTGATTTAAGCGCAACAGTAGGCGCGCCACTAAATCGTTGCGCTGCACTTTGTAACCCAATTGCCGTAGGCTCACCCAAGGCTGGTCTATATTGGAATTATGCTCTAAATGCACATTGACCCCTATGCCAATCACTACATGACACGGACCCGTCGCATCACCTCGCATTTCCAACAAAATGCCCGCCAGCTTTTTACCTTCAGCCAGCACATCGTTAGGCCACTTAAGCTTTGTCGATGACACGCCTAGATCTTGCAACGCCTCTACCAAAGCCAAACCCACCACCAAACTCAGCCCCTCTAAGGCTGCTGCGCCACCCGTAAAACGCCAACCCATCGACAGCGCTATGTTTTGACCAAAAGGAGATTGCCACTGGCGGCCCAAGCGGCCACGACCCTTGGTTTGCACTTCGGCCAGCACCACCTGCCCATGAATAGGCTCTTGCTGTACGCGCCGCATGAGGGTTTGGTTGGTAGATGCTAGTGACATATGCAATTGCATACTCAAGGCGGGAATGATCGGTGGTAATTGACGCTGAATAGCTTCTAAGTCAAGCAAATCTAAACCACCGGCAATGCGGTAACCACGGCCACGAACTCGGTATAGCTGCACACCTAAAGCCTCCACGCCCTTAAGCTGCTTCCATACCGCGGCACGGCTCATGTTGAGGTGTTGACCTAGGTCGGTACCCGAATGAAAATGGCCATCTGCAAGTAAATGCAGCAATTGATTAAGCGAGGTTAATGACATAACGCACCATGGATTGCCGCGGGGCTACGCCCCTCGCAATGACGAGGGCTTGGGCTAGGCCCCTCGCGATGACGCGCGCCAAAGCCAGTATCATTACTTGCTTTTAGCCTTTTTCTTGGCTTTTTTGACGTGTTTTACTAAGCGCTGCTTCTTGGTAATTTGGCGTGCCGACAACTGATTCTTCTTGCCGTCGAAGGGGTTATCACTGGTACGGAATTCAAAGCGCACTGGGGTGCCACGAATTTTAAGCACCTTAATGAATTTATTTTCCAAATAACGCTTATACGCCATAGGCAACGCGTTGGTTTGATTACCATGAACAATAAATAACGGCGGATTAGAGCCACCTAAGTGGGCATATCGCAACTTGATGCGGCGGCCATGCACCAGTGGCGGCTGGTGATCTTGCAACGCATCTTCTAGCAACGTGGTTAACTTGTTGGTACTCCACTTGGTAAACGCACAACCATGGGCCTCTTCTACCGATTTATACAAATCACCGACGGCAGTACCGTGCAAGGCCGAGATAAAGTGGATGCGCGCAAACTTGGCAAAATCCAATCGTGTTTCTAGCTCATGCTTCACATGGGCCTTATCGTCAGCGGTCATGCCATCCCATTTGTTAACGGCAATCACTAAGGCACGACCAGCATCAAGAACAAAGCCTAACAAATGCATGTCTTGCTCGGTTAAGCCTTCATGTGCATCCACCACCAACACCACAACATGGGCATCTTTAATGGCTTGCAGGGTTTTTACAATAGAAAACTTTTCTACGGTCTCTTTAACCTTGCCACGACGACGCACCCCTGCGGTATCAATTAAGGTATAGGGTTTATCGTTGCGACGGTAGGGTATATAAATACTGTCTCGTGTGGTACCCGCTTCGTCGTATACCACCACTCGATCTTCGCCAAGCATACGGTTAACTAAAGTCGACTTACCTACGTTAGGTCGGCCAACCACACCAATACGGATGCCCCCTTCAGTTTCATCACCAAAACCTTCGGCTTCTGGGAACGGCTCCAGCACATCTTCCATCAACTGGCTTACACCACGTCCGTGGGAGGCCGCGATGGGTCGCGGCATACCCACTAAACCTAGTCCGTAGAAGTCGCCCATAGCCACGTCTGCGTCAATGCCGTCGGTTTTGTTAACCACCAAGTAAGATGGCTTTTCGCTACGGCGTAAATGGTCTGCAATGAGTTCGTCTGAGGGGTTTAAACCCGCCTTACCGTCGACTAAAAACAACACCACGTCGGCTTCTTCGATGGCCAACAGGGACTGCTCTGCCATCACCTGGTCAATGCCAGCTTCATCACCACTAATACCGCCCGTATCAATGACCAAAAAATCGCGCTCAGCAATTTTTCCCTCGCCGTATTTACGGTCTCGGGTAAGGCCTGGAAAATCAGCCACTAGCGCATCACGCGAACGCGTTAAACGGTTAAATAATGTGGACTTGCCCACATTGGGACGCCCTACTAAGGCAATTACGGGATTCATAGATAAACCAATTATTTCAAGCCGATGCGCGTTAAACGACCATCTTGGCTCAATATGTAAATGTTATTTTGGTAACTCTTGCTACCAACGCGCGCACCTAAGGTGCCTATTTTTTTGCGTCCTAAAAAGGCCCCATCTGTCAGTTGTAACAGGTGGGCATAACCTTGTGCATCAATCACTAAGGCCTGATTATCCAGACTCATGGCCGCCGATAACAGGCGGTGTTTAAGGGCATTGTTTTGCCATAACACGTGACCTTCAATGCGATCGTAAGCCAGCACCACGTCATCGGCATCAACCGCTAAAATGGTATTGCCAACAATAAACGCGCTACTTAAACTCGATAGTGGCTGCTGCCACTTTACCGCCCCAGTAAGGGCATCAATGGCAACTAAGCTACCTTGGTAACTAGTGCTGTACAGTACGCCATCTAACAACTGTAAGGCGCCATCTATATCAACCAAACGTTCAATTTCGGAGCGGCCTTTAGCCGAGCCTACAGTTTGCTGCCAAACGATGCTGCCCGTTTGGTTATCAAGCGCAACCAGTTTGCCGCTAGCAAAACCCGCATAGGTATAGTTGTTCGTTACCACGGGCGTACTCGTACCCCGCACTGTTAGGCTCGGTAAATTAGCGGTGTAAGACCACAAAAATTTACCGCTCTCGAGTTGATATGCGCTCACCTTGCCGTCAATAGTCTGCACCACCACCAACTGTTCGTTGGCTTGCGGCACGGCCAGCGCTTCGCTCGAGGTATTCGCCTGCCACTGCAACGAACCATCAACACCGCTCAAGGCCAGCAACTTGCCACTTTGGGTGGCCACAAATAGTAAATCCTGCGCCTGGCCTATACCCGCACTCAAGGTTTGGCCCAAATCCACCTGCCAAACTGCAGCGCCGGTGTCCATATTATAGGCCGCCACACTGCCGCTGGGCGCCACTGCTACAATTTGACCTTGCTGCAGGACCGGCTCCAACACAGAAAAGGCATTGTGATCACCAGCTCCAACTTTACTAGACCAGTGCTTAACCAACTCTTGTTGCGCCACAATAGACTGCAGCTGAGTAGGTTCTGGCACACTACCGCCAGTGGATGAACAGGCGCTAAGGGTAACCATAGCCATGCACAAGAGAAGCAGTCGTAACGGTCGAGTTAACATTGAGTCATACCTTATCACAGGGGTTAAGTACGCAATTTATTGCGCAAGATTATCCAACTTCAAACCCAATAGAGGGTTATTCGCGCCACTAGCCTTAGCCAGCACAGACGCTTGAGAATATGCAGCCCTTGCGGCATCAAGCTCGCCTTGCGTCACAAGGATATCGCCTTTAGTTTCTAAACGTGCTGCAGACCATGCATCATCACCGTCTACTAGCAATGCTAGCGCTTGATCATACTGACCTTGTGCTGCCAATACTTTGGCAAGACGAACGTTAGCCAAAGAGACTATTTCAACATCGCCTTGTTGTGCTACTACCCACTCCAATTCAGCACCCGCAGCAGCAAGGTTACCCGCTTGCACTTCCACTCGAGCCACCATTAAAGCAGCGAGCTGTGCGTAGGTACTGGCGCTAAATTCAGTTTTCAACAAGTCACTATTGTGACGAATACTAGCGGCATCTTTTTCGCTTAACTCGCCCTCTGGAGCGCTATTAAGCAAACGCTGAAAATAAGCACTGGCCACTTCAGACTGCTGCACCTGATAGTCTTGGTAAGCATTCCAGCTCAATACGCCACCGATAGACACGGCGATGGTAAGAATCAACGACTTGCCGTTTTCTTTCCACCAGTTTTTTAACGCTTCTACCTGTTCTTCTTCGGTTTTCATTTCGGTCACGACCAAAAACTCCTCAATACTGCATTTAATAATAATTGTTAATTGTGTTACAAAAAGCGGGTCACTTGAGCCGTGACTTGATCAATAGCGATGCTTTGCTGTTGACCTTGACCTTGTAGTGGTTTCAACTGAACTTGGCCCTGAGCAAGCTCATCATCACCTAAAATCAGCACCATTTTAGCACCGCTACGATCCGCCTTTTTCATTTGGTTTTTCAAGCTGCCTGCACCACAATGCCAAACCACACGCAGGCCTGTAATATCACTGCGCAATTGTTCTGCTAACTGCATGGCTCGCACATTGGCCTCAGCGCCCAAATGGGCGACATACAAATCCACCTTTTGCGTAATATCAGCAGGCGCTTGCTGCAGCTCTTGCAGCAACAAAATCATCCGCTCTACACCCATAGCCCAACCCACGGCCGGTGTAGGTTTACCACCTAATTCTTCTATCATGCCATCGTAACGACCACCGCCACACACCGTGCCTTGAGCACCAAGTTTATCGGTCACCCACTCAAACACCGTTTTACAATAATAATCTAAGCCACGCACTAGTCGCGGGTTGATTTCATAGTTTACACCGGCGGCATCTAACAGCTGACGCAAGCGCTCAAAGTGACCACGGGATTCGTCATCTAAATAGGCATAAAAATCAGGTGCTCCATCTAGCAAGCGTTGCGTGGGCTCATCTTTACTGTCCAGCACTCTCAACGGGTTAGTCACCACCCGGCGCTGACTATCTGCATCTAGAGAGGCCATATTAGCCTGCAAAAAGGTCACTAAGTCAGTGCGATACGCCGCACGGGCTGCGCTACTACCCAAAGTATTAAGCTGTAATGTAACAGCGTCCTGCAAACCCAATTGACGCCATAAGCGGGCGGTCATAATAATGAGTTCTGCATCAACGTCGGGGCCATCTAGACCATAAACTTCAGCACCAAACTGATGAAACTGGCGCTGACGACCCTTTTGTGGCCGCTCATAGCGGAACATTGGCCCGTGATACCACAAACGCTGAACTTGATTATAGGTTAAACCGTGCTCCAACGCCGCCCGCACGCAAGATGCTGTGCCTTCTGGTCGTAGAGTCATGTGGTCACCATTGCGATCTGCAAAGGTGTACATTTCCTTTTCCACTACATCTGTCGCTTCGCCAATGGAACGGCAAAATAAGTCGGTTTTTTCGGCAATAGGCATGCGGATTTCTGCATAACCATATTGCTCAAAAACAGATTTAACTTGCGCTTCAAAAAACTGCCACAATGGTGTTTGATCGGGCAAGATGTCGTGCATGCCGCGAATGGCTTTAATAGATGCCAAAACGTGTTCCTTTACTAAACTGTTTACGGGGTGTCGATTATTTCTTTAACGTAAGACGCGCAATATCTTTACGTGTATGAGGCTTCAAGTCGATGACGCGCTCGTCAAAGGTCATGTTAGTGACTGCAGACGAACGGCCCAACAAGACTTCAATCGGTGCGGTAACCACTTGATCGATGCGTTCAGCAGCAGAAAAGAGGTCCGACAAAATCATCTTGCCATTGCCGTCTTTAATTTCCACCCAACAGTCTTTATCAAACACCATCACCAACACAGCCTCATTGGCCGCCAACACCGGAGTATCTTGCACAACAGATTGCTCTGCAGGTACGGGCGCAGGCTCTACCGCTTCTGAGGCAGGTTGTTCAACTTGCACCGGCGTTGTGTCATCACTTGCCGACGTTTGACTTTCCTCAACTAAAGGCGACGCCCCCACTTCAGCTTGACTGGCAGTTAACGTGGCTAGATCGAGGTTATCGTCAAGTTCTTCTAGCGGCTCGATCAGCGTCTCACCTTCCGCACTATCCACCGCTACACTGTTCAATGGAGATATGGCAAAACCACCATTTTGGCTTTGCCACCACATGAGTGAAACAACCACCAAACCAATGACAAACAGCGCCGAAACGATTTTCACCCATGTATCACTAGGCTTGCTTTGCTCACCCGCGTTGCGCATGCCCGCCATAGGTTTAGACCCATGGTCCGGCACGCCATAAACAGCATCAAACTCGGCGACTAAGGCTTGGCCATCCAACCCCACATGGCGCGCATAGGAACGAATATAGCCACGCGCGAAAACAAAACTAGGAATAATCTCAAAATCATCTTCTTCAATGGCATTAATCACCTTCGACGTTAAGTGCAATTCCCGTGCAGTCTCCATTTGAGACCAGCCCTTATCTTCTCGAGCTTGGCGTAATAAGAACCCGGGGAAGCCGGGCAGCTGCCCGTCCAGTTGATCTTGATCTTGATCTGACATGTCTAACGATTCCGCATCACTCACTTTGTGCACCTTTTATTATTATTTACAGTAGAGTTAGTTAAATTTGTTTATCTTTGAAGCAATAATAGCGCCCATTTTTGGACACTGCCAGCTTAGCTTAGTTCCTCGGCTAAATTTGTTGCGCTTCAATACGTGCCGCATGGGTCGCACTGCGCCGTGTACGGTCTTTTACTTGGCCTACCAGCTGCCCACAAGCGGCATCAATATCGTCCCCACGAGTGGTTCTAATGGTAGTAATAATACCTGCTTTAGCCATGATGCGCTGAAAGGCTTCAATTTGCGGCCGAGGGCTGCGACGGTAGTCGGACCCTGGAAAAGGATTAAATGGGATCAAGTTGAGCTTGCAAGGCACCCGCTTTAACACTTTAGCCAATTCACGGGCATGCTTAGGCTGGTCGTTAACACCATCAATCATGGTGTACTCCATGGTAATCACGCGTTTATCGGTGAGCTTATCTAGGTAGCGATTACACGCGTCTAATAACGCATCTAAATTGTACTTTTTATTGACCGGCACTAACTCATTACGCAACAAGTCGTTGGGCGCATGCAAAGAAATAGCCAAAGACACGTCGGTGACCTCACTTAAGCGGTCAATAGCGGGCACCACGCCTGCAGTGCTTAAGGTCACGCGCCGCTTAGATAAATTATACGCATTGTCATCCATCATCAAGGCGATAGCAGGGGTGACATTATCAAAATTTAACAAAGGCTCGCCCATACCCATAAATACCACGTTGGTGACCCGACGTGGCCCATTAGGGTCTACCGGACCAAAGGATTTTATGGCAATACGTACTTGGCCGATAATTTCAGCAGAGGTTAAATTACGATTAAAACCCTGCTTACCTGTCGAACAAAAACTGCAATCTAATGCACAACCCACTTGAGATGACACACACAAGGTGGCACGGTCGCCATCGGGGATCAATACCATCTCAACTTTGTTGTCACCGGCCACACCAATAACCCACTTCCGGGTGCCGTCTTTAGAGTCCCCGCGATACAACACTTCTGGCTCAACGATTTCGGCCGTTTGAGTCAGCTTTTCACGCAGCTGTTTACTCACATTGGTCATGCTTTCAAAGTCTTCAGCACCAAATTGGTGGATCCACTTCATCACTTGAATGGCCCGAAATTTGGGTTCATTCATAGCTTTAAAATAAGCTTCCATTTGGCTTGGGGAAAAACCCAAAATATTGGTTTTTTTGCTGACTTCAGACATTTTCAGACCTATATATTTAACTGGCAAGTTTTATTTGCCTAAACGCAATGCGGCGCTCACTAGGAACGCCGCACTGTGTTGCCGATAACGTTTCAGCACCTAAGTGCGAGCCGATAACAGCTTACTTTCTTGTCACGGAATTAACCGCCGAAGAAGTAACCGATTTCGCGTGCAGCTGACGTAGTAGAGTCAGATCCGTGCACAGCGTTGGCATCGATAGATTCTGCAAAGTCACTACGAATAGTACCTTCAGCAGCTTCTTGTGGGTTAGTAGCGCCCATTAGATCACGGTTTTTGTTAACCGCACCTTCACCTTCAAGAACCTGAACTACAACAGGACCAGAAGTCATGAAAGTCACTAGGTCGCCAAAGAAAGGACGTTCGCTGTGCTCAGCGTAAAAGCCTTGAGCTTCAGCTTCGGTTAGCTGCTTCATTTCCATTTTAACGATTTTAAGGCCGTTAGTTTCGAAACGTGAAGCAATTTTTCCGATAACATTTTTAGCTACAGCATCAGGCTTGATGATGGACAGAGTGCGTTCTACCGCCATGGTGTTCTCCAAACAGTGGGACCCATAAAATGGGTAATAAATAAAAAGTGTTAACTCGCACGAAAACCGTACGCGAAATTTGACCGCGTAATTATACGCTGTATTGACGGGCTTTAAAAGTGGCTAGTCTAGCTCATCAATCCAAGCGGTTTGTATGGCTTCTAATATTTTTTCGCCACAGCGTTTTGGGTCGTCATTAAACTCTGGCAAGTCCATGGTCCATTGCATTAAATCGGTAAACCGCACCTGCCGCGGGTCAACCTCTGGGTGAGCTTCATACAACTCAATGGCAATATCTAAGGTATCGGTCCAACTCAGTGACATAACAAACTCCTAGTGGGCTTCTGAAACAATGTTAATGGTGTACTTAGGAATCTCTACCACCAAGTTTTCATCGGCCACAACAGCCTGGCAACTCAAACGAGAATCTGGCTCTAAGCCCCAAGCCTTGTCTAACATATCATCTTCTAATTCATCAGACTCAATCATAGAATCAAAACCTTCACGCACGATCACATGACAGGTAGTGCAAGCACAGGACTTCTCGCAGGCATGCTCAATATCAATGCCATTGGCTTTGGCCGCATCAAGGATGGTTTGGCCCGCATCAGCTTCAATTACTTGGCCTGCTGGGCAAAGTTCGGCATGGGGCAATATAATAATCTGGGGCACGGTTACAACTCCTCAACTGCATTCTTTAAATTCACGGGCTGGCGACAAGCTACAACTGATCTACAGACTTACCAGCCAAAGCGCGCTTAATACTGTCATCCATACGCATGGCAGCGTAGGCATCACTGGCCTTAGCCATCGCTTCAATTTGTTTGGCTATCGCATGGTGGTCTTGGCCATTACGAGCGATGACCACTTGCTCCATTTGAGCCGCAATTTCTTGTTGGGCTTGCGCCGTTAGTAAGCGCGCACCATCTTCTGCCAAAGCCATAGTCACAGCCTCTAGCAAACGATCTGCCTCTACCTGCTGCTCACGTAAACTGCGCGCGCTGCGGTCGTCTTCAACGTTGCTCCAGCTGGCCTTAATCATGTCCGCGATCTGCTTCTCAGACAACCCATAAGAGGGCTTCACTTGCACCGTGGCGGCCACACCCGAGGTTAATTCACGAGCATTTACTTCTAGCAAACCGTCGGCATCCACTTGAAACGTGACACGGATTTTAGCCGCACCAGCGGCCATCGGCGGAATACCACGCAACTCAAATCGCGACAAAGAGCGGCAATCTTGTACCAATTCGCGCTCACCTTGCAACACGTGGATGGCCATGGCTGTTTGGCCAGCTTGGTAAGTCGTAAATTCTTGTGCACGAGCCACAGGGATCGGTGTATTACGATCGATCACACGCTCAACCAACCCGCCCATAGTTTCTAAACCTAACGACAAGGGCAGCACATCTAACAACAATAGTTCTTCGCCACTCTGGTTGCCAGCCAACACGTCAGCCTGACGCGCAGCGCCCAAAGCAACTACTCGATCTGGGTCGATAGAAGTCAACGGTTGGCGTTGAAATAATTCGGCTACGCGTTCCTGCACTCGCAAGCTACGGGTTGAGCCACCCACCATCACCACTTCGGCCACTTCGTCTAGGCCCACCTTAGCATCACGTAAGGTGCGCTTTGTGGCCCGGATAGCACGACTAATAATAGGATCCAGCAACTCATTCATTTGCTCAAGGCTGAGGGCCAAATTGGCATAGACGTCGCCGCCCGGCCAACCCTCAAACGACAAAGTGGTGGTTTTTTCTGTACTCAAACGTTCTTTAGCAGCACGAGCCAAGCGCAACAAAAAACGTTGTTGAGCAAGGTCTAGTTGTTGCGGTATTTGGTGCTGCTGGTGCATCCACTGGGCTAAGGCATGGTCAAAATCATCACCACCAAGGGCTGAATCCCCACCTGTTGCCAACACTTCAAATACACCTTGCTCCATACGCAGAACAGAAATATCAAAGGTGCCGCCACCTAGGTCAAATACGGCAATAGTGCCCTGCTGTTGCTCGCCTTGGTTAGCCTCTTGCTGCTCAAGCCCATAAGCTACAGCTGCGGCGGTAGGCTCGTTGAGCAAGCGCAATACCTGGATACCCGCCAATTGGGCCGCATCCTTGGTCGCTTGGCGCTGGGCGTCATCAAAATAGGCAGGTACCGTAATTACCGCACCCACTAACTCGCCCCCTAAACTGCTCTCGCCACGCTGCACTAGGGCTCGTAGAATTTCTGCAGACACCTGTACCGGGCTTTTAAGACCAGCCACGGTATGGATCATCGGCATACCTTGGTCACAGGCCTCAAATAAATACGGCATATTGCTGCCAAGGCGCTTAACGTCTTCGATACCACGACCCATAAGCCGCTTGACCGACATCACGGTGTTGGCTGCATCATCCACCAAGTGCGCTTCGGCCTTAACACCCACCTGCGGTGACTCATCTACCAGATAACGCACGACGGAGGGCAGCAGTGGCTCACCACGGGAATTGGGTAGGGTTTCTGCCTGCCCACTACGCACACTCGCCACAAGGGAGTGAGTGGTGCCTAAATCGATACCTACTGCCAATTTACGCTGATGTGGCTTAGCGCTTTGACCGGGCTCTGCAATTTGCAACAAGGCCATGAAATCTAATCCTTAATCGAGCAGCTCGCCTTCGAGGGCATCTAATTGCTGCTGTAACTTGACAATAAATTGTAACTTTCGTACCGCTGTTTCTGCACTTGGGTAGTTATTTGCGGTGTAAAAGTGAGAAAAATCCTTTTCTAACTGCGCCGCTTGCGCTTGTAACTCGTGCGTCAACGCCTCTATAGCCGGTTCTGGATCCGGTACCTGAGACAGTTCTTCCATGCCTTCACGCAGCTCAATCTGCTGCAGCAGAAAGTCCATGGGCATTTGCGTATTGGTGGGCGCCATAGGATCCATACCCAATAACTGCAGCAGGTAAATGCCTCGCTGCAAGGGCGCACTCAAGGTCGCAAAGGCTTGATTCAAATAGGCCGTAGTTTGTACCGCCAGCCGCTGCTGCGCATCACCAAAACTGACAAACCGGTCTGGGTGGTACTCTTGCTGCAAAGCACGGTGACTTTGTCGCAAAACCCCTAGGTCTAGCTCAAACGTGCGCGGCAAGCTATAACAGGAGAAATAATCTTGGCTGATGTCCACGGGTTAAGGTATCTGCCAGCAGCTTAAACGTTAAAGCTTTCACCGCAGCCGCACTCACCTTTGGCATTGGGATTATTAAACTGAAAACCTTCGTTTAAGCCTTCTTTGGCGTAATCTAGCTCGGTGCCGTCTAAATATAAGAGACTTTTTGGGTCAATTACAATCTTCACACCCAAGGTGTCGAACACCTCATCTTCTGCCGCTACCTGATCAACAAATTCAAGGATGTAGGCCATGCCAGAACAACCTGTAGTACGTACGCCTACGCGCACACCTTCGCCATGGCCACGGTTAACTAAGTAGTTATTAACGTGATCTGCTGCAGCTTGGGTCATGGTAATGGCCATGGGAATATCCTCTAAATACGCGTTAAACGTTACTGCTTGCTTTTGTAGTTATCGATAGCCGCTTTGATGGCGTCTTCGGCAAGTACGGAGCAGTGAATTTTAACCGGTGGTAACGCCAATTCTTCAGAGATATTGGAGTTGCGAATTTCGCCTGCCTGATCCAAGGTCATGCCCTTCATCCATTCTGTAACCAATGAACTCGAAGCAATGGCCGAACCACAACCATAGGTTTTAAACTTGGCGTCTTCGATGACACCTTCGTCGCTAACCTTGATTTGCAAACGCATTACGTCGCCACATGCGGGCGCGCCTACCATACCAGTACCTACGTGCACGTCAGCTTCATCCATCTTGCCAACGTTTCGAGGGTTTTCGTAATGGTCAATGACCTGTTCGCTATATGCCATGTGTCTATCCTCTCAATCTATTATATTAGCGTGCATCTACTGCACCCTTTATTTAATCTATTAGTGCGCAGCCCACTGCACACTGTCCAAATCCACACCATCTTTGTACATATCCCAAAGTGGTGATAAATCACGTAATTTGATCACTGCATTGCGTGACTGCTCAACGGCTTGATCTATGTCGGCTTCAGTGGTGAAACGGCCAATACTAAAACGAATCGAGCTATGCGCCAATTCGTCGTTCATTCCTAGTGCGCGCAGCACATAAGATGGCTCCAAGCTGGCAGAGGTACACGCAGATCCAGAGGACACTGCGAGCTCACGCAGCGACATCAGTAGCGATTCGCCTTCTACAAAGTTAAAGCTAATGTTGGCATTGCCAGATACGCGCTGGGTAGCATGGCCATTCATATACACTTCTTCCATGTCCTTTACACCATCCCACAAGCGCTGACGCAACGCGTCGATACGAGCATTGTCGGACTCCATCTCGGCTTGGGCAATAGCAAAAGCTGCGCCCATACCCACAATCTGGTGAGTTGCTAGGGTGCCAGAACGCATACCGCGCTCGTGGCCGCCACCGTGCATTTGTGCCTCTAGACGCACACGTGGCTTACGACGCACAAACAAAGCACCAATACCCTTAGGCCCGTATACTTTGTGAGCAGAAAAGGACATTAAATCGACCTTAGCAGTTTCTACGTCGATGGTAATTTTGCCCGCACTCTGGGCTGCATCCACATGAAATAATACTTTTTTAGCGCGTGTGATCTCACCAATAGCGGCAATATCCGTCACCACGCCGATCTCATTATTCACATGCATTAAAGACACTAAAATGGTGTCTTCACGCATAGCTTCAGCCACTTGTTCAGGGCTAATCAAACCTTCGATGCTGGGCTCAAGATAAGTCACCTCAAAACCCTCACGTTCCAATTGGCGACAGGTGTCTAACACAGCCTTATGCTCAATTTTGGAGGTAATAATGTGCTTGCCCTTCTTATGATAGAAGTGCGCCACACCTTTAATCGCCAAGTTGTCTGATTCGGTTGCGCCTGAGGTCCACACAATTTCACGCGGGTCGGCATTAATCAGGTCAGCCACTTGGCGACGTGCATTTTCTACAGCCTCTTCTGCTTGCCAACCGTACACGTGCGAACGTGATGCTGGGTTGCCAAAGTTTCCTTCTTGCGTCAAACAGTCGCACATTAACTTGGCGACACGGGGATCAACCGGCGTGGTCGCTGAATAATCCAAATACAAAGGCAATTTCATGTTGTTTCTCCGCTGCAACCAAACAGCAATTTACATTCTACAAATACAGGTCAGCCAGCCTAAACTAGCTAACAAAATTAAGTGAAGCCACTTGGTCCAATTTATCGATCTGGCGCCGTGCCAACTTTTGAACTTCGCCACGGGCAACTAAATCAGCCAAACTAATGTCATTCAAAAAACTATGGATCTGGGTACTCAAGTCTGCCCATAAATGGTGCGTAAGGCAGATATCACCGGCCTGACAATTACCTGTCCCACGACAACCCGTGGCATCAACCGTCTCATTTACGGCATCAATTACCTGTGCAACAAAAATACTCTCGGAATCACGACTTAGGCGGTAGCCGCCACCCGGGCCTCGCACACTGTCTACCAAACCCTGTCGGCGCAATTTCGAAAACAACTGCTCAAGGTAAGATAAGGAAATTACTTGGCGCTCAGAAATGTCTGCCAAACTAATAGGCTTCCCCGATGCGTGAATCGCTAAATCCAGCATTGCTGTAACGGCGTAACGGCCTTTAGTAGTGAGCTTCATGGGCGCTCCAAGTTTAGTGTCGGCGCCAATATAACTCGGCACATCAAACGATAGGGGCATTTTACTAAAGCTTGACTAATTTAGTCAAGTATTAAAAGCGACCTTAAAATCAGTGTTTCAGCCCTGCTTATCGCCATCGGGATCAATGGCCCCAGAGAAGTCAACATCATTAAGTTCGGGCAGACATTCATCCACATAACTCGCATCCAACTCCTGCATTTTGTCGGCCATACACTGTAGCTTACGATCCACCGCATGCATATGATCTAACATCGCAGCCAAGGATTTAGCGACCGGATCGGGTAGGTCAGAACTCATGCCGTAGGCATCAAACTTATCCGCCATGTCTTGACGTAGCTTTTGCTGGACTTCAGTAGGGCGCTCGATAATACGCCCAGGTATACCCACCACTGTGGCGCTGGCAGGTACTGGCTTGGTAACCACTGCATTGGACCCAACTCGGGCATTTTTACCCACCTCGAATGGCCCTAATATTTTAGCTCCTGCACCCACCACTACACCGTCATGCAGGGTTGGATGGCGCTTACCTTTGTCCCACGTAGTGCCACCTAAGGTCACACCATGGTATAGAGTCACGTCGTCGCCGATAATGGCAGTTTCGCCAATCACCACACCCATACCATGATCAATAAAAAACCGATGGCCAATTTGCGCCCCCGGGTGGATTTCGATGCCCGTAAACCAGCGCGTCAAGGTTGACAAAAAACGTGCCAGCCACTTGAGCCGAATGTTCCACAAACTATGGGCGATACGATGCAGCAACAATGCATGCAAGCCAGGGTAACAGGTCAAGACTTCAACAAAATTTCGTGCCGCGGGGTCGCGATGAAAAACAGATGCGATGTCTTCTTTTAAATGACGAAACATGACCAGATTCCTGTTTTAGTGAGCTGTTAGTTTATATAGGGTTTAACGTGGCTTTTTCAACGTGCGCTGAGTCGCAGTAAACATACCCCGTAAGATATTGTGTTCTATACGATCCAAACGGGCGCGCAAAAACAGACGCCTTAAACGGGCCAGCAATTGGCGCGGATATTTAGGGTCAAAGAACTCAATGTCCACCAAGGTCTCTTCCATATGCTCAAATAAACGTTCCATTTGCTCACTAGTCGCCAGCTCCTCATCCCACTCGGTACCCCATATCGGCGCAGGCGCGTCACCTTTCTCGGAGGCTAGCAATGCCATGCGCAATTCATAAACAATGACTTGTACCGCGGCAGCCAGGTTTAACGAACTAAAGTCTTCATGAGAAGGGATATGCACGTGGAAATTGCACAAATGCAGTTCATCATTTGTTAAACCACGGTCTTCGCGACCAAACACAAACGCCACTGAGTGCTTTGGCAGCTCGGCTAACGCTTGCGCTGCCGTCTCTCGCGGATCTTGCAACGGCCACGGAATATGGCGACTACGGGCACTGGTCCCCACCACCAAACCACAACCCTCAATGGCTTGCTCTAAGGT
>CBDUDU010000048.1:0-16423 GCA_965366045.1 uncultured Oceanospirillaceae bacterium
ATTATGGAGATACATATGTCTATCATTACCAAAAAATTTCAGTACGGTGAACAAACCGTAACCCTAGAAACTGGCCGCATTGCACGCCAAGCTTCTGGTGCCGTATTAGTCACTATCGACGACGCAATCCAAGTATTGGTTGCCGTTGTTGGTGCGAAAACAGCCAAGCCTGATCAAGGTTTTTTCCCTCTTTCTGTACACTACCAAGAAAAGACTTACTCTGTAGGTAAGATCCCTGGTGGTTTCTTTAAGCGCGAAGCGCGTCCATCTGAAAAAGAAACGCTAACTAGCCGATTAATCGACCGTCCTATTCGTCCATTGTTCCCTAAGGGTTTTATGAACGAAGTGCAGGTTATCTGTACAGTTGTTTCTGCTGACAAGCAAAACGACACAGACATTGCTGCCATGATCGGCACATCTGCTGCTCTAGCAATCTCTGGCATTCCTTTTGCTGGTCCTATTGGTGCAGCCCGTGTTGCTTACACTGATGAAGCCGGTTATACCCTTAACCCTAGCTTCGAAGCCTTAGCCACTTCTGACCTGGACATGGTTGTTGCCGGCACTTCTGACGCCGTATTAATGGTTGAATCAGAAGCTAAAGAACTAAGCGAAGACGTAATGTTGGGTGCTGTTCTTTTTGCCCATGACGAGCTACAAGCTGTTGTTGCAGCCGTTAGCGAATTTGCCTCAGAAGCTGCAAAGCCTACTTGGGATTGGGTTGCTGCTGAAGAAGATACCGTGCTAAAGGCCGCTGTTACTGCTGAAGTTGGTGCTGCCGTTGGCGACGCTTACCAAATTAGTGACAAGATGGATCGTCAAGCGCGTTTAGCTGATGTAAAAGCTCAAGCAGTTGCTGCACTATGCAACGACGATGCCGCTGCGCCTTCTAAGTCTGACGTATTAGGCATGGTAGGCAAGCTAGAAAAGCACACCGTACGTTCACGTGTGGTTGCGGGTGAGCCGCGTATCGACGGTCGTGACACCAAGACTGTACGTGGTATTAACGTAGAAATTGGCACTTTGGCTAAAGCTCACGGTTCTTCTTTGTTCACTCGTGGCGAAACGCAGTCTATTGTAGTTGCTACTTTAGGAACGAGCCGTGATCAGCAGATTATCGACGCCCTAGAAGGCTCACGTAAAGATCCGTTTATGTTGCACTACAACTTCCCAAGCTACTCTGTTGGTGAAACGGGCCGTTTCATGGGCCCAGGCCGTCGTGAGATTGGTCATGGTCGTTTGGCTCGCCGTGGTATCCAAGCCATGTTGCCTACTCAAGAAGAATTTCCATACACCATCCGTGTAGTGTCAGAGATCACCGAATCTAACGGCTCTAGCTCTATGGCTTCTGTGTGTGGTGCTTCTCTAGCGCTTATGGATGCGGGTGTGCCGATTAAGGCACCTGTTGCCGGTATCGCTATGGGTCTGATCAAAGAAGACGAAGGTTTTGCTGTATTGACTGATATCTTGGGTGACGAAGATCATTTGGGTGACATGGACTTTAAAGTAGCCGGTTCTGCTGCGGGCATCACTGCTTTGCAAATGGATATCAAAATTCAAGGCATTACCGAAGAGATTATGGAAATTGCTCTAGAGCAGGCGCACGAAGCGCGTATCCATATTCTTGACGAAATGAACAAGGTTATTGCTACACCTCGCACAGAGTTGAATGACAATGCTCCCACCATGAAAACCATCAAGATTGATCAAGATAAGATCCGTGACGTAATTGGTAAGGGCGGCGCAACTATTCGTGGTTTGTGTGAAGAGACTGGCGCATCTATCGACATCGAAGACGACGGTACTGTTCGTGTTTATGCAGACGACAAAGCAGCGGCTGAATTGGCCGAAGCTAAGATTCTAGAAATTACTGCCGAAGCCGAAGTGGGTGCTATCTACGAAGGTAAGGTTGAGCGTATCGTCGACTTTGGTGCTTTCATTAATATCCTGCCTGGCAAAGATGGTTTGTTGCATATTTCTCAGATCTCTAGCGAACGCGTTGAGAAAGTAACCGATTACCTAGAAGAAGGTCAAATGGTTAAGGTGAAGGTGCTAGACGTTGATGCACGTGGCCGTATCAAGTTGTCTATGAAAGACATGGAAGCCTAATACCCCAAAGGGTTTTAACCATGTTTTAAAGGAGCCTCTGCTTAGCAATAAGTAGGGGCTTTTTTATGTCTGATGAGCTATTTTAATGTCGCTAATAGCTATATAATAGTCGCCTTTAGATTTATTGATTTATTCTTTAATCTCACTCATAAAGGTTCTAAATTGACCCAAGCGCAGCACATCTCCCTCGTTAAGAAAAAGATTAAAATTGTCTTGTTAGAAGGCGTACATCAGACTGCGATAGCCGCTTTACATGCCGATGGTTTTGATAATATTCACTTCTACACCACAGCTTTACCCCAAGATGAATTGGTGTCTGTGCTGGCCGATGCTCATTTTGTAGGCATTCGATCTCGCACCCAACTCACCCGTGAAGTGCTAGAACAAGCGCCTAAACTGATGGCGGTAGGCTGTTTTTGCATTGGCACTAATCAGGTCGATTTAGGTGCTGCACTAGAGCTGGGTATTCCGGTGTTTAACGCTCCTTACAGCAACACCCGTAGTGTGGCTGAGCTGGTGATTGCTCAAGCTGTATTGTTGTTGCGTGGTATCCCCGAGAAAAATGCCAAGGCTCATCGTGGTCAATGGCTTAAGTCGGCTCATCAGTCCTACGAAGCGAGGGGTAAAAAACTTGGTGTGGTCGGTTATGGTTCCATTGGTTCTCAGCTAGGTATCATGGCCGAAGCCATGGGCATGGAAGTCATCTACTACGACCAAATTACTAAACTGAGTTTGGGCAACGCAAGGCCGTGTGCCAGTTTGGCCGAGTTGTTGGGGAGAGCCGACGTAGTCACACTGCATGTGCCAGAAACCTCAGCCACCCATTGTTTAATGGGGCCAAAACAATTTGCGCAAATGAAAGAAGGCTCGATTCTTATCAATGCCTCTCGTGGTACTGTGGTCGACATCGATGCCTTGGCTACCAGTTTGGGCAACGGCAAGTTGCTTGGCGCTGCTATTGACGTATTCCCGGTTGAGCCACGCTCAAATAATGACGAGTTTGTTTCGCCATTACGCTGTGTAGATAACGTTTTGCTCACCCCCCACATTGGTGGCTCTACCGTAGAGGCGCAAGCCAATATTGGTGTGGAAGTGGCCGATAAACTAATCCGTTATTGTGATAACGGCACCAGTCTTTCGGCAGTTAACTTCCCAGAAGTATCCTTGCCTAGCCACGAAAACACGCATCGTCTATTGCATATTCATAGCAACATACCGGGTGTTTTATCACAGATTAACAATGTATTTTCAGAAAACAGCATCAACATTTCGGGCCAGTACCTCAATACCAATGAGAAGGTTGGCTACGTGGTGATTGATGTCGATGCCAGCTGTTCGGAGCTGGCACTAACTAAGTTGAAGCAGGTTAACGGTACTATTAGTTGTAGAGTACTGTTTTAAGCGGTAAGGCTCTTAACGCCTTCGCTGGTACCTAGTAACAATAGGTCGGCGGGGCGTTGAGCAAACAAACCGTTAGTCACCACCCCGGTGATTTGATTTATTTTTTGTTCTAGGCCTTTAGGGTCAACAATATCCATGCCATAAACATCTAAAATCAAGTTGCCATTGTCGGTAATGAAGCCCTGACGCCATACCGGCTCACCACCTAACCCCACCAGCTTGCGAGCCACATAGCTACGCGCCATAGGAATCACTTCTACGGGTAGTGGGAAGTCGCCCAGCACATCGACCAGTTTAGACTCATCGGCAATACAGACAAAGGTTTCGGCCACCGCTGCAACAATTTTCTCCCGCGTGAGTGCGCCACCACCACCTTTAATAAGGTTTAAGTGGGCATCGCTTTCATCTGCACCGTCCACATAAAAGCTCATGTGGGGTACGGTGTTAAGTTCCAGTACATTGATGCCATGGTTCTTAAGGCGCTCCGCGGTGGCTTCTGAGCTGGCTACGGCAGCATCAAAGGTATGTTTGATGTTGGCTAGTGCGTCAATAAAACAGTTTGCAGTGGAGCCCGTACCAACACCGACAATAGAATCTTTATTAAGGTGTGGTGCGATGTGGTCTACAGCCGCTTGTGCCACGGCTTGCTTTAACTGGTCTTGGTTCATAATGACGTCATTGTTTGGCAGGAAAAACGAGATTATACAGGATTTAGCGGCTCATCATGTAGACGCTCGTGGCCTGAGCCATTAATATAATCAGTTCATTCTAATGCTTCGTCCAAACGCGGCAAATTACAGCAGATACCCACATGCCCCATCGTTATATCAAGAAAATACTCGCCGCCAACGTGTACGACGTGGCCGTGGAAACGCCGTTAGAATCCGCGCGTGGATTGTCCACCCGCTTGGGCAACAATATCTTGATTAAGCGAGAGGATTTGCAACCGGTATTTTCTTTCAAAATTCGTGGCGCTTATAACTGTATTTCACAATTGACGGCCGCTCAGCGTGCTTGTGGCGTGGTTGCAGCTTCTGCCGGTAATCATGCTCAGGGTGTGGCCATGTCGGCTAAACATCTGGGCATTAAAGCCACCATTGTGATGCCTAAGACCACCCCGGACATAAAGGTCAACTCGGTTAAAGCGCTGGGCGGCAAAGTCATTTTGTTTGGTGACTCGTTTGCCGAAGCCTATGCACATTCGCTGAAGATGGTGGCTGATAAGGGTTTGGTTTATATCCACCCGTTTGACGACGAAAACGTGATTGCTGGTCAAGGTACGGTGGCGGTTGAGTTGTTACGCCAAATCCGCGGCAACATTGATGCTGTGTTTGTGCCCGTGGGTGGTGGCGGCTTGATTTCTGGTATTGCTGTGTACATTAAATACCTACGCCCAGACATTAAGATCATTGGCGTGGAGCCAGAAGACTCCTGCTGCCTCAAAGCCGCTTTGGATGCGGGTGAGCGGGTAGTGTTACCAGAAGTAGGTATTTTTGCCGAAGGTGTGGCGGTGGCTCAAATTGGCGAACTCACATTTGAACTCGCACAAAAGTACGTTGATGAAGTCATTACTGTGACGACCGACGAACTGTGTGCGGCTATTAAAGACGTGTACGACGATACCCGAGCTATCACTGAACCTGCCGGTGCCTGTGCTCTAGCTGGTCTAAAAAAATATGTGCAGCGTGAGCAAGCGCAAGGCCAAACATTGGTGGCGGTCGCCAGTGGCGCCAACGTTAACTTTGACCGCTTGCGCCATGTTGCTGAACGCGCCGAAATTGGTGAGGGGCGTGAGGCGCTCATTGCGGCCCAAATTCCAGAGCAGCCTGGCAGCTTTAAGCGTTTTTGTACAGCCTTAGGCGAGCGCAATATTACCGAGTTTAATTACCGCTACGCTGACGATGAGCAAGCGCAAGTGTTTGTAGGCGTGCAGTTGAAAACCGATGATGGCGGTCGTGGGCAGTTGTTACAAGAGTTGCAGCAACACGACATTCCTGCCCTAGACTTAAGTGACAACGAAATGGCGAAAACCCACATTCGCTACATGGTGGGTGGGCACTCCAAGGTAGATAACGAAGTGGTTTACCGCTTTACCTTTCCTGAACGGCCGGGGGCTTTATTGAAATTCCTCAATAAATTGGGCCAGCCCTGGAATATATCCATGTTTCATTACCGCAACCACGGCTCGGCCTTCGGTCGAGTGTTGGTGGCTATGCAAGTGCCCGACGCCGACAAGTCTAAGCTCGAGGGCTACTTACATGAGCTGGGTTATGCCTTCCATGAAGAAACTCAGAATCCAGCTTATCAGTTGTTTTTAAGCCCCAAACCTTAATGGTTTAGGTGTTGAGGCTGGTTTTGGGTAGGCTGATTTCTACACACAAACCACCCACTTTGCGGTTGCTTGCATTAATGTTGCCACCTTGGGCACGAATGGCTTGTTCGGCTATGGCCATGCCAATGCCGTAACCCCCGCTTTGTTGGTTGCGGCTGGCTTCAACCCGATAAAAGGGTTCAAAAAGGCGGCTTAAGCACTCTTCGGGTACACCCTCGCCTTCATCCTCGATACGAATCATGACGCTGTCTTTTTGCTCGTCTACTTGCAAATACACGCGGCCATCGACTGGCGTGTAGCGCAAGGCATTACGTAAAATGTTCTCTACTGCGCGCGCGACCAACTCTTGTTGCCCCAATATTGAGACCTGTTTGGGTTGGCGTAAATCCACTTGATCTTTTGACTGGGCTTCAAATTGTGCATCTTGGGTGAGTTTGCGCAGCAATTTGCTCAGATCATAGGCTTCTATCGTTGGGCTCTGTTCATTTTGCTCCAAGCGCAATAAGGTGAGTACTTGGTCGATCAGTTGATTCATACGGCCAATTTCACGATCGATGCGATGCAAAGACTGATGTTCGGTGTCGGGTAATTTACGCGCCAACAACTCTAAAGCAATCTGTTGGCGAGCTAATGGTGTGCGTAATTCGTGCGAGATATCTCGAAACAAACGCTGTTGGTTACTCACTAATAAACTAATGCGCTCCGCCATACGGTTAAATGCTAGACCTACTTCTCCAATTTCATCTTTGCGACAACCCACCAGCTTAGGTAAACGGGTATCCAAATTACCACGGGCAAACGAGTCGGTGGCCTGCTTGAGCTTACGTAATGGATTAGTGATGCGCCAGGTTACAAAGGCAGTAAGCAGGGCCACAATGATTAATGCAGTGAGCACCTGCAGCATCGGCAAATGTTTGAGCCAGGCTGGGTATGGCCCACGGTTGTCACGGTAAGCCACAAAGGTATAAGTGTGGCCACTGTTGCTGGAGATGCGGTACGGTTGAAAGCCACGCAAGTTACTACGTACTGACAAACGATTTTGTGTCAAAGGGAGAGTGAATTCAAGCCAGTTGTTGGGTAGATTTGCTCGGCTTATGGGGCGATATTTGGCATCTAGCATAAACCCCTTCACGTCAAATTCTTGGTCAATATGGCGAAGGTGGGCGGTTAAGGCTTTCGCCCCTTTGCGTTCGTATATGTTAGCCGCTTGGATGCCTAAATGGACCACCTTTTGGTATTGGTCTTCATCCCGCTCGTTAACGATGATTTCGGATAAGGTGGCCACAGAAAAAATGGCGGCAATGAGCGTGAGCCAGAAAAAGAAGAAAATTTTCCAATACAGGCTACGAAACACTAGCGGCCACTTAATCATTGATGACATATTGATAACCTACGCCACGGACTGTTTTAATACGCGCATCGTCGTTAGCAAAGGGGCCCAACTTGCGACGCAGATTACTCATGTGCATGTCAACACTACGGTCATATAAGGTGAGTTTGCGGCCTAATGCGGTTTCCGTAAGTTCTTCTTTGCTTAATACACGGCCGGCATTTTCAAGTAGACTGGCGAGCAGATTGAATTCGGTACTAGTGAGGTCGAGTGCCTCACCGCCTTTGGAGACAATGCGAGTATTGTGGTTAAGCTCAACGTCTTCGCGCATCATGACTTGGCGGCTGCCTGTGGTTTGCATGCCTGCCTTATCCATTTCTACGCGACGCAATATAGCGCGAATACGGGCAATGATTTCTCTGGGGTTACACGGTTTAGGTAGGTAGTCATCGGCGCCCATTTCAAAACCAAGGATGCGGTCTATTTCGTCGCTACGGGCAGTGAGCATCAGTACGGGCGTTTTGTGGTCTATGCGAAATTGTTTTAGCAGGTCTAGGCCATTCATTTTGGGCATCATAATGTCGAGCACTAAGACGTCGTAGTTGTCGCTTAAGGCCATAGTTAGGCCTTGCTCGCCGTCGAAGGCTTGGTCTACGTCAAAGTTCTCTAAGGCCAAAAATTCGCTCAAAAGTTCGTTTAACTCTTGGTCGTCTTCAATCAATAAGATTCGTTTAGTCATGTGCGCTAGATCTCTATACCGATTCGCCCTGCGGCTTATCAAATAATATATAGCATCGATTGTGCCACATTTAGTGGTGGAGTATGGCGAGAGGGGGAGGTTTTTACAGACTTTTACAGGGCAGCGTAATAAGGACCCCCCAAGGTGTCGGTTCCAATGGTTGTCCTGAACCCGGAGGTTCAAGGTGGGCGCTCCTGATTAGGCAGAAGGCGTTCCGACGAGCGGACGTGCACAGAGCATAAGCGAGAAGCACCCTATAAAAGTGAATCGGCTCAAGGACGTTATCGAATGCCGGGCACCACAGGGAGTCTTAAGGCTAGTATATGCCTGTATTTTAAAGAATGGAACAAAAAATGTGTAACGGGCTATTGATCCAGCGCGGTAATAAGACGCTGATCCAAGTGTTGCATGGCAATTTCTAAGGTCTGCAATTGTGCTTTGCAGTCGAGTAATTCGGCGCTCATGTTGAGCCCTGCCATCACCGCCATACGCTCTAAACCCATAACTCGGCCCATGGCTTTAATTTCGCGCAATTTTACATCCAAATTGGTGGCGGCTTGTCTAAGGGCCGCTTCTTTGCCTGCTGGGCAAGTGAGGGTGTAGTGTTGCTCTAAGATGGACACTTGTACCGCTTGTGGCTTACTCATAGTCGGGCTCCTCTGACTTGTCAAATAAACCAATCAGGTAGGTTAAGTCTGCCTCTATGGCTTGCTGCATCTCTTGTTGGGCGAGTTGATCGTTAGATTGTGCAAGCGTATCGGAGGTTTGTTGTTGCTCTGCCAGTTGTTGTTCTAGCTCGGCAATACGTGCTTGTAGCTGAGTGTGGGTTATTTGTAGCTGACGATGCTGGGTTAGCAGCTGGTCAGTATGGTGCAACACTGAATTGATTGTCGACATGATGGCCCGCGTCGGAGAAGTTAAGGCTACTAATTTTATAGTAAATTACGCCCCTGTCTAGTTACCCTCAGCAAAAGCCTAGAGAATGCCGATATCTCAGGTATAATGGCTGGCTTACTCAACCTATCTATTAGCTTCGAGAGCGACATCAATGACCGACACCACGCCCAAGATAAACTATATATTTGATGACTTTGCCGACATGTTTGTTGAGCTGGGTGCCTTTGGCACTCCCTCAGAATTACATGGCCTGCTGGCGGGACAGCTTGCAGCGGGCATCCGTGCCGACGCCGAAGCCTGGCTAACAATGGTAGTGGCGCACTTGGATGTGCAAGAGGTAGAAGATGATGACGATAAAGCCGAATTAGTTGGTTTGTACGACATTGCTTTAGGTCAATTGCAGCAAGCCGATTTTGGTTTTCAGTTGTTATTACCCGAAGATGACACCGAACTAGCCGCCAGGACAGAATCATTGGGTGCATGGTGCAGCGGCTTCTTAAGTGGTTTTGGGTTAGGGTTTGATCGTACTAAACAAAAACTTTCTAGTGAAATCACCGATTCAATGGAGGACTTGGCTAACATCGCACAAGTGTCCTTTGATACCGACGATGCTGATGAAGACGAACCCGCAGATAGTGCAGAAACCAGCTACATTGAATTGGTAGAATATGTGCGTTTGGCTGCTATGATGGTGTTTGCTGAGTTCAACTTACCGGCCGACGAACAGCCACATACACAACCCAGCCAATTGCATTAAAGGCACACACTATGCTTAAACTTCCAACCGCTGAATATGCTCAACGCCGGCAACAATTGCTGGCCCAATTACCCGTAGGTGCCGTGGTGTTGATCCAAGCCGCGGCTAGCCAAACCCGTAATGGTGACGTGGAGCAAGACTACCGTCAAAGCAGTAACTTTCAATACCTATGTGGTTTTCTAGAGCCAGACGCGGTATTGGTGCTTAGCAATCATGCTAAGGGCCCTGTCAGCAGCGTGTTTTGCCGCAGCAAAGATAAGTTACAAGAAATTTGGCATGGCCGTCGTTTAGGTGTGAAGGCTGCACCTGCAGCGCTCAATATAGATCAAGCCTTTGCCATCGATACTTTGGCAGAAAAACTGATTGAATTATTAGATGGCGCCAGCCAAATGCTCTATTGTTTTAGCCGCGAAGATACTCAGCAGTTGGTGCAGCGCAGCTTGCAGCAGTTGCGCGGTCTGAGCCGACAGGGTAAACAGTGCCCCACTCAATTGGCAGATTTAGACCCTTTACTAGACGCGATGCGCCTTCTTAAGTCCGAAGCCGAGGTGGCCCAAATGCAAGCCGCTTGTGACATTAGCGTGGCCGCCCACAAACGCGCCATGAGCGTGTGCAAGGTTGGCATGAACGAATACCAACTGGCTGCAGAAGTGCATCATCAGTTTGCCGTGCAAGGTAGTGCGCGGGTGGCTTATGGTTCGATTGTTGCCGGAGGTGAAAATGCCTGTATTTTACACTACACCAATAATGATCAAGCCTTGCGAGATAACGATCTAGTGCTTATTGATGCGGGTTGTGAGTTAGACCATTATGCCGCAGATATTACCCGTACCTTCCCCATCAATGGACGCTTTACTGCGCCACAAAAGGCCATTTATGAATTGGTGTTAGCGGCTCATCAAGCGGCCCTAGCGGTGATTAAACCAGCCACCCCGTTTAGTGCAATGCAAGATGCAGCAGTGACGGTGATGACCCAAGGGTTGTTGGATTTGGGACTACTAGAAGGCACCCTTGATAAAAACATAGATGATCAAAGCTATCGTAAATATTACATGCACAACATCGGCCATTGGTTAGGTATGGACGTGCATGATGTTGGCATTTATAAACTCGACGGTGAATCGCGGCCGTTAGAAGTTGGAATGGTGACGACCGTAGAGCCTGGCCTCTACATTGACCCTGAAGATGAAACCGTTGACCCGCAGTGGCGTGGTATTGGCGTGCGTATTGAAGACAATATATTAGTCACGCCAGACGGCTACCTGAACTTAACCCAAGCCTTGCCCGTGACCGTGGCCGACATTGAAGCGCTGATGGCCTGCGCATGACAGCAAATCAACGCTACGACATAGTGATTGTAGGTGGCGGCTTAGTCGGCGCGAGCTTGTGTTTGGCTGTGGCGGGTATTGCTCAAACCTATGGCTTAAAAATTGCTATATTGGACAGCGCTAAGATTGAAGGCACAACACCTACAGCTGGCGGCGTATTGGACGGCCGAGCGACGGCGTTGGCATACGGCAGCCGCAATTTATTACACAGTATTGGTTTGTGGCAGCACCTGAGCGAGCATGCGCAAGCCATTAATAATATTCAGGTTAGCGATCAAGGCCAGCCTTGGAAGAGCGATATGAGCGCGAGCAGCATGCAGCGTGAAGCCTTGGGTTACGTGATCCAAAACCAAGCCCTAGGGCATGTGTTTTTGCAACAAATTCAGCAGCGCTGCAGTGGGTTTGTGGATTTGATCGATCAAGCTCAAGTGGTTTCCATCGACAACGCGCGCCAGCACAGTCAGTTGATTTATCAACGTCAAACGGCTAGCGATCCAGAGCCGCCAATCACCCTTACCTCTGAACTTATTGTCATGGCCGACGGTGGCCGCTCTCAATTACGCCAGCAGCTAGGCATGTTTGATCGGGTCCATAGTTATGATCAAGTGGCCTTGGTGGCTAACCTTGAACTGGAGCAACCGCACCAAGGTTTGGCATGCGAGCGATTTACCTCATCCGGCCCCGTGGCTTTGTTGCCCATGATTGACCACATGAGCGACCCAGGCAGCCGTCACCGGGTAGCATTGGTGTGGACTCAGCCGTTAGCGCGGCAGCAACAATTAGAGCAGATGAGCGATACTCACCTGTTGCAAGAAATTCAGCAGCAGGTGGGTTATCCAATGGGTGAATTGCGCGCTATTGGGGGTCGCCAAGTGTATCCGTTAAGCATGAGTGTCGCTCAAGAGCAGGCTCGTCAGGGCATGGCGGTCATTGGTAACGCAGCTCATACCTTGCATCCCATCGCCGGGCAGGGTTTTAACCTAGCTTTGCGAGGCAGTTTTGCCTTGGCCGAAGCTGTTTTAAGAGCCTGTAAAAGCGGCCTGCCGTTAGGTGATTTAGCTAACCTCAATCAGTTTGTTGCGGCCAGTCAATGGGATCAAAATCGTGTCATTGGCGCGAGTGATAAAGTCATGAAGTTGTTCTCTAGTCGCAAACCCCACTATTCCATAGTGCGCCAATTAGGTTTGCTCACCATGCAACAAGTGCCGTTAGTGAAAACGGTATTTACTCGTGCGGCCATGGGGCTTGATGTGCCCTTAGCCCAAGTGTTGCCTTTGCCTGCCGCTACGGTGGCTATTGAGCGTGTGACATGAGCCATTTCGACATTGTAGTGGTGGGCGCTGGTATGGTGGGCGCTAGCCTTACCTGTGGTTTGGTGGATGCCGGGTTTAAGGTGGCTTTAGTGGAAGCAGGTCAGCTTGATAGCACTTGTGACTGGCCACAAAATGACATTGATCCCCGAGTTTCGGCCTTGAGTTTGGCGTCACAGAATCTGTTAACTCATTTAGGCGCGTGGCCACTGCTTGAATCTATGCAGCGACTACAGCCATACCAAGCCATGCAGGTGTGGGATGGTTGCGGTACCGGTGAGTTGGAATTTACCGCAGCCGAACAGCACTTGCCTTACTTGGGACATATTCTAGAAAATCGCACCATTACCAGTGCCTTGCACCAATGCTTAGAGCACAAGAACTATACTTTGTTTGAGCAAACAAAAATTGTTGATATGAGTCCCCAAGATATTACGCCACGGTGTTTAAGCTTGGCTGATGGTGAACAAATTACCGCGGATGTGGTGGTGGGTGCCGACGGCGCCAACTCAAAAATACGTCAGCTAGCTGGGTTACCAACACGAGAGTGGGATTACCCACATCATGCCTTGGTGACTCGTGTTAAAGTCAGTCAAGGTCATGCTAACACGGCTTGGCAACGTTTTACTGAAAACGGTATCTTGGCATTTTTGCCGTTATCCAGTCCAGACACAGACCCTCAAGCGCATTATTGTTCAATTGTTTGGTCGCAACCTCAAGCGGCGGCGCAGGCCATGCAGGCATTGCCAGAAGATGAGTTTTGCCAAGCCTTGAGCGCCGCTTTTGAGGGCAAGCTGGGGCCAGTATTAGCCACCGATCCTCGACATGTTATTGCCTTGCGCCAGCGTCATGCTAAACGTTATGTACAACCCGGTTTGGTGCTGGTTGGGGATGCGGCCCACACCATTCACCCGCTTGCGGGCCAAGGTGTTAATTTAGGTTTGTTAGACGTAGCCGCCTTGGTACTCACTTTAGAACAAGCCCGCCATGATAGCCAAGACCTAGCCAGCTTGCCAGTGTTAGAAAAATACCAGCAGTTAAGACGTGGCGATAATCTACGGATGATGGCGCTGATGGAAAGCTTCGCTCGCTTATTTGGCAACCAGCACCCACTGTTGAGTTTGCTGCGCAATACCGGTATGAATTGGGTGCAAAAACTCAGCCCTATTAAACAACATTTAGCGCAACAGGCCATGGGTGTAGGACCACACTTACCGCCTTTGTCTCAAGCGCCAAAAACCACAGAACCCCCAAGTATCAAGAATAAGGAATAAACAATGAGCACTCTGCCCCAAGGCTTACACTATGTGGCTAGCCACGAATGGATCCGCGATGAAGGTGATGGCACCGTTACTATTGGTGTTACTGATTTCGCTCAAGAACAGCTTGGCGATGTGGTATTTGTTGAGCTGCCAGACGTCGGCGCAGAGCTTGCATCCGAAGATGAATTTGGCGTCATTGAATCGGTCAAAGCCGCCTCAGATCTGTTTGCCCCCGTATCGGGCGAAGTCATTGAAGTTAACGAACAATTGGATGATGATCCAGAGTTGGTTAACTCGGACCCATACGGCGATGCATGGCTGTTAAAAGTACGCTTAAGCAATGTTGCAGAGTTGGAAGGCTTGCTCGATGCGGATGCCTACAGCGCTTTATGCGACGACGAATAAATGCCGGATTTAATTCTTAAAGCTAAATCCGACCGCCGCCTACGCCAAGGTCACTTGTGGATTTATAGCAACGAAGTTGACGTTGGCAAGTCACCGCTGCAGAGTTTTGTGGCAGGTGAGCAGGTGGATGTGTTGGACGCCAAAGGCAAACCCTTAGGGACCGCAATCATCAACCCTAAGCAGTTGATTTGTGGCCGTTTGGTGAGCCGAAAAGCAGGCCAGCCGTTAACTCAAGAACGTTTAAAAAGCCGCTTAAAATCAGCCTTGGCTAGCCGAGAAGCCTTGTTTGACGATCACTGCTATCGCTGGGTATATGGCGACAGTGATGGGTTGCCGGGATTGGTGATCGACCGCTTTGGCGACGTGATTGTGGTGCAAGTGTCTAACGCCGGCATTGAGTTGTTATTAGAAGCCTTATTAGCGGCTATCAATGAGTTGCTGCTTGGGCTGAATATTTTGCTCAAGAATGATGGCAAAATGCGCGCTATTGAAGGCCTAGATGAGTATGTGCGAGTAGCCCAAGGCGATGTTCCAAAGCTTGTGCCGTTAAAAGAAAATGGCGTGAGTTTCTTAGCCCCAGTATGGGACGGCCAAAAAACCGGTTGGTTTTACGACCATCGATTAAATCGTCGTCGGGTGCAAAAACTGTC
This sequence comes from uncultured Oceanospirillaceae bacterium, assembly GCA_965366045.1. Taxonomy (GTDB): domain Bacteria; phylum Pseudomonadota; class Gammaproteobacteria; order Pseudomonadales; family Balneatricaceae; genus Njordibacter. Next base: position 14,518 of record CBDUDU010000048.1, read on the forward strand.
TGCCGGTAAACGCGTGTTAGACATTTTTAGTTATATTGGTGGCTGGGGTATTCAGTCTGCAGCAGCTGGTGCTAAAGAAGTGATCTGTGTGGATGCGTCTGCTCCGGCGTTGGATTTGGTACATCAACAAGCCGAATTAAATGGTGTGGCCGACAAAGTGCACAGTTTAAGAGGCGATGCCTTTGCGGCCATGAAACAATTGCATGAAGACGGCGAGCGGTTTGATGTGGTGATTATCGATCCACCCGCATTTATTGCCCGACGCAAAGACATTAAGGCCGGTGAATTAGCCTATCAGCGCGCCAACCAATTGGCCATGCGTTTGCTCACGCCCGAAGGCATACTGGTGTCTGCCTCATGCTCCATGCATTTGGAGCGTACACGCCTGACTCAGTTATTGCAGGAAGCGTGTCGTAAAAATGGCCGTAACGGGCAAGTTTTGGAGCAAGGCGGTCAGGGTGGCGATCACCCGATACACCCCGCTATTCCCGAAACCGATTACCTTAAGTCTGTTATTCTGCGCACTTGGTACGAGGACTAACGTAAACTCAGCACTGGCCAGCCCTTGGCCAGTGCACGGGCTTCAAGCTGTGCGTCGGGGTCTACCGCAATAGGCTCGTCTACGAGCTCTAACAGGGGCAGGTCGTTGTGGGAGTCACTATAAAAGCACGCGCCTTTAATGGTGTAGCCCCGTTGGCTCATCCATGTGTTGAGCTTGTCAATCTTGCCCGCCTTAAAGCAGGGTGAACCGCTGAGTTTGCCAGTATAACGGCCATCAATACATTCTGTAGGTGTTGCGATGAGGTGGGGAATATCCAAGTGGGCGGCAATAGGCCCGGCTATAAAGTCGTTAGTGGCGGTGATAATGACGAGTACATCACCCGCGTCACGGTGTTGTTGTAATAAGGCTTGGGTTTTAGGCGCAATCATGGGGATGACCGTGGTTTGCATGAACTGCTTATGAATCTCGGCTAATTCTTGGGCGCTGTACTGAGTCAGTGGCGCCAAAGCAAACTCGGCGTAGGCCACCATGTCCAAACTGCCGGCGAGATAATCTGCATAGAAGGCGTCATTCATAGCGCCATAGTCGGCCGCGTCTACTAACCCTTGGTGCACCATAAACTCACCCCAGCCGTGATCGCTGTCACCGGCCAATAACGTGTTGTCTAAATCAAATAAAGCGAGCCTTGATGGCATGGTAAATCCTAAGATAATTGCTTATAAAGTATTATTTTAGCTCATTTTGATCTGTGGTTGTTGTTGCCCGCCGTTTTGTGGAACAATGGGTACAAATATATTTTGTATGGTGCAAAGCCGTGATCGATAAAGATGGTTTTCGCCCCAATGTAGGCATTATTCTGGCAAACTCCCATGGCCAAGTGTTATGGGCTAAACGTTTGGGCTGGGATGCGTGGCAATTTCCTCAAGGGGGAATTGACACCCATGAAACGCCAGAAGAAGCCTTATTTAGGGAATTAAAAGAAGAAATTGGCTTGCTGCCAGAACATGTGGAAGTGCTCGCCTGTACGCGTGGTTGGTTACGTTACCGCTTGCCTAAACGTATGATACGTCAGGGCCAGCAGCCTTTATGTATTGGCCAAAAACAAAAATGGTTTTTGCTGCGTATGTTGGCACCCGACTCAGCGGTGCAAACGGCCACCACCGATAGCCCAGAATTTGATGCATGGCAGTGGGTGAGTTATTGGTATCCGGTGGATCAAGTGGTGTCATTTAAGCGCGAGGTCTATCGTCGTGCCATGAAAGAGTTGTGTTTGCGGCACTCACGTTTGGTGTTTCACAATGGTGTACTGGCGCCACCACAACCTTAATTAGGAAGTTAGTTTAATGTTGCACAGTTTACGCAAAATAATCCAAGCGGTGAGCGCCGCAGAGGATTTGCAATCGG
>CBDUDU010000049.1:0-16053 GCA_965366045.1 uncultured Oceanospirillaceae bacterium
GGCAATTTTGCCACCACCAACAATGAGGGCTTTGAGGTTTTGAGTGTTGTGAAAGAGAGGGAAATAGCTCATTAAATGGCCTATAGTTAGCGCAGAGTGTGCAACGACTGAAGCCAGGTCTGGCAGCGTTGTTGAAACTTGGCTTTGCTTAAATCAATATTACCAAAGCGTAACAAACTCTTGCTGGAGTTGATATCAACTGGACGTAATAGTATGCCCTGTTCGGCTGCGCTCTGGTGCAGCTTATGGGCTAAGTCGGGGGTCATGGCAAAACAGCGAAACAATTCGTGTTGCGCTGCCAAACTTGTGCCCAGTTGCAACAGCGGTTGGTGCCAGAGTTGGAGCTGTGTGGGCGCTTGGCGCACTAATTGTTGGCGCATCTGTTGTTGCCAAACTTGGTCATTAAGCGCTGCGATGGCTACACTTTGCGCCGGTCCGTTCACCGACCATGGCCCAATATGCTGCCGCAAGGCGGTTAAAACCCTTGGCGAGGCAAAGGTAAAACCTAAGCGGATGCCAGCCAAACCAAAAAATTTGCCTACCGAGCGTAATATCACTAGGTTATCAGGCAGTGTTTGGCTTAGCAGGCTGGCCGTGGGGTGGGTGTCGATAAAGGCCTCATCAACGACTAAGAAGCCGTTATTGAGCTGCTGCGCCCAGAGCAGCAACTGCTCGACTGGAAATAACGTGCCGGTGGGGTTGTTAGGGTTAATGATCACTAAATGGCCCACGTCACCATTAGCCATGGCGCTGTCGATTTGTTGTGTGGCTTGCTGCGCACAAAGGCCATTGTAGGTTTTTATAGGGCCACACTGGTGCCAACCATGGCGATGTTCTTGGTATCCAACGTCGGCTAACCAAGCGGCCTTGGTGCTACCTAAGGCACGTAAAACCTGTGGCAATATCTCAATAATGGGCTGGCTGCCGCTGCTGGCTAAGCAACGGTGTGGACCATAATAGCTCGCGGCCGCATCCATTAATGCAGGCTGCAAATAAGGCAAACGTTGCCATACTTCGGGTGCAACGGCAGGCGCAGGGTAACTGTGCTGGTTGATGCCGGTAGACAGGTCGAGCCAGTCGTCGGCAGGGCGACCAAAGAGGGCGGATGCTGCGTGTAAATCGCCGCCATGAAACAATTGGCTCATGTGGTCGCATCCTCTGTCATCAGATCCATCCCAGCACCCCAATCACCAGCAACCACAATACAAGGCTATGATTCACCAAAGTGCAGGCATCATCAATGCTTTTTGCACTGGGTTCTGCACCCGCACCTAAGGTGGGGCGGGTTTGGGTTTGACCATGATATTGGGCACTCCCTCCCAGCTCTACACCAATAGCACCGGCCCCTGCTGCCATTACAGGGCCTGCGTTGGGACTTTTCCATGTACCGGCCTGCTGACGCCAACTGTGCCATGCGTTTTGGGTATGGCCATTGAGGCTGCCGCATAAGGTGTAAGACAAGGCAGTAAGGCGGGCGGGGATGAAGTTGAGTAGGTCATCAAAGCGCGCTGCAGCCCAGCCAAAATGTAAATAACGCTCATTTTTGTAGCCCCACATGGCATCTAAGGTGTTGCTTAGGCGGTAGATGACCACGCCCGGCACGCCGGCTAGAATAAACCAAAATAAGGCGGCAAACATGGCATCGGCACCGTTTTCTAACACCGATTCGGTGGCGGCTTTGGCTATTTCTGGCTGAGTGAGGTTTTGGGTGTCGCGGCTCACAATTCGGCTTACAGCGTCGCGGGCTGCTAATAAGTCGCCAGCGCTAAGAGGAGCGGAAATAGCTTTGGCATGCTGTATTAGACTGGTCCAACCTATCGCGATATATAAGATTATGCCTGCAAACAGCGTTGATAATATACTGTTAGCCGCGAGGGTTTGCTCTAGGCTGTAAGCGGCGAAACCGAGTGGAATAATAGCGAGGGAGAGGGCTAGAGTGCCCTTAAAACGAAGCAATCCATTTTCATTATTAAGCCAACGCTCCAAACCGTCGGCCAGACCACCAAATCCTACCAACGGGTGTAAGCGTTTAGGTTCCCCTAACCAATAATCCAACCCTAAGGCAATGACAACAGCTATCAATATACTCATGTCAGATTTCACCACCCATGATGGCGTAAATTTTTTCTACGGGTAACTCAACCTCGACTTCATCGGCTAAACGTTCTATCTGTGCTGCTCTTAACGCCGGGTAATCAAAGGCTTGGGTTTGCTCTAATCCTGCCCATTGTAATAACTCTTCTAGCAATTGAGGTTCGTCAAATAAACCATGTACGTAGCTTCCTAAAACGGTATTTTCACTGTTTCGTGCACCGTCTGGGCCAGTGTTGAGTTGCATTAACGGTTCAGCCAAATCGTTGCCGGTGGTTTGACCGACGTGGATTTCATAGCCTGTGACGGTAATGTCTCCGTTGCGGCCATGCCACTGGCCTTGTACGTTGCGAAGCTGTTTTTCACCTTGCAGTAAGGTCTCGATAGCCAAGTGGCCTAACCCTTGGCTAGTTCCGGCGGCTGATTCGGTGCCATCGGGGTCGTGTACGGCGGTGCCTAACATTTGATAACCACCACAAATACCAATGACCTTACCGCCGAGGCGCAAATGGCGTTGTATGATTTTGTCCCAGCCAGTCTCTTTAAGCCAAGCTAAGTCGCCACGGGTGTTTTTGCTGCCGGGCAAAACAATGAGGTCTGTACCGGTAAATTTCTGAGTGTCTCGTAATAGCTGGCAATCCACTTGCGGGTGCATCCGCAAGGCATCAAAGTCGGTGTGGTTGCTGGCCCTAGGGTAAATAGGCACCACAACTTTGAAATGTTGTTCGCCTTCGCGTTTAGTAAACTGCTCCACCGCTAAGGAATCTTCGGCTTCTATGTGCAAGTTGTGAATGTAGGGCAATACCGCCAATACGGGTTTACCGGTTTTTTCTTCTAACCAGTCTAAACCTCCTTGTAGCAGGGCTTTGTCACCGCGAAAACGGTTGATGATAAAACCCCGGGTGCGGGCTTGTTCACTTTTGCTGAGCAATTCATAGGTGCCATATAGGTGGGCAAATACACCACCGCGGTCAATGTCGGCGACGATAATCACCGGGCAGTCTACGGCTTCTGCAAACCCCATATTGGCAAGGTCATGTTCGCGTAAATTGATTTCTGCGGGGCTGCCAGCGCCCTCTACCATCACCACGTCAAACTCTTGCAATAACTCTTGGTGGGCGAGCACTACATCTTGTAGTAACTTGGGTTTGTGCAGGTGGTATTCCACCGCTTTCATGTTACCAATGGCTTTGCCACGCAAAATGACTTGTGACCCTAAGTCGCTGTTAGGCTTCAATAAAATTGGGTTCATACGCACATCGGGTGAGATAAAACAGGCCTCGGCTTGTACAGTTTGGGCGCGGCCAATTTCACCGCCGTCTGCGGTTACCGCGCTGTTTAGTGCCATGTTTTGGCTCTTAAACGGCGCTACTTTTATGCCTTTGCGGGCTAATATTCGGCACAAGGCCGTTACCAAAATACTTTTGCCAGCATCGGAGGTTGTACCCTGTACCATCAGGGTGAGCTTTTGTGAGGATGGGCTCATGAGGCGGTTTCCTGTTGCTGATCTAAGTCGAGCAATAAATCGTGTAAGGCGTTTTGGTGGTCGCCCGGTTCTTGCCACATGCCTCGTTGGCAGGCTTCTAACAAACGTTCGGTCATTTCTTCTAAGGCAGCAGGATTGTTGTCGCGCATAAACTGCTGGTTTTGTGCCTCAAAGATTAACGCATCACTTACTTGCTCATATTGATAATCTGCAATTAAATCTGTAGTGGCGTCATAGGCAAATAAATAATCCACGCTGGCCGCCATTTCAAACGCGCCTTTGTAGCCGTGACGTTGCATGGCGCCAATCCACTTAGGGTTAAGCACACGTGAGCGTAGTACCCGATTCAGCTCTTCCCTAAGGGTGCGTATTTTGGGCGCGCTGGGGTTGCTGTGGTCGCTGTGGTACACCGTAGGGGCTTGGCCACTAAAGCTGGTTACAGCGTTGGTCATGCCGCCTTGGAACTGATAATAGTCGTCTGAATCGAGTAAATCATGCTCTCGGTTATCTTGGTTTTGCACGACGGCTTCTAGCTGACTCAAACGGTGTTTAAAGTCATCATGGGCTGCTACGCCATCGCCGGTTCTATTGCCGTCGAGCTGGCGTCCATAAGCATAACCACCCCAATTAAGGTAGGCGTCGGCTAAATCGGCACGTTCACCCCAACAGCGTTCGTCTATTAAACCTTGTAATCCTGCACCATAAGCACCGGGTTTGCTGCCATACACACGGTAGCTGGCTTGGCGGTGCGCTTCAAGTGCTCCAATACCTTGGGCCTCTAACTCGGCTTGACGCTGTTCAACGTTATGGCGAATGGTATTGCCATTGCTGGCGACGGAGCCGGGTTCATCAAAGGTGGCTAAGGCTTGTACCGCAGCGTCATATAACTTCATTACGTTAGGGAAGGCGTCGCGGAAAAATCCAGACACACGCAAGGTCACATCCACTCGAGGACGGCCTAATTGCATGGCCGGAATAATTTCAAAATCAGCCACCCTTTGTGAGCCTGGCGCCCAAATAGGTTTGATGCCCATTAAGGCAAAGGCTTGGGCTATGTCATCACCGCCAGTGCGCATAGTAGCCGTGCCCCAAACCGACAACCCGAGTTGTGTGGGGTAGTCGCCGTGTTCTTGTAAATGACGTTCTATAAGCGCTTGGGCCGAGCGTTGGCCTAAGGCCCATGCAGCAGCAGACGGCACGCTGCGGTTGTCTAAAGAGAAAAAATTACGGCCCGTAGGCAAGGTGTCCAAGCGCCCGCGCGTAGGTGCGCCACTGGGACCAGGTTCCACGGCTTGGCCGCCCAAACCTTGAATAAGAGCTTGGGTCTCGCGCACGGCGCTGTCTTCTAAGGCTGCCAAAATCACACTCTTGGCGTAGCTTAGTTGTTGGCTAGTGCGAGGAAAGTCTGTCCTCAAACCTTCTATATCGCTAGTGTTTGAAGATAGTAAGTACTCATTAACTAGGCTTAAGGCGAGCAGTTCAAAGCGTTCCCTAGTGTCCATGCTAGTACGCCACACGCTGTCACTTAACTCCACTAGAAGCGCAGGCTTAGCGCCTAGCCAAGGCGTCACTTCTGAGGCTAGGGGGTCGTATTCACCCAATGCAAGATCTAGGGCAAGGTTATGTAAAATGCCTTGCTCTTCGTGGGCTTCACCCCGGGGTAAACGCAACAGCGCTACTAAGGTTTCGCTGAGTTCCTGGTGTTCTGGCAATTGGCCTAAAATGTGTAAACCGTTACGAATTTGAGCTTCTTTAATGTCGCATAAATAGGTATCAAGCTCGGCCAGCATTTCACTTTCTGTGGTGTTGGCGGTTAACCTAAGTTCCTGTTTAAGGTTGCTGCTGGCTAAGGTGGCAACGATCTGCTCCCTTAGCCATTGTTCACGGCCAGTGTCTAAACCCGAGGCCTGGTAAAGTTCGTCTACCAACGCTTCTAAATCGGCAAGCTCGCCGTAGGTTTCTGCGCGAGCCATAGGCGGCATGAGGTGGTCAATAATCACCCCTTGGGCGCGGCGTTTGGCTTGCGCACCTTCACCGGGGTCGTTAACAATAAACGGGTAAAAGTGTGGAAGTGGGCCAAGGGCCACGTCGGGCCAACACTCATCGCTGAGTGCTACACCTTTACCCGGTAGCCACTCTAGGTTGCCGTGTTTGCCAAGGTGAATGATGGCGTCTACTTGATACACATGGCGTAGCCAAAAGTAGAAAGCCAAATAGCTATGGGGCGGCACTAGGTCTGGGTCGTGATAGTTGGCCGTGAGGTCTAGGTTGTAACCCCGTGCCGGTTGAATGCCCACAAAGGTTTCGCCTAGGCGTAACCCTGCCAGCATAATACGGCCTTGTCGGTACTTTGGATCCTGATCTGGGCCACCCCATCGCTGCCACACGGCGTCTTGGCAGGCTTTAGGCAACTGGGAGAAATGCTCCATGTACACGGCAGCGTCTAAACTCTGCCAGCAAGGCAAATGGCGTAAGGTGTTGGGATTGTTAGTTACAGAGTCGAGTAAAGCTTCTATTAACGCATTGCCATTTTCTGGCACCGTATCAATGGCATAACCGGCATCCTGCATGGCTTGTAATACGTTAATAGTAGACTGTGGTGTGTCTAAACCTACCCCATTACCAATACGTCCATCTTTGGTGGGGTAGTTAGCCAGAATCAAGGCTATACGTTTATCACCATTAGCCTTATGGCCAAGGCTACAGTAGCCTTTGGCAAGGCGGGCCACAAACTGCGCGCGTTCTGGTTCTAACTCATAACCTACAAGGTCTATTTGGCATAGTTCGCTGTAATAACCCATGGACTTAAAACTAATGGCACGGGTTAACACGTGCCCGTCCATCTCGGGCAACACCACTTGCATTGCAATATCGCGGGAGCGTAGGCCTTGTTTGTGATCGCGCCATGCTTCGCTGGTGGTGGAAGACAGTACCAGCTGTAACACCGGAATATCGCCCTCGATGGGCAATTTAAACTGCGTGGGTGAAGAACTCAGGCTAGGTGCATCCACCTTGTTGCTGGCAAACCCTAAACTGCTTAATACCAGCTTGGTGTTACATTGTTTAATGGTGTGATTTACTAACGCCAAGGCTTGCGGGTCTTTTAATGAAGTAATAGCCAAAGCAATGGGGTTCATCCCTTGCTCTACCAAGCTCGCCATTAGGCCATCGAACATACGCGTATTGCCGCTTTGTAAGTGGCTGCGATAAAACAATAACGCGACTACAGGCGCTGGCTGCAAACCTTGAACGGCGGTTTGTTGTTGCCAGTCGGCTAAGCTTGCTTGGGCAATACCTGGCTGGTAAATGAGGGCTTGCGGGAGCTCGGCCGGCGGTTGCCACGGAGTGTGGCTATTTGATAGCAGGTCGTGGTTAACAAACCTTAGTAGATTAATGCCATTGCCTACGCCGCCTTGGCGCAAATACTGCCAAACCATGTGGCAAACTGCAGGTTCGCAAGAACTAGCTAAGGTCAGCTCTGGATCTTCTGCGTCATCACCGGGTACCAAAACTAGCTGACGGTTGGGTTTAGCCTGTTGCCAAGCTTGCAGCCGTTCAAAGCCGTAGTTCCAATAGCTCGCACCACCCAATAAAGACACCACCACCAACTCGGCGTGCTCCAACACTTTATGTTCATAGAGGTCAAAAGCCGCCGGTTTGAGCAGGTGACTCCAATTGGCAAGGCGAATAGAAGGCAGCTGGTCACCCAGCTGTTCGGCCGCAGTGGCCAGCATGGCAAGGCTAGTGTCGGCAGCCGCCAAGATCACTATAGTAGCGGGATCTTGGTTTAGGTCTACAATGCCTTCTTCTTCAACAAAGCCACCGGGCTGGGCTGCGAGCAAATGCATGGTGAGTGATTAAACCTCAGCCACTTTTAGGGCTGCAGTTAGCTCTTCTACATGTAAATGTTTTCCGATCATGACCAAAGAAGTACGCCGTGCTTCGTCGGCCGTCCACAAACGGTCGAAATGGGTTTCTAAACGTTGGCCAACGGCCTGTAATACTTGACGCATTGGCTTATTTGGCAAGGCTGCAAAACCTTTGGCGCGGTAAATTTGTTGCTCAGCTAAAAGCGCTTTAAGGGCCTCTTTCAAACGCTCTTCGTCTACTTCGCCTAAGTGAATGACACAAGAATCAAAGTGATCATGGGCGTGTTCGTGATGGTCGCCATGATCGTGGTGGTGATCGTGGTGAGTATGCACCGCTTCAATACGTTCTTCGGCGGCGGCTTCTAGGCCCATTACCAATTCAATAGACGCATCACTGGTTCCGTCTTCATTTTGGCCAATGTAGGCGGTCTTCACGGCTGCTGGAACTTTGGCAGCAATCACTTGCTCAACGCGAGTACGCTCTTCGTCCGACAATAAATCGCTCTTAGATACAATCACAAGGTCAGCAGCACTCAGTTGGTCGTCTAACAACTCAGCTAGGTCTGGGTCGTGATTAAGGCTTTCATCGGCTAAACGTTGGGCTTGAACTTGGTCGGCATCATGGGCAAAACGGCCGGCAGCCACTGCTGGGCCATCAATCACTGTGATGACCGCATCTACGGTGCAATGTTGTTTAATGTCGGGCCAGTTAAACGCCTGCACTAATGGTTTAGGCAATGCCAAACCACTGGTCTCAATAAGAATATGGTCAATGTCGTCGCGGCGTTTAACCAATTCTTGCATGACTGGCAAAAACTCTTCTTCCACAGTGCAGCAAATACATCCGTTGGCTAGTTCATAAATGCCTTGTTGAGTGTTGCTGGGCGTTTCGCCTTCGTCATCACAATCTAACGGGCAGTTGCGTAATAAATCGGCATCAATATCCAGCTCTCCAAATTCGTTGACGATCACAGCAATACGTTTAGGGTCTTTACCGCCAGAAACTTGGCGTAACACATTAGACAATAAAGTGGTTTTGCCGCTACCTAAAAAACCGGTGACAACAGTAGCGGGAATTTTGTTCAGATTCATGGGTTAACCTTGTGCTTAAATAGGCGCCAGACGATAACAGCGGCGTTGAGGATTGCCCGCCATTTTGTCATAGAAAGGCGCTAAGATCATGCTCTAGCAGGCATAAATTGTCGTTGATGCGACGCTGCTTCCTTGACCTATCAAGTAACCCAGTTCAACATGGTCTTTTTGTTATTGGACAACAGTATATGGCTAATCTCGTCTCGTCAGACATTAAGACATTTATTGGTTCAAAAAACTTCGAAGAATCGCGGGATTTCTACGTCGCGATGGGTTGGACATTAAATTTTGAGAACGGTGACTTGGCGGAACTGGAACTGGGCCGGAACAGTTTCTATTTGCAAAACTATTATCAGCGTAAGTGGTGTGAAAACTCTATGCTACACATTACCGTGGAAGATGCTCAGGCTTGGTATGATCATGCACTGAGGGTACTGGAGAAAAGGCATACGGCAAGGCCTGTGCTCCCTCTGAGCAAGGTTATGGCGCTCTGGTAACCTTTGTCTGGGATCCGGTTGGGGGTGTTGCTGCATTTTGCCCAACCGCAAACAGTGGTTTTATAAAATGCAATTTTGCACTGTGTGTTGGTGGATTGATTCAGGTCATTGACCGGGTTTAGATGAAGCAAAACAGTGTTTACCTTTAGAGACATATTCCAGACATGGCTATGAAACCAGTTGATGCCAAGTGAGGCGACGAGGTTAACTAGTCAAACCACCACCTGCTTCGGGTTTGCCAAAACCAAAGCGCACCCAATGCATCAGCAACAAAGACAGTAGCGAACAAGCCGCCATGCCTAGGGTTACGGGGAAAATGTCGGTATTAACCGACATGCCAATTAAGCCACCAATAGGAATGGACACAAACGTTGATCCAGCACCCACTACTGAAGCTCCCATGCCCGCAACCTCGCCCAAAGGTTCCATGGCCAAGGCGTTAAGGTTGCCAAACTGAAAACCAATGCCAGCAAAGATCACAAATAAAAATGCCATAGTATGCATGAGTGGTGGCACGCCAGCGTAGGATTGGGCATAAAGGTACAAGCCTAAAGAACCGATAAACACCCACGCGTTAGTGAGTTGTACTAGACTAAACATACCCCAGCGCATAACCAATTTAGCGTTAAGGTAGGATGAGATGAGGTTAGGAAAGACTAGGGCGCTAAAATACAGCGGGAAGGCATCGCCCACCTGGTAAATCTGCTGGAACAACACCTGGCTAGAGCTTAGGTAACCCAAAAATCCGCCAAAAACCAGGCCGCTTACTAAGGTGTATCCGGCCGCAACACGGTTGCTCAGCACCAACACAAATGCCTGCCACAACACTTTAGGGTGTATGGATCGGCGTTTTTCCTGAGGTAGAGTCTCGTCGAGACGCAGCCAAGTCCAAATGCATAACAGCAGCGCTAACATGATGTATGTGGCAAAAATGATTTGCCAAGGTCCAAACCACAGTAACGCCTGCCCTAACATTGGTGCACAAATAGGCACCATCATGAAGACTGAGCCAGACAGTGACATAATTCGGGCCATGGCTCGGCCGCTATAACAATCTCTGGCTAAGGCCGATACCATAATGCGCGGGCCAGATGCCCCTATACCTTGTAAAAACCGGCCGATAAGCACCATTTCTAGAGATTGCGCCGACATGGCCAAAATACAGCCTAATATAAAGCAGCCAAAACCCACGTAGATTCCGGGTAATCGCCCTACCCGATCAGAGATGGGGCCGTACATGAGCTGGCCAATAGCAAAGCCAGAGAACACGCTGGTGATGACTAATTGGATTTCACGGCCATCAACACCAAAATCTTGCGCCATAAATCCCAACGCAGGCAATATCGCGTCAATGGACAAGGCCACCATCGACATTAATGAGGCCATGAGGAAAATGAACTCACCCATACCAATACGTATGGGTGTGGTGTTGGAATGTTTACTCATAACGTTTATCTGTTTTTTTTGAAGTGCTTTAATTAGCCTGCCTTTTTATTGTGGTCTTTCTTGCGGTAGATGTGGGCTTTGTTTTCGTCATAGAGGTATGAGTCATCAAAGTTGTCGGCGTCTAATACATGGCCTACCAACACCAATGCAGTGCGGGTGAATTTCTTCTCTCGTACTTTTGCAACTATGTCGCCTAGGGTGCCAACTACTTTATCTTGATCTGGCCAACTGGTGCGGTAACACACCGCTACTGGGCAGTCTTCGCCGTAGTGTGGCAACAAGTCTTCTACAATTTTGTGAATCCGAGTTACGCCCAAGTGAATGGCTAAAGTTGCTCCGGTTGCCGCCAAGGCTGGCAGGCGCTCACGTTCAGGGAAGGGTGTCTTACCTTCGTAACGGGTGAGGATAAGGGTTTGCGAGATACCAGACAACGTGAGTTCTTTGCCGAGCCATGCGGCAGAAGCAGAAGTTGCCATAACTCCGGGGATAATTTCGTAATCGATATCCAGCGCTTCTAGGCGACGAATTTGTTCTCCTATGGCCCCGTAAAGTGACGGATCACCGGAATGTAGGCGGGCGGTATGCTGACCTTTTTCATGAGCATCGGCCATGAGCTCTACTTGGGCATCAAGGGCTAGGGGTGCTGTGTCTACTACTAGGGCGCCACGAGAGCGGGCGGTTTCCATGTTTTCTTCTGGGATCAAAGAGCCAGCAAAAAGTACAACCGGTGCGGCATCTAATAAACGCTGACCTTTGAGGGTCATTAGTTCTGGGTCGCCTGGGCCGGAGCCAATAAAGTATACGGTCATGTTTTTGTCCTTAGAGTTTTTTCTTGTAGCCACGTGGGGTGTAAACCCATTCTTTAGAGCCATTCACAATGTGGCGCGACTCGCTGTTGCCTACGGAGACTAGGGTGAACATGTCCACGTCTTTGGCGTCCAATTCGTCTAACCGAATAATACGAATGTTTTCGTCTGGGCGGGTGAGCTGGCGGCCGAGTAATACCGGAGTAGACGCTGGACGGTGCTCTAGTAACACATCACGGGCAGTGTTGAGCTGCCAGTCACGCTTTTTGGAAACCGGGTTGTAAAAAGACACCACAAAATCACCTTCGCCGGCCTTTTGGATACGCTTATGGATAGTTTCCCATGGCGTTAACAGGTCAGACAACGAAATGGTGCAAAAATCGTGGCCTAACATTGCGCCTACACGGCTGGCGCCAGCTTGCATGGCGGAGATGCCGGGGATTACTTCTAGTTCTACGTCCAGCCATTCTGGGTGTTTTTCTTTGCCTTCTAGCTGCATGTCGAGCAATTCAAATACCAGGGTAGCCATGGCATAAATACCGATGTCGCCGCTGGAAATTAACGACGTGGTTTTACCGCTTGCAGCAAGGTCTAGGGCTAGGCGTGCGCGACCAATTTCTTCACCAAGGGGTAGATCATGGTGTTGTTTGCCGTCACATACGCCACCCAAAATTTGTAGGTAAAGGCCGTAGGCCACAAGGTCTGTACTGGCGGCTATTGCAGCATGGGCACGGGGTGCGACTAGCTGTGAATCACCGGGACCGGTACTGACGATAAATAATTTGCTCATGTTGTTCTCGTATTCAATGGTTTTGCTTGGGGTTAATCTTGTTGGCCAATTGAACCGGCACCGGGCGGGTATGCTCGGGCAATGGCGCAGGTGGCTTTAGGGGTTTTTAATTTAGCTTGCAGCAATTCGGCGGTGTTACCGGTGGCTTGTTGGGCCGACCATAGTGCGGCAGATTCGGCCACACCATACACGCCCACCGTGTCATACACGTATTGCGACGGATTAACGAGTTGATCGTTTACGGCTGCGAGAATTTCTGCGCTGTAGGTCTGAAAGCTCTTGCCAAGGTTTTTGGCTAACTCAATCAGGCCTACTTCATCGGCTTTAATGTCTATGCTGTTAATACTCACGATGTCGTCAACGGTGAGGCCTTGTTGTTTCAAACACTCCGTCAAAAATTCGAGCAAATGGGCTTGGCTACAGCCGCGTTCGCAGCCCATGCCTACGGTATAAACGGGTTGTAGGTAGGGTTGGGCGGTAGTCATAGCCAGTTGAGCGTTTAATAAGTCACTAATTTGGCGACCCCATTCGTTGGCCCCGCCTTCATGGCCAGACAACAGAGGAATTACAAATTCGCCTTGCTCATCCAAGACCAAAACAGCCGGATCGCGGTACTTGTCTATCAATACGGGGGCTAACGTACGCACTGCGATGCCGGTGGCACAGATTAGAATGAGCCGCTCGCCGTGTTCAAAAGCGGTTTGAACCGTTTCAGCAAAGGGCTGAGGCTTTAGCTCAAAGGTCACCTCAGCGTCTGGCTCTTGGGCAAGCAACAATGCTTTTAGGCGTTCGCCAAGGTGTGCACCGGCATCTGTTAGGGCAAAAATCCGAATCACGAATCACGCTCCTGTTTGAGTATGACAAACAAGGAAAAATAAGGGCCTGCTGCGTTGGCTAGCTGGCTTACGTCTGTGACAATGTGCTGATTGTTACGACCAATGTACTCAAGATAGTTAGCATCTGCCATGCGTCCAGTTTGTTCTAGTAGAGCAAGAATTCTTGGTCGGGCGCGGCCAGCTTTCATAATCACCACGCTGTCGTGGCTGGTTAGGGCTTGCTGTAATTGGACATCGGTATGGCGACCGCTCATCACCACGAAGGATTCTTGCAGCAAGGTGAGCGGTTGCTTTAATGCAGACGCAGCGCCATTAACCGAGGAAATACCGGGCACGACTAGGCATTCACATGACGCACTCAAGCGTTCTAACAAATAGCTAAAGGAGCCAAAAAACAGTGGATCGCCTTCACATAAAAATGCCACCGAGTGGCCTAATTTAATTTGTGTGGCAATTTGCTCTGCACCCAAATCGTAAGCCGCATTTGCGGCGCTTCGATCGGTGCTCATAGGCATGGGAAAGGCGATTTCTATGGCACTCTGACTGCGGCTAGCAATGCTGTATTGGGCAATATCACGGGCTTGGGATGTGCCTTTTTCGTTGGCCAAATAACAAATCACGTCGGCAGTCAAAATGAGATGGTGGGCTTTTAAAGTGATTAATAAGGGATCACCAGGGCCTACACCTACGCCGTAAAATGTGTTGGCTTGCGCCTTATAGTTGTGCATTAATGGACTTCCTTTAGGGCTTTGTGCCAACTCATCAAAGTAACGGGTAACGCAGGGCGTAGTAGGTCTTGGCCGGCGATGGTGTCGTGGCGGCTTACAGCCACTTGTAGATAGTCCGCTGGATCTTGGGCAATGTGCTGAGAAAATTCCCGCAGTGTGGTTTTGGTCGATTCTGTGACCGCGCTAGCTACAAGGCGTCCGCCGGGTTTAAGGCGTTGCCAAACAAGTTGCAATATGGCACTGAGATCGCCGCCGCTGCCACCAATAAATACTTTATCTGGATCATCAAGGCTGGCCAAGGCCTCAGGCGCCCTGCCTTGGACTGTGTGTAAGTTAGTACTCACACCAAAGGTTTCTTTGTTGGCATTTAAACAGGCCACGCGCTGGTCGTGGTGCTCAATACCGTAAACGCTACCCAGTGGATTCCAAAGGGCGAGTTCGATGGCTACGCCACCACAACCTGCGCCTATATCCCATACTACTTCTTGCGGTGCGGCCTGAACCAAGGAGAGAATATTGAGCCTAACTTCGCGTTTGGTAAGTAGGCCTTTGCCAGGTTCGCCATCGGTTTTAAAATGCGCATCGGGTATGCCAGGAAAGTTAGGTTTCACATTACCCATGCCTTCCGTGTTAACCACAGTCACATGCAGGTCGGCAAAGGTAAGGGTGGATGTGGCTAACTCGCTGGCCATGAACTGCTGGTGGTTTTGGTCGTCATAACCCAAGCGTTCACACACGTGTAGGTTGGACTGGCCTAAGTTAGCCTCCACTAAGGCCTGAGCAATGGCTTTAGGGAGACTGTTTTGATCAGTGAGGATCAATAGATTGCGGTTAGGCTGTAAATAACGGTTTAGGTTGCTTAGTGGGCGGCCATGCAGGCTAACTAATTGCACGTCTTGTAGTGACAAACCGGTGAGCTCACAAGCGCCCTGTACACTAGACACTCCGTTGATGCAGGTGACTTTATGGCCGATAAATTGGTCATGAAGATACTTACCAATCCCAAATAATAACGGATCACCGGAGGCCAGAATCACCACCCGCTCAAAGCCCTTTATGTCATTGGCGATCTGTTTAAGTTTAGGCAGGTGCAAATGTGTTGTTGAGACGCTGGTTTGAACGTGGGTTAGGCTTTCTAGTTGCCTAGGCGAACCCATGACACAGTCGCAAATTCTTAGGGCGTTGAGGGCCTGCGGGCTGAGTAAAGGGGGCTGGCAAATGCCTAAACCAATCACCGTAATCTGGGGCATTAGTAACGCTCGCCAATGTTGCAGCGTAACAATGCATTGACTACAGAGGACGCCGCAGCACTGCCGCCTTGGCGGCCAAACAAAGTAATACATTCAATGCCAAGCTCTGCATGGCTGTCCCAAAGCGCTTGTTTGGATTCAGCCGCGCCCACAAATCCTACGGGAATGCCCACAATAAGAGCTGGCTTCGCGCCGCCAGCTTTAATCATTTCTAACAATCGAAATAGTGCCGTGGGTGCGTTACCAATCACTACAACGCTGCCTTCTAGTTGCTGGCCCCATAACTCTAACGCCGCCATGGATCTCGTTTCGCCTTTTTGTTTGGCTAAGTCGGCGGTACGTTCATGGTTTAAATAACACAAAGGTGGATTGGCTATCATTCGCTTGGTGATGCCTTGTTTAACCATTTCTACGTCGCACAATATAGCGTTACCTTGGGCGAGGGCTGCCCGGCCTTGGGCGCAGGCGTTAGCGCTCACACGCATTTGTGTGGCCACCAAAGGGTCGCCCACGCTATGCACTACACGCATCACGACTTGTTGAGCGTCTTCGCATAAGCCTGACAAATCCGTTAGTTCTCGTATTTGGCGAAAGCTGTCTTGTTCTATGGCCTGTGGGTTAGGCTGATATTCAAAAGTCATAGCGCGTTTACTTAGTGGTCGTGGTGATGGTGGTGGCCGTGAGAGTGTCCATGGTCGTGGTCGTGGTCGTGGCTATGACCATGGTCGTCATCGGTGCCAATACCCTGCACATGGTGGTGATGGCCTTCTTGCGGTTGGCCAACTTTGTGCTCTACACCAATGATTTGTACTCGGTATTGGCACAGCTGACAGTTCATATTGGCGTCGCCACCGGTAATCTGGCCTAGGCGCTCAACAAAGGTGTCGATCACTTTTTCGTGGGCGTTAAGGTAAGGGGCTTTAACCACCTGAACGTCTGGGTGGGCGGCGATGTATTCATCGGTAGCGGCATAAATACGTTTCACTAAACGGCCAGTAAAGAGGAAATAAGGGAAGACGATGACTCGCTTAAAACCAAGGCCATGGGTCTTTTCCAAACATTCAGGTACTAAGGGCGCGGTAACGCCAGAAAAACCAGTGGCCGCCCAGCCAAAGCCCATTCCTTCTTCAAGGAAACGGGTAATTTTACTAATGTTGGAGTT
>CBDUDU010000050.1:0-15969 GCA_965366045.1 uncultured Oceanospirillaceae bacterium
GGGCTGCCTTTGATTCTGATCAGACAATTTACCCAGTTGTGACTAAAGTCGCAAGAATACCCAGTATAAAACTCAATGATTTTACTGCCAGCCATAAAAACGTCAAACAAATTCAACATCACAACGTTTTCGCTCAATATAACCAACAGATCACCCGGCAGGGCGATACACACCTACGTTTTCAAAACCCTGATCTTTGATATGCAAGGCGTGTAATTGACTCATCACACCCTTTTCGCAATACAGCAGATAATTGCGAGCGGGGTCAAAATCAGCGAATTCGCTGTTAATTTTGAAAAACGGTACCGTTAAAATGTCCACACCAGGTATGTTAAGCGGCTTTTTTTGCTGCTCGCCGGCAGCACGAACATCGACAACCACGTCATTAGCTTGCAACTCGTGTTTAGGTGTTAATTGACCCGGTTGTTTGAACTCTTCGGCAACGGCGTCGATATTAGTGACACGGGCATTTTCTAGTGCATGCTCTAACACGTCAAAGTTAAAGTGCTCTTCTTCCTCTTCCACTCGTTTGAGTTGCGCCTTGACAGTCGGCCGGTCGGAAATTACACCACAGTACTCTGGCATGCTGGCGGCAAACTCGTAGGCGCCAATTTTGGTGGCTAAATCAATAATGTCTTGTTTGTCATAGGTGATCAGTGGCCGCAAGACTAACCCCTCGGTGACGCGATCGATCACGCCTAGGTTGGTTAAGGTTTGGCTCGAAACTTGGGCGATACTTTCACCGGTGATCATCGCCTCGGCCTTTACTTTAACTGACACCCGTTCTGCGGCTCGCAACATCATACGTTTAAGCACGACCCCCATATGGGAATGATGTACGTTTTGCAAAATCTCGCCCACCACTTCTTCAAAGGGTACAGAGATAAACTTAACCCGTGCAGAAGACCCAAATTTTTTCCACAAGTAATAAGACACCTGTTTCACGCCCGCCTCGTGCGCCGCACCACCTAGGTTAAAAAATACAAAGTGGGTTTTTGCACCGCGTTTCATAGTCAAGTAGCTGGCTACAATAGAGTCGAAGCCGCCAGAGATAAGTGACACCACAGCTTCTTGGCTGCCTTGCGGATAACCACCAATGCCGGCAATACGCCGCTCTACCACAAACACCTTTTCCCCCTTCACTTCTAAGTTAACGGTTTCTTCAGGAGTGTGTAGGTCCACTTTTAGGGCATCGGTCTGTTGTAACAAACCGCCACCCAAATAACGTTCCATGTCATTGGAGGTAAAGTCATGCTGGCCCGAGCGCTTCACCCTAACCACAAAGCGCTTACCCGCTAGGCGCTGGGACCAGACCCGCTTGACGATGTCTAATACTTGGTCAAAGTCTTCTAAGGGATACTCTTGCACCTCAATCACATGGGCGATGCCGGGTGTGTCGCCCAAGGCCATCACAATTTGCTCATACAGAGCATCTGCCTCTGGCGGACAATCGATATCCACTCGGTCCCACAGACCGCGTACCTTGATCTTTGGTTCAATTCGTTGCAGGATGATCTGCAAGTTAGATTGTAGCCGCTGTATAAACCGCTTCCTTACGGGTCGGCTTTTAATCGTGATTTCGGGGAACAGCTTTATTATAAATTTCATGGGCTGGCTTTCTAGGATAACGAGGTCAGACGCTATTATAACAATGAACAGGAGTGAACCTCTATGCCCAATACACAAACCATTAGCGGTAGTTGCTTATGCGGCCAAGTTAAATACAAAGCCACTGCCGTGCCTTTATTCCAAGCCCACTGCCATTGCCAAGACTGCCGTAAAAACTGCGGTAGTGCCTTTGCCGCCCTAGTGTTTTTGCCGGTTGAAAGCCTTAAATGGCAGGGGGAGACCAAAAATTACAGTCACAAGGCCGACTCTGGCCACACTATGACCAAACACTTTTGCCCAAACTGCGGTAGCCAATTGTTTGGCGAAAATGACGCTAAAGCCGACCGTATCCATATTAAGGTGGGAACTATGGACGATGCCAGCTGGTTTCATCCACAATGCAATGTGTGGGCTAGCAGTCGTTTACCGTCCACAGCTATCAACCCTGATGTTAAAGATTTTGCCACCATGCCTACAGCACCTGCAAAAAAATAACATCTTAGTCAGTTAGGAAATATTGGCCAACAAATGCCTCAATATTTCCTATTGGCCGATTTTTAAACATATTCTCCCTTATTGTAAGCATAATTGCCGGATTAGAAACAGGCATAAAAAATGCCTATCCATTTATAAAAATATGACCATAACTATATGTTTTTATTATTAATTTTATTATTAATCCAGCCTACAAAAGGTAGCCGATAGGAAACATAAAAAAGGTTTAAGGTAAATCACTATTGATTGTGGTTATGGCATTGACGGATGCCATTCGATGGTGCAAATTGTGGGCATAAACTTATGTGGATCGCATTATGAGCGCAACAGAACAACCAAACCTCAATGATTTTATCGCCCAGCAACGGCAACAATCTTGCTTCAGAGGCTTCCCGTTAGAAGGCAAACGTGTCATAGATATGTCCAGCGTAGTAGCCGCACCCTATTGTGCCGCGTTACTAGGTGACGCTGGTGCAGAAGTCATTAAAATTGAAAACCCAATGGCTCCAGACGCCCTTCGTGGCTGGGGTACTCATGCAGAAACCGGTATCGAACCCTACCATGCGTATATTGGCCGCAATAAGCTTCCCATCACCCTTAACCTGAAGTCTGAAGCCGGCAAGCAAGCCTTCTTGGACCTGATTCAATCGGCCGACGTGCTGATTGAAAATATGCGCCTTGGGGTCATGGATCGTCTTGGCCTAGACCACGACTCGCTGCTGGAGTTAAACCCCGGGTTAGTGATTGGTAAAGTATCTGGTTATGGCATGACCGGCCCCCATGCTCACCAACCAGGTTTTGGCACCTTAGCCGAAGCCTACAGTGGTTTTTCATTCCTTAACGGTTACGAAGGCACGGGTCCCACCAGCCCACCTATTGCGCTGGCCGATTTAACCACAGGTATTCACCTCGCCTATGCCGTGAGTCTTGCGCTCCATCAAAGTACGCGTGGGGAAAGTGGCGGCCAAGTGGTAGATATTTCGCTCTATGAGCCCCTATTTGGCTACTTAGGAGGCGAGTTTATAAGCTATCAATTGACTGGCGAAATCCCACAACCTATCGGTAACGAGTTACGTGCTGCGGCACCCAGAAACAACTACCAGACCAGCGAAGGTTTATGGGTAGCCATGTCTTGCTCTAACCAAAAAACATGGGAACGCTTAGCCGAAGTGATGGGGCAGCCGGAATTGATCCGTGACCCACGTTTTAAAACAAACAATGACCGCATACAAGCAGACAGCCGGGTTGCCCTAAACGCCATTATCAAGGCTTGGATGTTAGAAAAAACCAACCAAGAAGCCCTTGACCTGTTCCGTAAAGAAGGCATTACCGCGGGGCCGATTATGTCCATGAAGGAAATTGACGAAGACCCCCATTACGAAGCAAGGGGCAGCATAGTCAGTATGGAAGATCCGACATCTGGTGTAACCATCAAGATGCCAGATGTGCCGTTTCGAATGGGTGATAATTCTGCCGTCAACAAAAAGCCCAAAATGCGCTTCCCAGGCTTACCCATGGGTTCGGCCAACGAAGTGGTATACCGCGACTTACTAGGCTACAGCCAACAGCAAATCAACCAATTAGGCTAATAAAAAGCGTAGGCAGTGGCAGCTGCGATCAATACTGCGTTAGCTGCCCCAAACACCGCCACCAACCGATGACCCGTGCTCCAAAGGTTGGGTAAACTCACGATGATCGCCGGCACCAAACTGACAATAGCCAGCGTCAGGCCAATTAATATCATGCTGTCAGCCGACATGGTTTGCATATTCACAGCTAAAGGCTGACCTTGTAACACCAGCGTAAACTGTTGCTCTACCGGCGTTACCGTCCAACCTAGACCCAACGCTAGCACGCTACCGAGCAACACAATAACGGCACCGGCAATGGTACACCAATACACGGTGACGCCATAAGCCACGCCGCTGTCATAGTGTTGCTTAGGCCGCCTCATAATATTATCCCCACATCTACCGCTGTTAACCCTTCTATACCGCGGTGAATTAATTTTATTGCTGTGAGCAATAACATCGCAATCAAAAGTCTCCTAACCACCCTCACCTTAACGTGGGCTAACAAGTGTGCGCCAAGTATGCCGCCTGCGACTTGGCCTAACATCCAAGGCGCTACTAGCAAGGGGACTAAGGCGCCGTACACAATGTAGGGCCAGATCGCCGCCGCATTGCCTAAAGCCAATAACACCCCGCTGGAGGCCGCTGCAGCCTTCAGTGGCACAGCCATGACAAGGTTGAGCACTGGCACCATGGCCCAGCCGCCGCCTAAACCAAAAAAGCCGCCAATAAATCCAACCAAAACAAATAAGCCAATCGCCCAGCCCAAACGTTGCACTTTATAGCTAACGTGGCCATTTAATGAACTTTCGTAATAGCTTATGTCCAAGTTTAATATGGCTGCTAAGCCTGTGCTCGGTTGTGGTTTGGGGTAGTCGTTACGACCGCCGCCGCGGATGAATACGAAAGCCACGCCCAGCAACAGCAAACCCAACAACAAACGCACCAATGCATCGGCGCTGGCGCCCATCGACGCGGCTAAATGAAATGCCGCCAGCGCGCCTAGCACGCCACCAATAATGGTGGGTAAAGCACATACATACACCAAGCGGATATCTACCAAACCGCGCTTAAGTAGAGGCGCGGCAGAGATCAGTCCGCTGAACATCGCCACAACCAAACCAGTGGCCCTAACCACCAAGGTATCAATAGAAGTGAAAGCCAAGACAATCGGGGTAAAAATGACGCCACCGCCGATACCAGCCACCACGGCGACTATGGCAATCACTAGAGAAAGTAAAAAAGAACCTAACGTGAGGCCCACAAGTGCACCTAAACTAAGGCCAGAGTCGGGCGGGTAAGACGCAAGTAATGGCACCAAGCCAAAACCAACAAGTGACACAATAATGAGTAAGGTGAGTTCGGGAACTCGTACAAATATAGACATATAAGTTGCGGCTACCATTAGCTGCGGATAGATTTAAGGGCTATATTAGCCCATTCCACTTATAACTAATAATAATTAAAAATATATTTGTCATTGCTTTTTAATATATCAGTCGGAATCAGAGTCAACCGACGTCGAATGGGTATGGAAAAACTCCATCAAACCCATCATTTCGGCAGATTGCTGACTCATGGCATCGGTGGCGGCAGCCGTTTTTTCTACCTGAGCTGCATTTTGTTGCGTAACTCGGCCCATTTGATCAATGGCCTGATTAACTTGCAGGTTGCTCCTTGCTCGCACCCGTTATTTCAGTGACGATACCACTCACCTGCACGATCGATTCAACAATTTCGGTCATCGACACAGCAGAATTTTGCGTCAAGTTGGTGGCGCCTTGAATTTTGTCTACACTGTCTTGAATCAACAGTTTAATGTCTTTTGCTGCTTCGGCATTGCGCTGCGCCAAGTTGCGCACCTCTTGAGCCACCACTGCAAAACCCCGGCCTTGCTCACCCGCTCTAGCCGCTTCGACGGACGCATTGAGCGCCAGCAAGTTGGTTTGGAAGGTAATATCATCAATCACACCCACGATTTCTGCAATTTGAGTGCTGCTGCTGTCGCTAATTTCTTGCATGGCTTTGGCCGTTTGTTCGACCAGCCACTACACCACCGGCACTACCGCAGCACTTGTGGTTTGAGCAATGTCATCTGCCTGCCCTGCGCTGTCGGCGTTTTGCAGCACTGTGGCCGTCATTTGCTCCATACTGGCTGCCATTTCATCTAAGCTACTGGCTTGTCCGGTGGTGGACTCGCTCAAACTAATATTACTGTTGGATATCGCTTTAGAGCGCATGCTTATTTCTTTGCCTGCACTTCTTATTTTGGTTACCGTCTCGTTAAACTTACTTAAGGTGGCAGTCAAAGACGTTTATAATTGAGCATACTGGCCTTTGTAATGCGATTCATGTTAGCGGTTAAATCACCCTGCACCATGGCTTCCAATACCCGCCTGGTTTCATTAATCGGTTCAACAACCGTATCTAACATACGGTTGATATTGGTGGCGACTCACAACTGGAAACCGGCAAAAGAAGCACTATCAATACGAGCAGTCAGTTCGCCATCGGACGCCCGAGGAATCAGTCTTTCTATCTGCCGCTCCGCATCAATTTGTTCGGTTAAGTCGTCCCACTCCACAATACTGTCTAGACGAACACCCTCATCGTTGATGACCGGATTAATTTCAATGGCAAAGGTGAGTGCGGCAATACCCACGTTGGCACGATAGGTCTCAGACAAGGCCGGTACGTTTTGAGGCTGATATTCTGCTTCGGTTAGAATGTCGCAAAGCTGCGAGTTGATTAAATTCTCGGCATCAAAAGTCGGTGAATCTTGCTTAAAGTTAGCTTCTTCGGCCTTAAACAATAACTTGTTGTCCAAATAACCTAAGGTCATGGCTGTCGATGTAGCATAGCTGTCATATAAACCGACCAGAAGATTGAGCCGCTGTTAAAAGTGCTGAGCCTCTAACCACAATTTTAACTGCAACTCTGCCGACTCAGTTTTTGTAGCACTCGCTTGCGCTGCGGCTGCCGCTTGGTCTGAGATAACAAGGTTTTGTTGCTTGAGCGCTGTGACAAACTGTGCACCATGGCCTACTAGCCCGGTGACGTCTTCGCCAACCTGGATGGCCGCGGCTGTTAACACCGTTGTATCCCGCTGTCGACTAAGCAATAGATTTGCATATCCAAGGCAATGTGATAGAGGTTAAACTCAAGTTCTGAAAAGTGGGCTATTTACTGTCCTACTTCGGCAGCAATAGCTTTTTGTTCGGCAACTAAGGTGTTGGATTGAGATATTTCGGCGTCAAAGTTTTTATTGATAGTTTGTAAAGATTGCCAAGCAAACAAAAGACTATAATCCTATGGGCAACAGCAACATCGCAATGGCTTGTACGCCAAGTTTTATCTTTACTCGATAGTGTGCCGTTTGCTGTTTTATTTGAGCCTTCATAACTACAAATACCTCGAGCAACGTTTCGCATCACAACCAGTGATGGTGTTTTGTAACTAAGAGCATGCCCCATGCTGTCGAGTTCGGCTATTATGAAATTGTTTAGTTTTTTTACTCCCACAAAAAAGGGCGGCCTAAGCCACCCTTTTTAACATCAAAAAAAAACCACTAGCGGTAAGTCACCTGATCACCGTCATGACTTTCAGGACGGGCAATACCACCGATCATGTCAGCTAGGGTCACCATGCCAATGACTTCGCCATCCTGTGTCACATTAGCGCTGGAAACATCGGCTTTAGACATGTCAGGCATCGCACTTTCTAAAATGGTGTCCGACGCAAAAGATAAACCAGAATCGGATGAACCAGCTTCCATCACCGATCTTACGTCCAATACGCGGGCACGGTTGATGTCTTTGATGAAGTCACGTACGTAGTCATCTGCAGGGTCTAACACAATCTCTTGTGGTGAACCTTGCTGAATAACCGCGCCGTCTCGCAAGATAACAATGTTGTCACCAATATTGAGGGCTTCATCTAAATCGTGGGTGATAAAGATAATGGTTTTGTGTAATTCTTCTTGTAAGTCCAACAAGATGGCTTGCATGTCCTTACGAATCAACGGATCCAAAGCCGAGAAGGCCTCGTCCATCAGCAGAATTTCTGCATCGGTCGCCAAAGCACGAGCCAAACCTACACGCTGCTGCATACCGCCAGACAACTGTGCTGGGTAGTTTTCTTCAAACCCAGATAAACCTACACGGTCGATCCACTTTTGTGAACGCTCCCGCATCTCTGCCTTATCTGTGCCTTTAATCTTAAGGCCGTAACTGACATTGTCGATCACCGTGCGGTGAGGTAACAAAGCAAATTTTTGGAATACCATGGACATTTTGTTACGACGGAAGTCACGCAACTCGGAGTCTGACATAGCCAATACATCTTCACCATCAACCAACACCTGACCCGCAGTCGGCTCGATCAAACGGTTTAAGTGACGAATCAAGGTTGACTTACCAGAGCCAGACAAGCCCATGATCACCTGAATGCGGCGTGCAGGGATGTCGATGTTAACGTTGTTTAAACCCAGTACGTGTTTATGGTCGGCTTGTAATGAGATTTTAGTCGCCCCATCTTCAACCTTTTGCACCATACTTTCGCCCTTAGGCCCAAAAATCTTATATAGATTCTTAATAGAAACCTTAATATCAGGCACCGTGGCCTCCTTGACGGTGCTTCTGCAACCGTTTGCCATATTCTTGTGAAACTCGGTCAAAAATTACGGCCAAGGCAACAATAGCCAAACCGTTCATCAAACCTAATGCGAGGTACTGGTTAGACACAGCACGTAATACGGGCACACCCAAACCTTTAACGCCGATCATAGAGGCGATAACGACCATGGCCAAGGCCATCATGATGGTTTGGTTTACACCAGCAAAGATGTTGGGTAGAGCCAACGGGATCTGAACTTCAAATAACTTTTGTCGATAACTAGAACCAAAGGCTTCAGCCGCTTCTAGTACTTCTTTGTCTACTAACCGGATACCCAAGTTAGTCAGTCGTACAATAGGTGGAACCGCGTAAATACACACCGCTATCAGGCCAGGTACTTTACCAATACCTAACAGCATTACCACTGGAATCAAATAAACAAAACTCGGTATGGTCTGCATAATGTCTAATACTGGGGTCACCACTGCTTGCATGCGGTTAGACCTAGACATAAGAATACCTAGCGGAATACCAAGGCCAATACACAAAGCCGTTGCCACCGAGATAATAGCCACCGTAGCCATGGTATCTTCCCACATGCCAAACCAGCCGATGGTCAAAAACGATGCTACAGTACCAATCACAACCCAAATACTGCGTGCGCCTAGCCATGCTAGGGCCGCAAATACTAGAATCATAATAGGCCAAGGTGTCGCAAGTAATAACTTCTCAAACCACACCATAAAATGCATAAGTGGGTCGAAAAAGTTTTCAATCGCTTCGCCGTTTTCACGAGAAAAATCACGAAAGGCAAAATCGATGCCTTTTTTCAGATCTCGCAAACCTGTTCGCCCCATAGAGGGAAATTCGTCAAATAATTCCACAATTATTTATTCCTACACCTTTAAAATTAAAAAGGCCTACTAACAGGTTGCTAGTAGGCCTTTACTTAAACCCTTAACTTAGTTCAAGGATTTCTTGATCAAGTTGGCAGCTTGAACGCCAACCCACTCAGACCATATGCTTTCGTAATTCGTCATGAACTCGATTGCAGCGTCTTCACCACCGGCTTGGTTGTCGCCCATGTATACCAACATTGCGCCCATGGCATCAGCTGGGAATACACGCTTGCCGAAGTAGGCAGCCGCTTTAGGATCGTTGTTCTCTACGAACGACTTAGTCACGATCGTGTTCACTTCTGAGAAGTTCCAAGAAGAAGGCTGTGGATCCGCACACTCAGCTTGAGTTAAGCAGTTATCCCAGTGATCTTTGTCACCGAAAGGTACGCCCCAATCAAGCTTAACCAAACCATACTTACCAGCCAAAGCGGTAGGTGACCAGTAGTAGCCTAACCAGTTATTACCACGATCGGCAGCTTTAGCGATGGCGCCGTCTAAACCGGCGGCAGAACCTGGATCAACCAACAACCAACCTTTAGCTTCCATGTCAAACGCACGGAACAAGTTGTTGTTAGTTAACTGACAACCCCAACCTGCAGGACAACCGTAAAAGGCGCCTTTAGATGGATCTTCGTGATGTGGGAATAGTTCGGGATGCTCAATTAGATCAACAACTGTCTTAATCTCTGGGTTGTTTTCTAACGTGAAACCAGGTGCAAACCAGCCTTCACCAGCGCCAATGATTGGCATACCGTTAAGCTTATGCAAAGAACCTTCAGCAAGCGCGGCGCTCAATGGTGCAGTGAGTGAGTTAGTCCATAATTCTGGAGCAACATCAGGCACGCCTTTGGTATTCATAGAAGCGAAGGTGGTCATAGTCGCGCCAGGAATTAGCTCTACAGTACAACCGTAACCTTCTTCAAGAATGATTTTGTCTACGTTAGCCATAAACTCGGCAGACGCCCAGTTCATTTCTGCAATAGTTACGTCGCCACAGGCAGCAACTGCACCTTGTGACATGGCCGTGGCAACGCCAGCAAGGGCCAAACCTTTAACAAATTTATTCATTTACTACTCCGTTGTTATAATTAGATGGATATATCTTTAAGCGGTGATGAAAAATAACAAAACACCGCCCTAACCACAAGGCCAGAAAGGCAATCTCATTAAGCAAAATGGCCGTTTGGCGCAGATTGACAAGTCAATGCCGTACGCAGTTTACTTTGGTATACCATAATACACAACGCCTAATACCCGCTTTACTTGGTGATTTGATTCAGTAAAAAATCCAACCAACTCACCCATTATACACCATGCTTTTGATTATATTGATTTTTTTTGCTTGAATACCAAAATTCTAAGTGCTGATCAAGGGGCCTATATATTTCTACTAATAAAGGATAACAGAGCGCCTCATCGCTTGAGTGCTCACTACTACAGTCTCCACCCGGGCAGGCAGACAAACAACCTAACAAGTCAATCTCGGCAAACATCTCTAAAAAATCGCCAGGCCTTACCGGGCTGGCCTTCATAAAGTACTGGTGCGTGTCGGGCATAAAACCGGTGCACATAAACACATTAAGCACGTCGTGCACGTGGCTTTCGGCCTCTTGTAGGGAGAGGTTTTTTGCCTCTGCCAAGGCACGCGTTAGATTAGAGTGGCAGCAATAGTGATAATCTTCGTTAGACAGCAGTTTATGGGTATAGGGATCACAGCGAGTGCCAATCACATCGTGCACGCTGCCGCCAAATTCGTCCCATCCATACCAATCCAACGTGTCTTTAGTAATGGTGGCCATGGGCCGTAAATAGGGAAAACTACTCCATAAACGATCACTACAGCTTACGTGAGTGCCATGTAAAGCCCGTGTTTTACCACTATAAAAGCGCTCATTAAGATTAGTTTGGTGCCAAAGGTTAAGGTCTCCCACCTGCGAGCCGTCCACACTGACAATACGAAACAAGTGCCCCGCTGGGACCACAAAGGTTTTTGCGTCTCGTGGTGGCACCAGAACCGACTCGACTAGTTGAGCACCGTCACGCACCTGATCATAGAAATTGGCATCAAAATTAGGCAAGGTCTCGTTGGGGTAACACACCACGGGTGCAATCGTCTTCCTTGCAAGTGCGTCTTGAGGTGCCGCGTGTTGCGGGGTATATTTCATGTCATAGATCCTTTGGGTTATTTCTACAGTCAACAGGCATAAAACGAGACTCTATCATGGCCACTGATAATGTCACCTTATATTACATCCACGACCCCATGTGCAGTTGGTGCTGGGGGTTTAAACCGGTATGGCAACAACTGCAACAAACCTTAAGTAGTAGGATAGAAGTCACTTACCTGGTAGGTGGGTTAGCCTCCGATACAGACCAACCTATGCCTATGGGCATGCAACAGTCCCTAGCCGCCACATGGCAACGTATTCAGCAACACATTCCGGGTACGCAATTTAACTACGAGTTTTGGAACCCTAGCAGCAATACCCAACTTCGGCGCGCCACCTACCCTGCCTGCCGTGCGGTACTCGCCGCCAAATTACAACAACCCAGCTCCGAACACGCCATGATTGAGGCCATCCAGCAGGCCTATTATTTACAGGCCAAAAATCCGGTTAACCTAAAGGTGCTAATAGAAGTGGCAGCAAGCATAGGCCTAGACCCAGAACAATTTGCTCACGACATGGCCAGCCCGTTAATAGAAGACAAACTACAACATCAGCTGCAGCAATCTAGGCGACTATCTAACCAAGGGTTTCCAAGCTTAGTACTCAAGCAAGGCAGCACTCATCACGCCATCCCGCTTGATTACAACGATACAGAACCCATGCTCCATAACATCCGCCAATGTATAAACCCAACGTAGGCTCAGGGCACTGGGTGTCATTCCGGAGCAAATTTGCGCCATTCCGCCGTAGGTCGGAATCCATAGATCCGGACCTGCGTCTGGATGACAGACTCTGCAATCACTTCATCAACGATGCATCAGAATTATGCCGATGGCTCTCTGATAATAGAATCATCGCTAGGATCGAAACCAAACCAAAACAAGCCGCCGCCAATAAAGCCAATTGGTAGTCGGTACTGAGATCGAAAAGAAAACCAGCAAGCCATGGCCCGAGTAGCCCAGCGCATCCCCATGCGGTAAATACGCGGCCATAAATTTTAGCAATGTCCTTGACGTGAAATAGTTTTGCAATGGCCGCAGGGTATGCAGCAATGGTGCCACCATAGGCAAAGCCGATGACACTTAAGCTAATAAATAGCCCACCCTCTTTGCCAAACATAACCAAGCTAAT
The DNA here is from genome assembly GCA_965366045.1 of uncultured Oceanospirillaceae bacterium. Lineage (GTDB taxonomy): Bacteria > Pseudomonadota > Gammaproteobacteria > Pseudomonadales > Balneatricaceae > Njordibacter. Next base: position 12,487 of record CBDUDU010000050.1, read on the forward strand.
AAGGGCGCCTGTAGTGATAACGGCCAGCACAGCCAACAACCCACCCGGCCGTATTTTATCCACCAGACGGCCGCCAACTAAACTGCCGAGCAGGTTAAAAAAGGCAATCACCATCGGCGCAATCCAAGGCGAAGTCCCCGGCTGCAACCAAGCTGCAACCCCAGCAGAATGGCCAATCACCATAAGGCCAGCCAATACACCGCCAAAGTAGCCAACCCACAATAGCAGTTGGCTGCGATGAGAAGCCGATGTGCTTACATCACCCTGCTGATCCGTGCGAAATGTTGCCCCAACTCGCGTGAGAATCACTCGACTTAACAGGCCAACGACCAGTAACGCCACCGCCAATGCGATCATTACCGCGCTAAAATCAAGGCTTTCCAATATGAAATTAAACAGTGTGGGTGAGATGACCGCCCCTAAAGCGTAGGCCGCTGTAACAATACCCATGGAGAAACCTTCTCGTCCCGGGTAAGCCTGAGCCGCAAGTTGTAATCCAAAGCCGTAACCCAGCCCATTAGCCACACCAAACAGAACCCCGTAACCAAACCACACAACCCAGAGAGAACTCGCCATGCCAGCAACAACGGCGCCTACGGCAGCTAACGAACACGTGGCCATAAGAAAAGTGGCTGGCGATACCCTGCCATAAAACAAATGGCCAAGTAATACGGCAATAGATAACGACACCAAAGCAAGAGAATACGTGAGCGAGACAGCGGAGCGCGTGGCGACAAACAGTGTTTCAAGCGGCACCAATAGGATAGAAAATGCATGGATAGAACCAAGCACGGTAGACACCATTGCGGCTGCTAAAAGAACCTTTGAGCTTTGACTAAAGTTAGGGTAAGTCACGCAATGATCCCATCATTGACTAAAGTCTGCATTATAGACAGAACTTTGCAGCTTGAGATATAGCCCAGTTACCTTATGTCCTTAGGGTGCATTGGTGGTGCGCCTATAGGCAAGCGCGGTGATCCAGAGATCCTAACCTGCGTCAGGATGAACTGTGCTAGCTGTCAAGTTTAGTAAGCACATTCAGCCCGGTAATTCTGGCCGCTCATGCCTACTGCAAATATCTGCCTAAGCAGTTTATGAGCAAGAGCCACTCCTATTAATTTAGGTGGCTTTCCTGCCTTTTTCATCCGGTCATACATCGCTGCACAAGCGGGGTTGGTTCTTCTAGCCGTCCAAGAGCATAAATATAAACACTGTCTAGTTCGACCTCTGCTCGCCCGTGAGATACCCCCACGACCGTGCACACTAGTTCCTGAACTATATGTTGTTGGCCTCCTATTGCGTTACATTGTAACCAATTGGAGTGTCTATTAAACTGGGTGCGTATCATCCTATGATTTTATTAGACCTACCACTATCCCGTGTTTATGTGTCGTCTCTTTTTGAGAATGTGGGTTTTCAACCTCGCATAGCTAATCGTACAAGGACATATGAAACAGTAAGAAGCCTAGTCGCTGAAAATTTAGGATTCGCCATCATGAACCTGAGACCATTGATTGATCATACCTATGGCGGACTAAAGGTTGTATGTATTCCTATTGAGGGGAATCCCCACGGCCCCAATCTTGTCATTTCACGTCGTCCAGATGCCTACGACACTCGTATTATCCAAATGTTTACCGAGTACTGTAAAAAGTATTTTGCCTCAGAGTTGGTTGCTGGCTATATTGTCCGAAAAAAAGACGAACGATGAACCTTTCAAGTTTTATCATCGCTCTGGCAGCTTTGATATAAGTAATTCAACACTCTTTAGGTATTAACAGCCCACTTACCTTTAGGCAGTATGGCGTACACGTATTTGAATGAGCATGAGATGACCAAGTAATGGCAGGCTAAAGCTTCCTTAATTATCAGTGCTTCCTCCTAGCGAGAAAGACGAGACTGACTCTGACTGACGGATGCATATCATAACTGTGGTTTTAGCCAATTATCAGCCAATAGTGTTAGATTGCATCCAATTATGGCCCAGTATTTGCACTGAATTCTGACTCGTCTGATGGGGTACGGTGCTGCTTTCAATGAGGTTTTTTACAGGAAATGCCAGCGCCTAAGTACGCTTAATAATGTCATGTCAATCATTCCACATAGTCTCCTGCGCTATCGCGTAGGGAGGTTTATACATGGGTCAGTTTTCAATGCAAATATGGGGTGCTAATGGGTCAATTCTGAATGCAATCTAACATGCTTGGGTACCATCCAGTATTGAAAAAAGACGGAGTTAGGGAATAATCTACAGTTCAATGTTAAACATTATGTGGTCAAACATTCTCACTAACTCCAGGTGATGAAGAGAGCTAGTCATTCGTCACCAAGAGATACAAGTGGTCAAGTAAAACTGGCTAATTGGAGCTGTCCACGTTAGCTAAACCAGCTATCTAACCGGCAATATTAAACGACCACCTAACTAAACGTTTGACGTGTCTTTAGAAAAATAACCAAACACAGGTTTTTTGAAAATTCAGTAAATTAGTACGGGTCCATTACTATGATCAGAGGAGTCTTCAATCTTGACCACCCCCCCCGGTACTAAAAAGCTGGCGCTTATGGAATGGGGTCCCCCCCTATTAAATAACCAAGGAGCAATCATCATGCGTTCAGTAACCACCAAATTCTGGAACTCTGCTTTAAAACTACTAGGTCTGTTCGATCGTGTGATCAACACCGCCGATGCGATTATGGAGACTGCAGAAGATGCAGCCACTCGCTTCCGTGACGAAGAACGTGAAGCAGTTATCAAAACGCAAAACCTAAGAGTCTAATCAAAGCTCTCTAGCCGCAAAGCTAGGGAGCTTTTACTCCGTTGGATTTTCAGAAATAAACCTACACACGCACAGTAGATAGTTTTATAAGAAAGAATTTAGCGGAGCATTTATCCCTTCTGGTACTAGGCTTTAATTTAATTTAATTCAGTTCACGCCCACAACAATAAGCACACTGCTTCAAGGAAGATCACCTATTGATTAGCATGGGTTGGCCAACGCGCGAGGCACTGTACCGTTCTTATGGATAGCTTTCCGAAACATAACCTTATGCGACTTATGGCTGGGTGTTTCATTACTTTATACAAGGGGTGGTCCAGCCGAAGGCTACGTTCAGCGCCTTCCAAACACATCACCCTGATACGTAATCCAATCTAAAACTAGCAACAATACCCACACCTATTTCAAATAGTGCTGAATACTTGGGATGCACAGGCAAAGCACTTCAGTAGTGCGAGGAGTGCAGCGCCAGCGCAACGACGAAGCGCGTATGGAGTGGTTTACCAAGCAGACAAGCCGACACCACCAGCTAGCCACTTTACAACCAAGCATCCAAAGGATAGGCCATAGAGCCCGTGTACTTATGGACAAAATGGCTATGCCATTATTGACCACAGGGTACACCGCCAAGCAACAAGCTAGCGCAGTAATATATAATAGAATATTAAAAATAGAAGAGATGCTCGCCGACTGGTTTCTTTACATG
>CBDUDU010000051.1:0-15758 GCA_965366045.1 uncultured Oceanospirillaceae bacterium
AACAACTCCTTGGGGATGGCTTTGGTGGCTGGGAGCATGCGCGTGCCCAGGCCCGCTACGGGAATAATGGCTTTCATGGTTGTCCTGTGTTGTTGTTGGCGTTCTTATGCTTCACTGAGGAGCCATTTACTGGCTCAGTTTGACCTTTTTCTGGAGTTAATCGATCTCAGCCTTGAGCTGCTCTATCTCTTGGATAATTTGCTCGCGTTCAGCCAACTTGCGTTGCAAAAAACGCTTAGTCAACTGTGCCTTTTCTTCAACCCCTTTGGGTGTGAGGAGGTAAATATAGCCCCACTTATTCGTGCTGCGCTGAAAATTTCCGGCTTTGACCATGCCTTTATCCACTAATGCCCTAATGCAATAGTTCACCTTACCCACGCTCACGCCCAAGGCTTGCGCTAACTCTCGTTGCGAAATCTGGGAATTGCTTTCGATGTGTTTGAGGATTTTGTAGTGAGTTTCTGTGGGCATGGTCTAGGTTTACTGTTGGCCGACACGCTACCGCCCTACCCGGTTACTTATGGCATTTGCGGTGCAGCTCGTCGGCGATTTAGTGTTCAACTATTGAACAGTGTTATTACATTAGCACAAAAAATCGTTATGAATTATTTTTAACGAGCGTTTATGCGCTTTTTTTGATTTGGGTATTGGCTAACGATGTGGGGGTTTGTTGATTTAACAAACTAATTAATACAATGGACCTTTGTTGACCATCGGTATGGCTGAACACTGCGTTTAAGCCCTTGAATGGACCTTCTAATATATTGATACTGTCGCCCGCTTGCGGCACATCCGGCGCACTGGCAGGGCTTTCACCCGCTAAACTCATGTGTTCACGTAATTTAATTTGTGCGATCAGCGCTTCTGGCACTTGAATGGGCTCTACGCCAAAACCAACTATTTTACTCACTCCACGACTGGAACGGATGCTGGTGTAGGTTAGGCCATTTTGTTCGGGTTGTGCGTTAATAAATAAGTAACCTGGGAACAGCGCTTCTTCCACCTGAATACGTTTTCCGCGGCTGAGCTTTTCTACCCATATTTGTGGGCAATAGCAGTCGCCATTTTGACGCTCTAGGTTTTCCAATGCGCGCATTTCTTGCCTTGGTTTAACTTGCAACAATAACCAGTTAGGTGTGCTCATGAGCCACCTCACCAACAGCGGACCAATCACGCTGTTTGCTCCAGTACATATACGCTGCGGTGACTAGCACAAACAAACCAGCGCTGACTTGTGGCCAAAACAGTTGCGCTAACGCACCTATCGCCATTAGCACCAATGCAATCATAATCAAGGCAGCCAACGATTGGCGTGTATTTAAGCCTAGATTTTCTAACATGTGATGAACGTGAGAACGGTCTGGGTGAAAGGGCGATCGGCCCGCTCTTAGGCGTTTAATAATGACCACCAACGTATCAATCACAGGTAAAGCAACACACCAGAGCACGTTGATGGGCTGGATGGCTTGGCGGGTTCCTGAACCATCACCTTGGCTTAACTCAATCAGCACCCACGCCAGAATAAAGCCAATGAACATACTGCCAGCATCACCTAGGAATATTTTACGGTCACTGATGATGGAAAGGTTGGTGAGCAGATAAGGTATGAGTGCAGCAACCATGATCAATAAGAAATCAAACAAGCGATAATTGCCGCTAATGCTCTCGAAGACAAACACCCCAAGAATAGCCACCAGTGCTAAGGAACCCGTTAGGCCATCAATGCCGTCGCTCATGTTGACGGCATTGACTAAGCCAATCACGCTAATCACGGTGAAGGGAATGCCCCACTGGCCGAGGTGAATTACGCCCGTGCCGAATAAGTCGCCCAAAGATTCAATATAGATACCTGCACCTTTGATCATAATTACACAGGCAATCGCCTGAATAAGAATGCGCACCCAAACACCCAATTGCTTTATATCATCCACTAGGCCAGTCACTAAAATTAGGGATGCTGAGGCAGCAAGGTAAAAGAGTTTATCGTGAATTGGGTAAACGGCAAGGATGGCCACCAACACGCCCACATAAATAGATAAACCGCCAATCAGCGGAATGTGGCCAACGTGCTTCTTACGCCCGGCTGGTATGTCAACCAGGTTAAAATAGACGGCAATGGGACGCAATACTTTAATCGCCAAATATGCACTGACCAACGCAATAAGGTTGGCCTGCCAAAGTTCTGCTGTTATTGCCATAAGTAGCTCCTTTACTTGATTAAATCAGTATAGAGAAAACCCTCTAGGAATAATTCCTAAAATGAATCGTGTTCATATATGATATGACCAGTAAATCATGATTTAGATCAACAATATAGTATGTGGGCATTGTTACCTAGGTAAGACGGTGGCAAGGGCCGATAACTACTGAAAGTCTGTTGTATCGCCCATGCCTTGACGTAACACTTCTATTTCGCCATCGACTAAATTGATCAATGACGTCACTTCCATGCCGCAATATCCGCCGTCTATGATCAAGTCTAGACTATGTTCTAGTGTTTGCCTGATATCGTAGGGATCAGTGAGTGGAAACTCTTCATTAGGTAATATTAATGAGCTGCTGAGCATGGGCTCGCCTAGTTCTTTGAGCAAGGCCAAGGCGATGGCGTTGTCTGGCACCCGTAGACCTATGGTCTTCTTTTTGGGGTGCAACAGCTTTTTGGGCACTTCTTTACTGGCCTTTAAAATGAAGGTGTAAGCGCCTGGGGTGTGAGATTTAAGAATACGGTAGGCTTCGTTGTCTACTTTGGCATAGGTGGCAATTTGGCTTAAGTCTTCACACACAAGGGTAAGGTGGTGCTTATCATCCAATTGACGGATTTGTTTAATCCGATCGACTGCTTTTTTATCACCCAAGTGGCAGGCAATGGCGTAAGCGCAATCGGTGGGGTAAACCACTACACCGCCTTTTTGGATGATTTCGGCCGCTTGTTTGATGAGGCGAGGTTGGGGGGATTCTGTGTGGATTTGGAAAAATTGACTCATGACTTCCTTATGGGTGGGACTCTATTTGCTGTGGCAGGGGTTATTGTAAACTTTACACTGCAGTTTGAATATAACTGGGTGTGGGGGGGTGAAATTCAGCTAACGGATGCTATTGTGGATTATTTAGAAGCGGGCATGATGGCATTGGGGAGGAGTTTACGGCGTTTTTGCAAGGGCTGGAGGATTAGGGGTTTGATGGCGCAGATCGACTTTTACCCATGGCTCATGGATAATGAATCCACCTCAACCACCAAAACTTTGTAACCCTGTCTTCTTATGCTCCCGTCTCTTGCGCACATTCTGCAACACTTTCAAAACCGTCGGCCTATTCGTGCGGGCTCGCTCATTACCACAGTGTTGGGTGATGCGCTGGTACCCCATGGGGGTGAAGTGTGGTTGGGTAGCCTTATTAAAGCGCTGGAACCCTTCGGATTAAATCCTCGTTTAACCCGAACTGCGGTATTTCGTCTTACGCAAGATAACTGGCTCACCGCCAATCCTATTGGTCGGCGCAGCTATTACCAGGTGACAGATTTTGGCCAACGCCACTTTAGCCAAGCGTTTAAGCTAGTTTATGCTCACCAAAGCCCACCTTGGGATGGCACTTGGACATTAGTCTTGCTGGGGCAATTAGAAAACGATGAGCGTAAGCAGCTCAAACAAGGTCTGCAGTGGTTAGGTTATGGCCAAGCATGCCCACAAACCATGCTCCACCCCACGGCAGAACATGAGGATTTAGATAGTCTATTAGAAGAGTTACAGTTAACCGGTAAAGTACTGGTATTGGACCAAGCTGTGCCTGCTAATCCATTGAGTGTCTCCACCACCGAGCAAGTGCGTAGCTATTGGGATTTTTCTGCCTTAAGTCACAGTTATCAAGAGTTTTTAACACAATTTAAGCCACTGCTGGCCGATGCCAAACAACAAGAATTAACCCCAGAAGACGCCTTTATGGCCCGCACATTGCTCATTCACGACTATCGCCGCATCCTCCTGCGTGACCCCCTATTACCCGACGAGTTAGTGGGCCCAAACTGGCCCGGTCACGATGCAAGGCAAATAGCCGAGGAGCTATACCAGCAGCTGTGGCCAGCCGCCGAAACCTATATCAACAAAGCCTTTGAAACAGCCAACGGTGACATGCCTCCGGCAAGCGAACAGTTCCACCAACGTTTTGGTGGCTTAACCTAACACCCCACTAACGCTTGCTCTCAAACAAAGGAGTAGAGCGTGCCGGTTGCATACGCTGACGGTTGTCTTCCACTTGTGGTAATGGTTCGCACTCGCGTAACGTCGCTTGGCATCGTAGGGCTAGATCTTGATAATCTAGCGTGCCGTTATGTTTCCACTCAAGTTCGGTATCGGTCACTTGCCGCAACACCTTAGCAGGCATACCCACCACCATGCTGCGCTCGCCACATTCAAAACCGGCTTTTACAAAGGCGCAGGCCGCCACAATCGATTCGGCGCCTATTTGAGCACCGTCCATCACCACTGCGTTCATGCCCACCAAGGCGTTGCGACCAATGTGTGCACCATGCACTACGGCACCGTGGCCAATGTGGCCATCTACTTCGATGACTGTGTCTGAGCCTGGAAAACCATGCATCACACAGGTATCTTGTACGTTAACACCTTGTTCTAGCACCAAGCGGCCAAAATCACCACGTAAACAAGCGGCCGGGCCAATGTAACAATGGGCGCCAATGATCACGTCTCCAATGATCACCGCCGTAGGGTGGACATAACTGGTGGGGTCGACTACGGGGGTGATGCCGTCCATTTGATAACAGGGCATGAGTCAATTTCCTTGGTTAATTGTAGGGGTTTTGTAGCGCATGGTTATAAAGAGATACACAAAATCAATTAATCTTCTTGTTTTTGTATCTTTTTATCGTGTGGCTAGATTATCATTGATCCATGTCATTTAAAAGAGACCAAAAAATGTCAGATTCTATTTTATTAAGCATCCATGAGGGAGTGGCTACTATCACTCTTAACCGCCCAAAAAATCTCAACAGTTTTAATGTGGACATGCACCAACAGTTACAACAAGCCATGGCTACGGTTAAATCCGACCAGAGTGTACGCTGCGTGTTAATCACCGGCGCCGGCCGCGGCTTTTGTGCGGGGCAAGATTTGGGTGATCGTAACTTTGATGATGGCCAGCAAGCCCCCGATTTGGGCGCCACGCTCAACACCTACTATAACCCGCTCATCAAAAGCTTGCGCGACCTTCCTATGCCCGTGATTTGCGCCGTTAACGGTGTAGCAGCTGGGGCTGGCGCTAACATCGCCTTGGCTTGTGATCTAGTAATAGCTGCCCAGAGCGCAAGTTTTATTCAAGCCTTTTGTCGTTTAGGCCTAATCCCCGATGCTGGTGGCACATGGGTCTTGCCCCGTTTAGTAGGCTTAGCCAAGGCCAAAGGTCTCGCACTTTTGGGTGACAAACTTAGTGCCACCCAAGCCGAAAAAATGGGCCTTATTTGGGAGGTGAAAGCCGATGATGAACTCATGCCCCATTGCCAACAGTTAGCCCAACACTTGGCCACCCAACCGACTCATGGCTTAGGCTTAATTAAACAAAGCCTTAATGCCAGTTTTGATAACGATCTTGATACCCAGTTAGACCTAGAAAGCCAATTACAGCGTCAAGCAGGCCAAAGTGAAGACTACCAAATTGGTGTAAAAGCGTTTATGAACAAACAAACCCCAGTCTATACGGGCCGATAGGAGCTGCCATGAGTGAGCCTAAAGAGCTAGCCGAAGCCTGTTTCAAACAGCTGTGGAAAAACGACCATGCCAGCCAGCACCTGGGCATAGAAATGCAATGGGTGGATGAAGGCCAAGCTTGCATGACCATGCAAGTACAAGACTTTATGCTCAACGGCCACGGCACTTGTCATGGCGGCTTTTTGTTTGCCATGGCCGATTCGGCCTTTGCCTTTGCTTGCAATAGTGACAACCGCCCCACCGTAGCCTCTGGCTGCAGCATCGACTTTATACGGCCGGCCAAGGCTCAAGATCTCCTCACTGCCACAGCAAAGCGCTTGTCCCGTGGTAAAGTTACGGGTTTGTACGACGTTGAAATCACTAATTCAGACCAGCAACCCATCGCCCAATTTCGTGGCCGCGCCCATCAAATAGGCACCCATATTATCGACCCCACCACCTCAGACTTAGGAGCATAGAATGAGTCAATTAGAACCCATAGAATCGGCCAGTATTGACGAACTTCGCGCCTTACAGCTTGAGCGTATGCGCTGGAGTCTACAACACGCCTACGACAATGTGTCTCATTACAAAAACAGCTTTGATGCTGCGGGCCTTGCTCCTGGCGACCTTAAAGACTTGTCTGATTTAAGCCAATTTCCGTTTACCATTAAAAGTGATTTGCGCGACAACTACCCATTCAATATGTTTGCAGTACCACAAAAAGACATAGTGCGCGTGCACGCATCAAGTGGCACTACCGGCAAACCCACAGTAGTGGGTTATACCGCAGACGACATAGACACTTGGGCCACGGTGATGGCGCGCTCTATTCGTGCGGCCGGCGGTAGTGCAGAAGACATGGTACATGTGGCCTATGGCTACGGCTTGTTTACAGGTGGTTTAGGGGCACATTATGGCGCAGAAAAACTAGGCTGTACGGTGATCCCCATGTCCGGTGGCCAAACCGCCAAACAAGTGCAATTAATCAACGACTTTAACCCAGACATCATTATGGTGACGCCGTCTTACATGCTTAACTTAGCCGATGAGATGGAAAAACAAGGTATTGATCCACATAGCTTAAAGCTACGGTTAGGTATTTTTGGTGCCGAACCCTGGACCAACACCATGCGTACCGCCATTGAACAACGCATGGGCATTGATGCCTTGGATATCTATGGTCTGTCGGAAGTGATGGGGCCTGGTGTGGGTATGGAATGCTTGGAAACCAAAGATGGCCCCACCCTATGGGAAGACCACTTTTATCCGGAAATCGTAGACCCTAGCACTGGTGCAGTATTGCCAGACGGCGAGTATGGCGAACTTGTATTCACCTCGCTCACCAAACAAGCCATGCCGGTGATTCGTTACCGCACCCGCGACCTTACCCGCCTATTACCAGGCACGGCACGCCCTATGCGGCGCATGGATAAGATTACTGGCCGTAGCGATGACATGATGATTATTCGTGGCGTCAACGTATTCCCGTCTCAAATAGAAGAGCTAGCGCTCACCTTGCCAGAGCTGTCGCCGCATTATCAAATAGACTTAACCCGAGCTGGCAACATGGATGCAATCACCGTGAATATCGAGTTAAACCCAAACTATGCCCACATTGATACCGAGCAGCAGGATCAGGTGGTAAAGCAATTGGTCAACAAAATCAAAACCTTTATCGGCATTAGCTGCCGCATTGATATTAGTGCGCCGGGTAGTTTGCCACGTTCCGAAGGCAAAGCCGTACGCGTACGCGATTTGCGATAAGTGATACAAAAATATTGACTTAATATTAATATATTGTATCATTTACCAAGAATTATCGAGGAAGCCCCCTATGTACGCACAAATGGTTGAGACCGGCGTTAAGCAAGTAAAAGACCGCGCCGATATGGACGCCCAAGAAGCGGCGTTTATGGCGCAGATTGATGCCGAAGACAAAATTGAACCGCAAAGCTGGATGCCAGAAGCCTACCGTAAAACCTTAATACGGCAGATTTCCCAACATGCCCATTCAGAAATTATCGGCATGCAACCGGAAGGCAATTGGCTCACTCGCGCACCGACCCTTAAACGCAAATTACAGCTTGCGGCTAAAATTCAAGACGAATGTGGTCATGGCTTGTATCTCTATAGTGCTGCCGAAACCTTAGGTGCTAGTCGCTCGCAAATGCTCGACGACTTGCACACAGGCAAAGCCAAGTATTCCAGTATCTTTAACTACCCTACCCTTAGCTGGGCCGACATTGGCGCCGTGGGCTGGTTAGTAGATGGCGCGGCCATTGTTAACCAAGTGATGCTACAGCGCACATCTTATGGCCCTTATGCCCGCGCCATGGTGCGTATTTGTAAAGAAGAAAGCTTTCATCAGCGCCAGGGTTACGAACTGCTGCTCACCATGATGCAACAAGGCACCCAGGCACAAAAAGACATGGTGCAAGACTCCATCAACCGACTTTGGTGGCCATCACTAATGATGTTTGGCCCTACGGATGACGAATCACCTAACTCGGCGCAATCCATGGCTTGGAAGATCAAACGTAAAGGCAACGACGAAATCCGCCAGCAGTTTATCGACCAAACCATACCTCAGTTAGAAGTACTAGGCTGCACCGTGCCAGACCCAGACCTCAAGTGGAATGAAGAAACCGGCCATTACGATTACGGCACCATTGATTGGGCCGAGTTTTTTGCCGTAATTAAAGGCAATGGCCCCTGCAACAAACAACGCCTAGCTCGTAAAGTACAAGCCCATGAGAATGGCGCTTGGGTTAGAGAAGCGGCGATTGCCTACGCCGACAAACAAGCCAACACCAAGTCTCAACAATCCAATACCAACAAGGTGGCATAAACATGAACAAAACCGATTGGCCTTTATACGAAGTGTTTATCCGCAGCCGTCATGGTTTAAGCCACAAACATGTAGGTAGCGTACACGCCGCAGACGAAACCATGGCCATGGAAAATGCCCGTGAGTTGTACACCCGTCGCAATGAAGGCACCAGCATTTGGGTGGTGGATTCCAACGCCATTTGTGCCAGTGCACCAGAGCAAAAAGACGCCATGTTTACCTCACCGGTAGAAAAAATTTACCGTCACCCGTCGTTTTATCAGCTGCCTGCCAGCGTGGATAAAATGTAATGAGCCATTGTTACGCCACTCAAGGCCACGACTCACTCAACCAGTACATCTTGCACTTGGCCGACAACCCGTTAGTACTGGCCCAGCGCCTGTGTGAATTATGTACCCATGGGCCGATTCTAGAAGAAGAAACGGCTCTAATGAACACCAGCCTCGACCTATTTGGTCAAGCGCGTAATTGGCTAGACTATGCCGTAGCCAGAAACCCACAATTAGGTGATTGCGACGCCCTCGCCATGGGCCGCGATGAGCGACAATTTTTAAACCTACTATTGTGCGAACAAGACAACGGTAACTTTGCCAACACTATGACCCGCCAATACTTGTTTGATGTGTGGCATCATCTTACGTTAAATGCACTGTGCCTAAGCCAAGACAGCCAAATTGCGGCCATTGCTGCCAAGTCCATTAAAGAAGTGGATTACCACCAACAACGTTCGCGCAACTGGGTTATTCGCCTTGGTGATGGCACCCAGCAAAGCCACGACTACATGCAATCGGCTATCAACGATTTGTGGTCCTTTACCGATGAATTGTTTGTACAAGGTGATGAAGAGCTCCAACTGGTTGCCCAAGGCATTGCGGCAAATCAAGCCGATATTGAAGGCCAATGGCGCGCCATTGTGAGCCAAACCATGGCTGAAGCGACGCTTACGCTACCGGCAGAGTGTTTCCAAAAATTTGGTGGCAAACAAGGCGAACACAGCGAACCTTTTGGATTGATGTTAGCAGAAATGCAAAGCCTCTATCGCGCCCACCCTGGTGCGGTATGGTAGAAGTGCAACCGCTGATCTCCACCGACCGTGGCCGTCAGCTCGACTTTCATCACACCACACCTACCGAGAGCGAGGTGTGGCAATTGTTAGAGCTGGTGCCAGACCCGGAATTGCCCATGGTGAGTGTGGTGGACTTAGGCATTGTGCGCAGTGCCAAACTCCAACAACATGAACAACACTGGCTGGTGCAAGTGACACCCACCTATTCCGGTTGCCCTGCCACGGATTTTATTGCCAGCGAAGTGCACCATACGCTTAAGCGCGCCGGTGTACCCAACCGAGTTGAAACCGTGTTATCACCCGCTTGGTGCAGCACTTGGATGACGCAAAAAGGCCGTACGGCACTTAAACAAGCCGGCATTGCACCGCCCCTAGATGACATCACCACCTTAGCCTGCCCCCAGTGCGGCAGCCTCCATGTAGCCTTACTCAACCAGTTTGGCTCTACCGCCTGCAAAGCCCTGTATCGCTGCAACAGCTGCTTAGAACCGTTTGATTATTTCAAAACGATTTAACTTGATGAGCCTTTCACTATGAAACATTTTTACCCTCTCACCGTAAATCAACTCACCAACGAGACTCGCGACACCGTTTCCATCGCCTTTGATTTACCGGCCGACTTAGCCGAGAAATTCCATTACCAACAAGGCCAATACCTCACCCTTAGAACTCAGGTAGAAGGCCAAGAAGTACGCCGCGCTTATTCCATTTGTGAAAGTGTAGGCCAGCAAAAACTACGTGTAGCCGTTAAACAAGTGACCGATGGCCAATTTTCAACCTGGGCCAACCAGCATCTTAAAGTAGGCCAACAAATTGACGTAATGCCGCCCCAAGGCCACTTCACCAGCACGCTAGACTCAGACCACCAAGGCGAGTACCTCCTAATTGCCGCGGGCTCGGGCATTACACCTATCATGTCTATTGCCAAAAGCATGTTAGAGACAGAAGCCACCTCCAAGGTCACCTTGGTGTACGGCAACCGTGCCACCAGCAGCGTAATCTTTAGGGAACAGTTGGAAGACCTAAAAAATACGTACATGCAACGGCTTAATGTAATCTACGTGATGAGCCGTGAACAGCAGGACATCGACCTATTTAATGGCCGTATAGATGGTCAAAAAATTGGCCAATTGCTTGAGCAATGGATCCACCCAGACCGCCTCAGTGAGTGCTTTATCTGCGGCCCAGAAGACATGAGTAAAGATTGCCAACAAGCCCTTATTAAGGCTGGCATCAAAGCCGATAAGGTGCATTTAGAACTGTTTGGCACACAAACAGCAGGCAGCGCAGCACGTCAGCGCAAACCTACGGCCACCAGCGCTAATACTAGCGAGATTAGTATCCGCGCCGACGGCCACACCCGCAGCTTTGAGTTAGCTCACAACAGTTTAAACATCCTTGAAGCAGGCCTTGCCGAAGGCGCAGACCTACCATGGGCTTGCAAAGCTGGCGTGTGCTCCACCTGCAAATGTAAAGTGCTCGAAGGCGAAGTAGAAATGGACACCAACCACGCCTTAGAAGACTACGAAATTAAAGATGGCTACGTACTGAGCTGTCAAAGCTTCCCCATTAGCGCCAAAATCGTCTTAGACTACGACGTATAACAGGAACAACACATGAAAGTAGCAAGTTACGTTAGCGGTCAGTGGCATACCAGTGATGATACTGGGGTTGAAATTTACCACGCAGTGAGTGGCGATCCAGTGGCACAAATCAGCAGCCAAGGCATCGACTTTGCAGCAGTTGCAACCTATGGCCGCAATGTTGGCGGCACCGCCTTGCGTAAAATGACCTTGCACCAGCGCGCCAATATGCTCAAACATTTAGGCAAATATCTGCTAGGTCGTAAACAAGAATTTTATACCCTGTCTGCCTGTACTGGCGCCACTCAATTGGATAGCTGGGTAGACATTGAAGGAGGTATTCAAACCCTATTTAGCTATTCGGGTATGGTGCGTCGCGAGTTCTCTAACGAAACCTATGCCATAGAGGGCCCCTGTGAAGCACTGTCTGCGGGCGGCTCATTTGTGGGTCGGCATATTCTAGTGCCTAAAGAGGGCGTAGCCGTACACATTAACGCCTTTAACTTCCCGTGCTGGGGTATGTTAGAAAAAATTGCGCCCAGCTTAGCCGCGGGTGTACCGGTTATCGTTAAACCCGCCAGTGTTTCTTGCTACCTCACTCAGCTCATGGTTCAAGCCATTGTCGAGTCTGGTTTGTTACCAGAAGGCGCCATCCAGCTTATTTGTGGCGGTGTAGGCGACTTATTAGATCAACTCAACGAGCAAGACATCGTCACCTTCACAGGCTCCGCTGTGACCGGTCAAAAACTAAAAAGCCATGCCAACATCATGGCCAACAGCATCCCCTTCACCATGGAGGCTGATTCGCTTAACTACAGCATTCTTGGCCAGCAAGCCACGCCCGACACTCCGGAATTTGATCTATTCGTTAAGTCTTTAGTGACTGAAATGACCGTGAAAGCCGGCCAAAAGTGTACCGCTATTCGTCGTGCCATTGTGCCTGCAAATTTGATGGATGCCGTGTCCAACGCGGTGATTGCTCGTCTGCAAAAGATGACTATGGGCGACCCATCACAAGAAGGCGTGCGTATGGGGCCATTGGTAGGCCGCGACCAAGTAGCAGACACTTGGCAACAATTAAATCGTTTAAAGCAGCATACTCAAGTGGTTTATGGCGGCAGCCAAGACTTTGCCCTGCATAGTGGCAACCGAGACGGCGGTGCATTTTTCCCTGCCACGTTATTACGTTGTGACGCGCCCCTAACGGCTACACTGCCCCACGAAGTAGAAGCCTTTGGCCCCGTTTCCGTATTAATGCCCTATAACAGCATCGACGAAGCCATTGCCATCACCAAATTGGGCCGTGGTAGCTTAGTGGGTTCCTTGGTGAGTGACGATCCGCTAGAAGCGCAACAAATTGTACTTGGCACCGCCGCTTACCATGGGCGTTTGTTAGTGCTTAACCAAGCCTGTGCTAAAGAATCCACAGGCCACGGTTCGCCCTTGCCTATGTTGGTACATGGTGGCCCCGGCCGCGCGGGCGGCGGCGAAGAACTAGGCGGCATTCGCGCAGTAAAACACTACATGCAACGCACAGCTCTGCAAGGCAGCCCCACAATGCTGACGGCAGTGACCAAAGAATTCCACCCAGGTTCAGAACAAATCACTACCCAAGTGCATCCGTTTAAGAAGCACTTTGAAGACCTCCAAATTGGTGAAACCTTAATCACGCACCGACGTACCGTAACCGAAGCCGACATCGTTAATTTTGGTTGCCTGTCAGGCGATCATTTTTACGCTCACTTCGACGAAATTGCCGCCAAAGACTCTTTATTTGGTCAACGTGTAGCCCATGGTTATTTTGTAATTTCTGCCGCCGCTGGCATGTTTGTAGAGCCTTCACCGGGCCCAGTATTAGCTAACTATGGCTTAGAGAATTTGCGTTTTGTGGAACCCGTATGTATTGGTGACACCATCCAAGTGCGCCTAAGCTGCAAACAAAAAACCTATAAAGACCAACGCCCTGATGACAAAAAACCCACAGGCGTAGTGGAATGGGATGTAGAAGTACGCAACCAGCACGATACGCCGGTAGCACTCTACAGCATCCTTACCTTAGTAGAACGGCGTTTGCCGTAACCCCGCACCCGTCTTTACTATCGTAAAGGCGGGGCCACATTTAACTGTGGTTTTGCGGTCATCTGCAGTATTCTGTTGTTGGTTTAGTTATGATCCCTGATCAGGCTAGCTCTCTCAGCAACAGGAACACACCGCATGCCAACACCCATAAGCCAGCCTCAGGTCAACGCGGACCAACTCAGAGCTACACTTACTAAGCAAAAATCAGCCTATTTGTCGCAGGGAATCCCTAGCCTAGCGCAGCGCCGTGAGACCTTAGACCAACTTAAATCGCTGATTATGGCCAACCAACAGTCCATCGTGGACGCCGTCTGTAAGGACTACGGCCATCGTGCCCACCAAGAAACCCGTTTAGCTGAAATTTTCCCATCCATCGATGGCATTAACCATGCTCGCAAAAAGCTATCCAAGTGGATGAAACCCCAAAAACGATCCGTCGGGATTTGGGCCTTAGGTGCCCGCAACACCGTAATCCCCCAACCTCTAGGCGTAGTGGGTATTGTGGTACCGTGGAACTACCCGTTGTTTCTGTGTATTAGCCCATTGGTGTGCGCCATTGCTGCGGGTAACCGTTGCATGATTAAAATGGCGGCTAACTCGTCGAATTTATGTCATTTGTTACAAGCGTTGTTTGCAGAAAACTTTGCTGAGGACATGATTACGCTGATACCCGGCGCCAAGGGCGCCGATTTTTCCGCCCTGCCGTTTGATCATTTAGTCTTTACAGGTTCCGGCAATACCGGCCGCCAAGTAATGCGTGCCGCAGCCGACAACCTCACCCCCGTCACCTTGGAGTTGGGTGGTAAATCACCGGCTATCATTGCCCCAGACTACTCTATTGCCAAAGCCGCGCAGCGTTTATTATTCTTCAAATGCCTCAACGCCGGCCAAACCTGTGTAGCGCCTGATTACCTGTTTGTGCCCGAGGGCAAGGTAGACGAATTTGTTGCATCCGCTAAAACCATTGTGAGTGCTCGCTACCCCGACACCAGTAGCACCGATTACACGTCGGTTATTGATGAAGCGGCGTATCAACGCCTAAACAGCACACTTGCAGATGCCGTTACTCTGGGTGCTCAGGCCATCCCTATGATTGCTAGCCACACCAGCGACACCACCTTGCGCAAACTACCTCCCACATTATTAACCGGCGTAAACGATGGCATGCGGGTGATGCAGGAAGAAATTTTTGGCCCGCTACTACCCATTATGACTTACACCCACATGAACGATGTACTGGACTATATCAATAACCACGACCGCCCTTTAGGCTTGTATTTATTCAGCAATGATAATCAGTTACAGGCAGATGTGATTAACAAAACCCGCTCTGGAGGGGTGTGTATCAATGACACCACCTTGCAGGTGAGCCAACACGACCTGCCGTTTGGCGGTGTGGGCGAAAGCGGCATGGGCCACTACCATGGCGCAGAGGGTTTTATGGCCATGAGCAAGTTACGGCCTATATTTAAGCAAGCTCGCAAGTCTACCTTATCCAACCTATACCCTCCCTATGGCGCGCGGTTTAATAAAATCATCAATCTTCTCATTAGGTAATCTCTGGTGAAACAAGCTGTCTCTAAAGCTAAACCCGCCCATAGCCTATGGCGTGCTAATGTTAGCAATGCCTATGCTAGCACTCCGTTAGAGGCGCACGTGACTACTGAAGTGGTGATTATTGGTGGCGGCTACAGCGGCTTATCTACAGCGTTACACTTGGCACAACAAGATGTTGACGTTCAGGTTATAGAGGCCCACTCCATTGGATTTGGCGGGTCTGGCCGTAACGTCGGCTTAGTTAATGCCGGTTTATGGGTACCTCCCGACCAAGTGGAAGCTCAACTGGGCCACCACGCGGGGCACACCCTCAACCAAGCGCTCGCCGCGGCACCTGATCTGGTATTTAAACTCATAGAAGAGCACCAAATTGATTGCCAGCCGGTACGTAATGGCACCTTGCACTGCGCTAACAACAGTGCAGGTTTGGCAGATCTAAAACGCCGCTTATCACAACAACAAAAACGCCATGCGCCAGTACAACTGCTAGACGCTAGCACCGCTCAAACTCGCACAGGGTCGAGCCAATTTACCGGCGCTTTGTTTGACCCTCGCGCAGGCACCATACAACCTTTAGGGTATGCCTTTGGCTTGGCCCACGCTGCGGTTGCGGCAGGAGCGCATATTTACACCCAATCCCCAGCATTGAGTTACCAACATAACGGTAACCAATGGTGCGTGACTACCGCCAAGGGGAGCATTAAGGCTAATCGGCTTATTCTGGCCACCAATGCCTATGATTTCAATTTGGCCGCTACACCTCGCCACACGCCTGTCCACTTTTGCCAGTTTGCCACCCAACCGTTAAGCAAGCAGCAGCGCAGTGGTATTTTGCCCCAAGGTGAAGGTTGTTGGGACACGGCGCAGGTGATGTCGTCGTTTAGGCTGGATAATGAGGGACGGCTTATTATTGGTGGTGTAGGTTG
>CBDUDU010000052.1:0-15745 GCA_965366045.1 uncultured Oceanospirillaceae bacterium
GCTGCGGCCAAACCATCGGCCAACAATGCGCCGCCCTCACTGCCTAAAATCACGTTTTCTAATACCGTGAAGTTTTCTACCAGCATAAAATGCTGATGTACCATGCCAATGCCTGCAGCAATGGCATGATGGGAATCTGTAAATATATAGGTGTTGCCTAATACATTAATTTGTCCTGCGTCGGCTTGGTAAAAGCCATATAGAATGCTCATAAGCGTGGATTTACCCGCGCCATTTTCGCCAATAATACCGTGGATATTGCCTTCTGTTACCTGCAGACACACTTTGTTGTTGGCATGCACTGCTCCAAAGCGTTTATCAATATCAGTTAACTCTATAGCGAATTTTTTCATGGTCATTGGTCGACGGTTATCGGTTGGTGGTTATTGGTCGGCGGTTTATTACAAACCACCGACCGTCTACTACAAACTATCTATTAATAGTTACAAGTATTGTCAGACATATAGTCATGAACACTTAACTCACCAGCAATGATCGCCGCTTTAAGAGCGTTTACTTTGGCTTCCATGTCAGCAGTAACCAACCCACGGTTATGCTCGTCTAGTGCCCAATCAACACCACCTTCAGCAAGACCCATGCTTACGAAACCAGGCTTCCAAGTACCATTTTGCTCCGCAGCATAGCTTTGGTAAGCCGCTTCACCTACACGCTTAACCATAGAGGTTAATACGGTACCTGGCTGGAGGTAGTTCTGGTTTGAGTCAACACCGATAGCAAGCTTACCCATATCGGCCGCAGTTTGAATCACACCTACACCAGAAGAACCGGCAGCCGCAAACACCACGTCAGCACCAGATTCAAACTGGCTGCGCGCTACTTCGCCACCCTTAGATGGGTTAGCAAAGGCTGCACCGGTAGAACCAATGAAACTATGTAATACGTTAATGTTAGCATTAATGTGCTTCGCACCTTGTTCATAACCACAACCAAACACGGCTAGCAAAGGGATATCCATTGCGCCAATGTAGCCCACAGTACCTGTCTCAGACTTCATAGCCGCTAATGCGCCTACCAAGAAAGAACCTTCTTGAGCACGGAAAACAACGTTTTGTACGTTGGCTTCTGGCACTACCATGTCGATCAAAGTGAACTTTGAGTCTGGGTACGCTTGTGCCGCGGCACTTACAGCGTTAGCCTGTGAGAAACCTACAGCAACGATTGGACTACTGCCACGCTTAGCCAGCTTTTTAAGACCTTGCTCAACTTGAGCGTCGTTAGTTGGCTCTACTTCGCGAACACTGATACCCGTGTCGGCAGTAAAACGCTTTACACCATTGTAAACTGCTTCGTTAAATGACTTGTCGAACTTACCGGCTTTGTCATAAACAACGGCTGGGTTAACGTCGGCTTGAGCAACAGAGACTGTTAATGACACTGCACCTGCAGCAATAGCCATAGTGAGTTTATTTAATTTCATCAGATACTTCTCCTCGTTTTTACATAGATCGGCTTAAGCCGCTTTCTTCTTTTTAATTAGTCGCCGTAGGGCGTCCAAATATTTTTAACTTGAGTGGCTTGGCGTAAAAATTCCACACCCTCGGCCTGCTCAACATCGAGCCAATTTCTGTCGTTATTGCTATGCGTCCACAGACGTTTTAAATTGCCAGCACTGGTCCGTTCAACGTCAGCAACCGTAGCCTCATCGGCCCAACACCACATGGCTTCAATTTCGGCATGACCTGCCAGATGTACCGCTAACTCTGCTTTGGGCCCTGCGACAATGTTCACTACACCTGCGGGAATGTCAGAGGTCTCTAACACCTGTACCAGTTCTAAGGCGATGCTGGCATAAACTTCACTGGCCACCAATACCACACGGTTACCCATAGCAATGGCAGGCGCTATAAGGGCCAGACTGCTGATTAACGGATGATGGTCTGGTGCCACCAGAGCCATGGACCCCACCGCTTCGGGCAAGGCTAAAGTGACTCCGCGATAGGGCGCATTATGAACCGCTCCATCGTACTTATCGGCCCAAGCAGCGTAGCTAAATAAACAGCCAATAGCCGCTTCAAATTCGGCTTCGGCTTCGGCTGTATCATAACCACAGACACGCTCTAAACGTGCAACCCACTCGCTGTGTCGCTGAGTTAAATTTTCGGCTAAAAAGTACATCACCTGAGCCCGACCATGGCCCGTTTGCGTAGACCAAGCACTGGCTTTTTGCGCCGCACTCACCGCGTTACGAATATCTTTTCGGCTGCCCACCCCTATCATTGCCGCTAGGCTTCCGTCGGCATGGTAATAAGCTTGGCTGTACCCTGAGTCTGGGCGTGTTTGTTTACCACCGATATAAAATTTTAGTGTCCGGTCGATAGCCGTAACATCGAATGACGCCTCTTGTCGTTTAGACTGTGCCGTCACCACAGGGGTTAAGCCCATCGGTTTGAGGTATTCAAACAGGCCCTCTTTGCCACCTTCACGTCCAAATCCAGATTCACGCACACCACCAAAACCACAGGCGGCGTCAAATTGATTGTGGTTATTAATCCACACCACGCCCGCTTTTAGCTTGGGTGCCACATCCATGGCCCGATTAATATTTTCACTCCACACACTGGCAGCCAAACCATAGCGGCTATTATTGGCCAAGGCGACAGCTTCACTTTGAGTGCGAAAAGCCACAGACACCAACACCGGTCCAAAAATCTCTTCTTGCACTAGCGGGTGGCTGCTATCAACACCGGTAATCAATGTCGGGGGATAATAATTTTGATCTGGGTGTTTAGTTTGGGCTTGGTAAGCATGGCCACCTGTGCGTAATCCCTGCTCAACCAACTGATCGACACGTTCAAACTGCTGCTTGCTCACTAAGCAACCAACATCAATTGATTTATCGAGCGGCATACCCGAACGTAATTGCTGCATGCGCTGCTTCAATTTGGCATGTAATTGCTCGGCCACTGGTGCTTGCACCAACAAGCGCGACCCGGCACAACACACCTCGCCTTGGTTAAACCAAATGGAGTCAACTAGGCCTTCAACCGCGGCATCTAAATCGGCATCTTCAAATACAATAAAAGCCGATTTACCGCCTAGTTCTAAGGTCAGCTTTTTAGCCTGTCCTGCAGTCGCCTCTCGAATAGCCCGCCCTACGGCAGTAGACCCAGTAAACGCCACCTTGTCCACACCGGAGTGTGCAGCTAAAGCTGCGCCAGTAGATCCCGCGCCATTAATGAT
Source organism: uncultured Oceanospirillaceae bacterium (assembly GCA_965366045.1). GTDB lineage: Bacteria > Pseudomonadota > Gammaproteobacteria > Pseudomonadales > Balneatricaceae > Njordibacter. The sequence goes on from CBDUDU010000052.1 coordinate 3,202, forward strand.
ATTAACCACACCCGGTGGCACTCCTGCTTGGTCGCAAAGATGGGCAAACAACATGGCAGTCAGCGGTGTTTGTTCGGCGGGTTTAAGCACGATGGTATTACCCATAGCCAACGCAGGTGCAATCTTCCACGCCAACATAAGTAACGGAAAATTCCAAGGGATGATTTGTGCAGCCACGCCTACCGGCTCATAACCACTGAGTTGTTGAGCCTGTAATTTGGCCCATCCAGCATGGTGATAGAAGTGACGAATGGCTAGAGGAATATCCGCATCACGGCTTTCACGGATAGGTTTGCCATTGTCCAAGGTCTCCAACACCGCAGCCAAACGCGCATGTTTTTGTAAGCCTCTGGCGAGCCCATAGAGCACTTTAGCACGCCCTAACCCACCCAAAGCCCACCAACTCGGTTGTGCCTTACGCGCAGCGTCTACGGCTTGGTCTATTTGGTCTGCGTTAGCAACTTCAATATGTGCCAACAGTTCAGCGGTTGCTGGGTTAGTCACTTCCTGCAATTGCGCGCCTTGTTGGCTCACAAACACACCATTCACATAATGACCAAACCGGCGTTGGTGTTGCGTTAACCAGGCCTGCGCTTCTACATCGCTTTCAAGGGCTTGGCTGTAGTTGAGTTGTTCAAATTCGTGTTGTAATGTCATTCGTGTAATCCTATTCCCTTATTAGGCCATGGGGTGTCGATAGGCGGCTGAATAATAGCCCGTATCATAGTGGTCTAGTTGACACTCAATATCACCTAACAAACTCGACGCACCAAAACGGAACAAGTCTGGCTCTAACCAACGGCGACCCAACTCTTCTTGCATCATGATCATATACAGCAAGGCCGTTTTAGTATCACTCACGCCGCCTGCAGGCTTAAAACCGATATAGACGCCTGTGTGAGCATGGTACTCACGAATCATACGTACCATGACCAAGCTCACGGGCAAAGTTGCGTTTTGTACTTCTTTGCCAGTGGAGGTTTTGATAAAGTCAGCGCCCGCCATCATACAAACCATAGAAGTTTTGGCGACATTGGCCAAATTACCCAATTCACCGGTGGCTAAAATAGTTTTTAAATGCGCTGGGCCGCAGGCTGCACGAAAGGCTTTAACTTCGTCATACAAGGCTTGCCAATTACCCTCCAACACGTGGCGCCGACTAATAACGATATCAATTTCGTCAGCTCCAGCCGCCACTGAATATTCGATTTCAGCAATACGTAACGGCAAGGGCGATAGACCGGCAGGAAAACCGGTCGACACTGCAGCTAAATGGATGCCTGAGCCTTTTAGGCTAGTGTGCGCAGCTGTCAACATGTCGTGATACACGCAGATAGCCGCGGTGGATAAATTAAGCTCACCAATACCCAAACGTTGTTGCAAGCCTGCACTCAGCGGATGTTTGGCTTTACTACACAAACGCCGCACCCGATCCTCTGTGTCATCACCAGACAGGGTGGTGAGGTCAATCAGGCTAATGGCTTTTAACAACCAAGCGGCCTGTTGCTGTTTCTTAATACTGCGACGCGCTCCGTAACTCGCACAACGGCGCTCCACGGCACTGCGATTAATACGAATTTTATCCAACTGCTGTAGGTCAAAGGCGGTGCCGGGGTTGCGTTCAAGCCGATGGTCGCCCTGCTCACTATTGGACGCACTCTTAACCAAGCTAAAAGGTGCAGTATGTGGCAATTGTTTAGCCATCGAGTGATAACTCCATCATCGAAACTATTTTTTCTGCGGTGCTTTCACCCACCACCAGATCGGTCACCAAACCGGTACGCAAGGAACCTAATAGAGCAAGCTCTTTTCCTAAACCTCCAGCCACAGCGACCACCCGTTTGCCGGCCATTTCAGACGCTTTAATACCCAACCCGTAGCCATTGAGCGGATGATTCACTAATGCACCCTGTACATCAAAGAAGCTACCAATCAAGTCACAAACAGCACCCGCTTTGCGTAACTGTTCTAAGTCATCATCGGTCACCATACCCACGCTGTGAAGGTAATGGTTAGTTTGCAAAGCACCCACACCCACGGTATACAAGTCTGCATTGCGAGCTAGATTTAAACTAAACTGAACACTGGCTTGCGCCATCAACATGTCGTGCTCGGCATCGTCGCGGGCCAAATAAGGCACCGGCATAAAATAGCCTTCAGCGCCCGTGCGCTCAACTAACTGCTGAACAACATCCAGTCTATTGGTAGAAAATTTACGGGTAAAACTTCCGGAAACAGAAGCAAATGTTAGGTCAGCGCGATTCACTTTAGGTAGTTTTTCAGCCAAAGCCGACAAGGACCGGCCTTTGCCGATACCCACACACGCATTTTCAGGCAACTCTTGTAGCAGGTTATAAAAAAACCGCGCAGCACCGGCCCCCACTTCGTTAAAACTGGCCGTATCGTCACTGCTATTAGTATGATCAGAAGGTGCAACAAGGCAGGTTCGTAAACCAAACCTTTGTATCAAGGTTTCTTCCAAGGCCACGCATTTTGCCGGTTCTCCCTCAACAAAAACTTTAACCAAGCCTCGTTGTTGAGCCAGTTGGATAAGACGGTGGGCTTTGACGGGAGAGACCCCAATACGTTTAGCAACTTCACCTTGCGTGTAGCCACCAATAAAGGACAACCACGCAGCTCGCGTGGCAAGGTCCATTTGTTCAGCATCAATCAGTAGCTTGGGTGTATTTATTTTCATAACGAAAAATATTACACTAAGTGAAAAATTTATACCATTATTTTATTCAAGCGCCCTTGCACCAACTTAACCCACAAACTTGCGCCGATTGGAATTAACGCATCATTAAAATCGTAACTGGGGTTATGTAACATACACGGCCCCATGCCGTGGCCTTGGTCTCTATGGCCACCTAAGCCATTGCCAATGGCAAAATAACAGCCGGGCTTTTGTAGCAAATAAAAACTAAAATCCTCTGAACCCATGGTTGGCGTAAATGGCACGACCTGATCTGCACCCAGTAATTCCACCGCTACCTCTCGCACAAACTCCGTTTGCGCTACATGATTTATAGTGGCTGGATAAGACCGTTCAAAATTAAGCATCCCGTCACATTCAAACGCAGCACATAAGTCGACACAGATTTTACCCATACGCTCTTCAACCAACTGCAATGTTTGTTCTGAGAAGCATCTAACAGTACCCTCAATGACACAATCATCGGCAATGATATTGGTGGCATCGCCACAATGAATTTTGGTCACAGAAAGCACCACCGATTCTTGTGGGTCAACGCTACGCGTAACAATGGATTGTAAGGCCTGCACCAACTGGCAAGACACCAACAGCGGATCTGCGCCGAGGTGAGGCATAGCCGCATGAGCACCCTTACCCACTACCTTAATCTTAAATTCACTTGCGGAGGCCATCATAGCGCCAGCCACTAACCCCACCGTGCCTTGTTCGTAGCCCGGCCAATTATGGTATCCATAGATCTCATCAATAGAAAAACGCTCAAACAAACCGTCATCGATCATAGCTTGGGCCCCGGCACCACCTTCTTCGGCTGGCTGAAAAATCAGGTAAACCGTGCCACAAAAATCCCTGTGCTTAGCTAAATAACTCGCTGCGGCTAACAAAGTGGCCGTATGGCCGTCATGGCCGCAGGCATGCATTCTGCCAGAGTAGGTACTCGCATGGGCAAAGTCATTATGTTCATCTAACGGCAGCGCATCCATATCTGCTCGCAGGGCAATGCCTGCACCCGGCTGCTGGCCCTTAATCACACCCACTACACCGGTCACTCCAATACTCGGGTGCGCCTCAATACCCATCGATGTCAGTTGATCCAGTACAATTTTTGCAGTGCGGTCTTCTTCGTAACACAACTCTGGGTGAGCGTGTATATCACGTCGCAGAGTCTGGAACTTTTTGGCTTCGGCAACTATAAGTGGCAATAAGGTCATATATGGTCCGGGCGGTTAACTTAATCGATATCAAATACTAGTGTGTCTCATATGCGATCGCTCTATACTAACAACAAGTTTTTAACATTACGAACCAAACCTATTGAGCATAACCATGGCTTGCGTCTATAGGTTTCCTTCTTTAAAGTAAGCCATTAAGTCTAACCGACGCTATGTGCCCCATGTGTCTATACCAACAGACGCATACAGCGGTACATGGTGGGCGTTTCAATTCATTTTTTTATCTGTTATTTTAGGAACCTAACATGGCCTGCGTATTTGTCCAAATTCGATGTAACCCCGGTAAAACCTATGCCGTTGCCGACGCCATCTATGAACGAGAAATTGCCTCTGAGCTATTCTCCACTAGTGGTGATTATGATCTACTGATGAAGCTATACATCCCTTCAGAGGAAGATGTAGGCCGCTTTATTAATGACAACCTGCTTGATATACAGGGTATCTCTAGATCGTTGACCACCCTCACTTTTAAAGCTTTTTAAGCTTGTCTGCTAGCACAACCTCATTACCTATTGAAGAGGTACTGCCTGCCCTACAAGAGCAACTAACGACCTATGACGAAGTGGTTTTAGTAGCGCCACCAGGTGCCGGTAAAACCACTCGAGTGCCACTAGCGATATTAAACAGCCCATGGTTACAACAGCAAAAAATATTGTTGGTTGAGCCACGTCGCCTAGCAACCCTTTCCAGCGCTCACTTTTTAGCCCACAGTTTAGGTGAAACCTGTGGCAATACCGTGGGCTACCGCATGCGTTTAGACACCAAAAGCGGACCAAAAACACGTTTAGAAGTTATTACCCACGGTGTGTTATTAAGCATACTGCAAAGCGATCCTAGTTTGGAGGGCGTGGGCGCAGTCATTTTTGACGAATTTCACGAACGCAGCTTGGACAGTGACTTAAGCCTTGCCATGTGCATTCAAGGTCGAGAGCTGTTGCGTGAGGAGTTACCACTCAAACTCATTGTTATGTCAGCAACTATGGACGCCCAGTCGGTGAGCCAGCTGTTAGGCAATGCACCCATCATTGTTAGTGAAGGCCGGCAGTTCCCGGTGAGAACCCATCATTTGGGACCGGCGCCCAACCGTTACCAACTACAAGACCAGCTACACGAGGCCATTGCCCAAGCCATGGTCAACCATAGCGGCAGCATTTTAGTATTCTTACCCGGCCAAGGCGAAATTCGTCAAGCACTGGAACATCTGAGTCCTCTTAGCAATCCTCATGTAGAGCTACTGCCTTTATTTGGCGACCTGAGCATGGAACAGCAGCGACAGGCCATAGCCCCTACCAAACCGGGCCACAGGAAAATCGTATTAGCCACTAACATAGCCGAAACCAGTCTCACTATTGATGGCATTGAATGCGTGATTGATGCTGGTTTGTCACGACAAATGATTTACGACACACGCACTGGACTGAGCCGACTCACCACGGTTAAGGTGTCACGTGCCGCTGCTACTCAGAGGGCTGGCCGTGCGGGACGTTTGAGTGCTGGTAGCTGTTATCGTTTATGGAGTGAATCGGAACATCAAAGTTTAGCCCCACAAGCCACAGTAGAAATTAAACAAGCTGACTTAAGCGCCTTGTGCCTGCAGTTATATGCCTTTGGCTGTGCAGACACTAGTGATTTAAAATGGCTAGATCCGCCACCCAAAGGGCCTTTTAGAAAAGCCCAACGCTTATTACTCAGCCTAGGTGCATTAAGTGCCACTGGCAGCTCTGACAGTACGGGAGAAACTCAATTTGCACTTACGACCCATGGCCAACGCCTGAGTCAGATCTCGTTAAGCCCTCGTTTGGGTCACTTATTACTTGTCGCCCAACAACACCAGCAGCTCACCCTAGGCTGCCACATAGCGGCATTATTAAGCGAAAAAGACCCATTATTAAAAACCCACGGCCAAGACCATGACCTAATGCATCGACTGGCATGGCTCAAAGGACAACTGGACTGCCATCCCACTCAGCATGCTTTACGCCAGCGCATTCGCCAACAAAGCAAACGCTTACATCAACAAATGCCGCCTACCGCCGAATTGCGGTATAACGCCGTCGAGCAAGCGCCATTTACGCAGGCAGAACTGGTAGCTGTTTTTATTGCTCTAGCCTGGCCTGAACGTATTGCTCAACAAACCAGCACCGCAAAACTCTACAAACTAGCCAACGGCAAACGCGTCAGTAGCCAACAAAGTGTTAATCGTGACATTTGGTTAGCTGTGGCTAGCACCATTGGTTTTGACACAAAACAAGGCAACGACCAACAACGTATTTGTTTGGCCGTTGCTTTGCCAGAAAAACTTTTTAAAGGACCGCTGAACGAGTTGGTGACGACGCAAGTCGGCCTGACATGGCAAACCGAGCATGAGCGCATAGTGGCCTTTGAGAAAACCGCTATTGGCCAACTTACTCTACACCAAAAACGCGCTACAAAGGTGAACCCCCAACAACGTAGACAAATCATTTGTGAACGTTTGGCACAAGACAATATGGAGTTACTTAATTGGACTCCAGAATTGCGTCTTTGGCAAGCTAGGGTGCAGCTGTTGCATGACAGTTATACGGGTTCTGCTACCAATCCTTGGCCCGACTTGTCGGACACCACGCTCACCGCAACACTAAGCACTTGGCTTGGCCCCTACCTGGAACGCGTGAACAACAAGCAGGATTTAAAGCGACTAGACTTAACCTCTATCTTGTCCAACCTATTACCATGGCCACTACCAAAGCAACTACAAGAGTTAGCGCCAAGTAAGTTTAAGGTACCCTCGGGCAATGCTCATATCATTGATTACAGCCACAACCCACCGGTTCTTGCGGTCAAACTACAAGAATTATTTGGCATGCAAAAAGCACCCATGATTGGGTACTCAACGGCCTTACAGGTGCACCTCTTATCTCCAAGAGGGAGCGTGTTACAGGTCACACAAGACTTAGCTCATTTCTGGCAAACCAGCTATACCGAGGTTAAAAAAGAAATGAAAGGCCGTTACCCCAAACACCCGTGGCCCGATGACCCCACCCAAGCGCTCGCCACAGCCAAAACCAACCGTGCCTTGCGCAAAAGCTAAATCAACCGTCTTGGCGGCCAAAAGCCATCAATTCATACCCGACTTCTTCTGGCTCATCGTCAATCATGTCGGTGGGGAAACCCGAACCTAAGACCTTAACCCCCATGGGTTCCTCATACCGACGAATAATATTTGGCGACCTTTCCCGTGGGCCCCATTGTGCTTGCGCCTGACTAAAAATATCCACCAGCATTGGGGCTAAGTCTAACTGCATGCCCTCACGCTGAGTCAGGGTATTAAACAAACCAACGTCCTTAAGCACTAAATCAACAGTAAAATTAATGTCCCGCGAGCCATTCAAGATCACTTGCGATTCGGTCTCATGCACAAACGAATTGCCCGAAGAAGCTTTAATCGCTTCGTAACTCACGTTCATATCTAGATCCATCACCTTGCAGGCGGTTAAGGCTTCGGATAAAGCCACCAAATGCGCCGTGGCTAAGTAATTGGTCACCACCTTCAATTTAGACGCCGTCCCCAAGTCACCCGTGTGTAATACACGACGTCCAAGAGTGGTAAGAATCGGTAGAGCCCGCTCAAAGGTATCGCGACTACAACCGGCAAATATGGAAATATTGCCCGTATCGGCCCGATGACAACCGCCGGAAACTGGGCAATCCACCGGCTGCGCGCCCTGGGCTTTAACTAAATCACCAATACGTCTAATTTCGCTTTCGTCGGTAGTACTCATTTCTAACCAGATTTTGCCCTCAGACAACCCGGCCACTACACCTGACCCGCCTTCCATCACCGCTGAACACGCAGCAGGCGAAGGTAAACAAGTAATCACTAAGTCACACGCTTGGGCCAATTGTTTCGGTGTATCGGCGGCAGAGGCACCGCGGGCTACAAAATCAGCCACAAACGCGTCATTGAGATCACGCACCATTACTGCATAACCATTACGTAATAAACTGCCAGCAAGCTTACTACCAACATTACCCAAACCTACAAAACCTATTTTCATACTTTTGTTCCAACCTGTGAGTTAACTTAATAATAGCCAGCGATAACTTTGGTTTCTTGGAATTCATGCAAACCAAAAGCGGCATATTCACGGCCATTGCCCGACTGTTTATAACCACCAAACGGCATACAGTATTCCAAGTCCGCCATATTGATGTGCACCGTACCAGCGCGCAGCTGGCGTGCCACCCGCCTCGCTTTATCGATGTCTTGGGTAGACACATAGGCCGCTAGACCATAGGGGCTATCGTTTGCAATACGCACCGCTTCGGCCTCATCAATATACGGGATAAGAACTAACACCGGGCCAAATACTTCTTCTTGGGCAATCGTCATGCTGTTATTTACATCCACAAATAGCGTGGGTCTAACATAATAACCCGTCTCAAAACCACTGGGTTTGCCGAGTCCACCCACAAGCAGTGTGGCGCCTTCATCAATGCCAGCTTTTATAAGGTCCTGCACTTTGTGCCAATGGGGCTCTGAAATAACGGGCCCTAAGTGATCGCCTGCTTGTTGTGGATCGCCCAATTGGGTGGCGTCTATTGCAGTTTTAGCCAACGCCACCACTTGTGCGTATACGCTTGTTTCCACCAACATGCGTGTGGGCGCGTCGCACGATTGCCCAGAATTCAACATACAAGCCTGTACGCCCCACTCAACTTGAGCTGCTAAGTCGGCATCGGCAAAAATAATGTTGGCCGATTTACCGCCTAACTCTTGGCTCACACGTTTAACCGTGGGCGCAGCAGAAATAGCAATTTGGCTACCGGCACGGGTAGAGCCAGTAAAGGACACCATATCCACCCGAGGGTGGCTGGTGAGGTAATCACCAATGGTCTCTCCTGTGCCGTGAATCATATTAAACACGCCTGCCGGAACTCCTGCCTCATGCACACACTCAGCAAATATTTGTGCCGACAGCGGTGTTAATTCACTGGGTTTGAGCACCATGGTGCAACCCGCCAGCAAAGCCGGAACCACCTTGCACACTATTTGGTTGATGGGCCAGTTCCAAGGCGTGATCAACACACACACGCCTATGGGCTCTTTGAGCAACTGCCCTTGTTCACCCATGGTGTGCTCTATCACTGTTTGTTTGGCAGCAAGCAAATGCGCTTGGGTATGGCCCACACCGGTCTCTGCTTGCATGTCGTATGACATAGTAGCTGGTGCACCCATTTCCTCTGTGATGGCGCTAGCTATCACTTGGTAGCGGCGCTGATAGGCCTTTAAGAACGCCTCCACCATCACAATGCGCTGTTCTAACGTGGTGTTACTCCAGTCTTCAAAAACTTCAGCAGCAGCATCAATGGCTGCGCCAGCATCATCTGTGTTGGCCAGCCACACCTGCGCACAGGATGCTTGAGTCGCAGGATTAATGACTGGCAGACTCTGGCGACTGGTTAACGGCTCGCACCATTGACCGTTAATATAAAAAGCTAAGTTAGTCATACAATGACCCTTAAATGAACTGGTGGTGGGCAGTTTATCCCCAGCGCTTCGCTGTTTTCTTATCAAAAACAGACAAAAATACTGCGGATATATACAAGCTTACAAGGTTATCCTCGGTCAACATCCAAGTTATCAACCATTTCGGAGTTACCAGTATGCAGGGCATCAGCAATAAAAACGTATTGATCACGGCGGGTGCTACTGGCATTGGCAAAGCCACCGCGATTGCGCTCATGAATGCCGGGGCCCAAGTACATGTGTGTGACATCGATGCCGAAGCATTAGACGCGTTTAAGCAACAGTACCCACAGTTGAGTACTTCTGTGACTAACGTCACCCATCCTGATGCTGTGGCTCAAATGTTTAACCAACTCGATCGGGCATTTGCAGGCAAACTTGATTTTTTGGTGAACAATGCCGGCATTTCTGGACCAGCTGGTCCTATAGAGAGCTTAGACATAGAGGCGTGGAAGTCCACCTTCGATGTCAACCTACATGCTACGTTTTATGTTTCCAAACACGCCATACCGCTACTCAAGAAGCAAGGCGGCGCTATCATGAACTTATCGTCTACTGCAGGGCTATATGGTTACCCCATGCGCAGCCCTTATGCCAGCGCAAAATGGGCCATTGTGGGCCTAAGCAAAACCATGTCTATGGAATTAGGGCCATTTAACATTAGAGTCAATTGCATTTGTCCTGGTTCAGTCAACGGCGAGCGCATGGATCGGGTCATTAGCAGTATCGCTGAGGCAACCGGTGAAAGTTTAGATAAAGTACGTCACGATAACGTACGCAATACCTCAATGGAGACTTTTGTGGACGCCGAAGACATTGCCAATATGATTGTCTTTAGTTTTTCTGATTTAGGCGCAAAAATATCTGGCCAAAGCTTAACCGTCGATGGCGACACCCATAGTTTGGCCGCCACCTAAGCCTCCAGCGTAAGAGTTTTCTATCTCAACTGATTAGCTTCACTAATCATTCGATCGCCTATATTTACCTATTTAATCGCCTATTTACCCATTAGGTCTTATATTGTTACTTATTCGCGCCGTTATAGACATATTGGGGTTGTGCCGCACCTTGGTTTGGCGTTACTTTGTTTGTTCCGCAGCGCGGCACTAAATGGCCCATGAAGTATTGAGTGAGTTATTGAGTTCCCCGTTTGTCTATTTAATTATAAAAGAGCGCCTCCTATGACTGGTGAAGCACCACTAGTACGCTTTGAAAATATTCAAAAGAGTTACGACGGCGAAACCCTCGTCGTAAAAGATTTTAACCTCGATGTCGCCCCTGGCGAATTCGTCACTATGCTTGGGCCTTCTGGCTCTGGCAAGACAACGTGTCTAATGATGCTCGCTGGTTTTGAACCTGCCACCCAAGGTGAAATTTACCTTAAAGGCAAACCCATCAATAAGGTACCGCCTTATAAGCGCGGCATCGGTATGGTGTTCCAAAACTATGCACTTTTCCCTCACATGACTGTGGCAGAGAACCTGGCTTTTCCTTTGGAGGTTCGTAAGATCCCTAAAGCAGAACGAGAAGCTCGCGTTAAAAGAGCCCTTGATATGGTGCAACTTGGTGCCTTTGGTGGCCGTCGTCCGATGCAACTTTCAGGTGGTCAGCAACAGCGTGTTGCCGTAGCTCGTTCGTTGATATTTGATCCAGACTTAGTCTTGATGGATGAACCCTTAGGTGCTTTGGACAAAAACCTACGTGAGCAAATGCAGTACGAAATTAAGCATATGCATGAGCAATTGGGATTAACCGTGGTTTATGTAACTCACGACCAAACCGAAGCCTTAACCATGTCTAACCGTATCGCCGTTTTTGAAGATGGAATTGTGCAGCAATGTGCCGCACCAGCCGCTTTATACGAGCGGCCTGAAAATGCCTTTGTAGCCAATTTTATTGGCGAAAACAACCGTCTGATGGGTAAAGTAACCGCCATTGACGGCGATAAGGTTAATATACTGAGCGACAACGGTGATCAACTTGTGGCCAGCAAAGTTAACGTTAACGCTGTGGGCGATCGCTCTACCGTATCCTTGCGGCCAGAGCGCGTATTTGTTAATCCAGATACCAACACTGTCGACAACTTATTTTCCGCCAAGGTAGAAGAATTGATCTACCATGGCGACCATATTCGCACTCGCTTCACAGTGTGCGGACACGACGATTTTATCGTCAAAGTTCCTAATTCAGCCGCTAATAGCTTATTGCAAGAAGGCAATACAGTGCCGATCGGTTGGAAAATGGAGGACTGCTTGGCTCTTGATGCATAAAAGGAGTTAGGCCGAATTGTTAGCTCAATTCACAATAAAAAAAACTTGGAGAAATATTCATGAATAAGATTATTAACAAAACACTGATTGCTGCAGCAGTTGCGACCACTATGGTTGCAGGTTCCGCACAAGCAGAAGACATCACCGTAGTATCTTGGGGTGGTGCTTACACTAAATCACAAGTAGAGGCTTATCATAAGCCTTGGAATGGTTACACTGGCAACACTGTAGTATCTGAAGACTACAATGGTGGCTTGGCCGAGATTAAGGCACAGGTAGAAGCCGGTAACGTAACTTGGAACCTAGTAGACGTAGAACTTTCTGACGCCGTACGTGGTTGTGACGAAGGTATTCTTGAAGTTATGGACCATTCTGTATTGCCAGATGGCGCTAACGGCGTTCCAGCTGCAGAAGATTTCCTTCCAGGCGCTCTAGCAGAGTGTGCCGTAGGTAACATCGTATGGTCTACTGTATTCATCCATGATGAAAGTAAAATCCAAGGTGTTAATGGCATAAGCGATTTCTTTGACACTAACAAGTTCCCTGGTAAGCGTGGTTTACGCAAAGGTGCTAAGCCTAACCTAGAATTCGCTCTTATGGCTGACGGTGTTGAGCCAGAAGACGTATACGAAGTATTAAGTACAGAAGCTGGTATAGATCGCGCTTTTGCTAAGTTAGATACCATTAAAGATTCAACCATATGGTGGGAATCCGGTGCCCAGCCACCACAGCTATTAGCTGATGGTGAAGTGGTTATGACTACTGCCTACAACGGCCGTGTATTTAACGCCATTGCCGCTGAAGGCAAGCCATTTGTCAT
>CBDUDU010000053.1:0-15663 GCA_965366045.1 uncultured Oceanospirillaceae bacterium
CTTAATGTCTTCTGGAAAGTCCGCCAGTTCTGGCACAGGGTATCGACTAATTAAATTCATGTTAAACGTTCCTTACGAGTTAACATTGACCACAAAACGACCACGGGTAAGCCCATCAATTTGCTTTTGAGCTGTTTCCAGCGCTTGAACCAAGTTAATTTCGGTCATTATTTTTTCTAAATGGGAGACGTCTAGATCTTGGGCCAAACGGTTCCATGCAGCAATTCGGTCGGCCTTGGGGCGATATACACTATCAATGCCCGCTAAGGTCACACCACGCAAAATAAATGGCATCACCGTGGCTGGTAGATCATAACCTTGCGCTAGGCCACAGGCGGCCACGGTGCCACCGTATTTCATCGATGCACAGATATTAGCCAAGGTATGACTGCCCGCCACATCAATGGCGCCAGCCCAACGCTCTTTCGCTAGCGGCCTGCCTTTGTCCGACAACTCGCTGCGGTCTAGTACCTGGGCGGCGCCCAAGCTTAATAAATAGCCCGTTTCTTCTGCTCGACCACTAGAGGCCACTACCGTATAACCCAACTTAGCCAGCAAACTTACTGCAACACTGCCCACACCACCGGCCGCACCGGTGACTAAAACTTCGCCTTTATCTGGTGTTACGCCGTGCTGTTCTAGGGCCATCACGCATAACATTGCAGTATAACCGGCGGTGCCTATGGCCATAGCTTGTTTGGGCGTGAAGGCGTGAGGCAATGGCACCAGCCAGTCGCCTTTAACGCGAGCGATCTGCGCCAGACCGCCCCAATGTCCCTCTCCCACACCAAACCCGTTCAACACGACTTTGTCACCCGCCTTAAAGTCGGCGTGATCACTGTGCTCTACGGTGCCTGCAAGGTCTATGCCTGGCACCATAGGAAAGCGACGAACCACAGGCGATGCGCCGGTAATGGCTAAGCTGTCTTTGTAGTTGAGGGTTGAATAGTCCACCTTAATCAACACGTCACCTTCAGGTAACTGCGCTGCTTCGATTTGGCCTAATTGAGCCGTATAACCCGTGTCATCTTTGTTAATTAACAGTGCTTGCATTGTTGCTGCCTCAGTGTCATTCCATCCATACCGTATTTATCATCATACGCGCTCATCGAGTGATAAATACTATCAATTTGTCTATGCTAATGCATTAAATATCCTTGGCTAAGCGCAAGCCATCATAAATCGCTGCATGGGTATTGCGCGCAGCCACTGCGTCGCCAATTCGAAACAGCTGATACTGGCCTTCGGGGTTGCGCACGCTAGTTTGCGGCAAACCTTCTATGAAGGCGGTTTGATCAAGCTCACCTTGATTAGACGCGTCTGGTTTTAACTCAAAATAAAGTTCATCTAAGGGTAAAGTGCCGTGATTAATAACCAATTGATCCACCAAACGCGTTTTATTAACACTGCCATAGTCGCTCGTTAACGTGACCTCAATTTGATCCCCAACACGACGCGCACTGTCCACACGGTACGTCACGGTGAAGGTTACATCCTTGTCTTGTAAGCTGCGCATATAGGGCACTAAGTTCATGGCCATAACTTCAGGCGAGAAACTTCGATCAGGCGTCATCACTTCCACCTTAGCGCCCGTGTCAGCTAACAATTCTGCGGCCTGAAGTGCTGGATGATCACCCGCATCGTCAAAAATGAGCACATTGTTGCCGAGTTTCACGTCGCCAGAGAGAATATCCCAACTTGACACTGCCAACTCATTTCCATGACTCAGCACGTCGGTATCAGGCATACCCCCCGTAGCTACGATGACCACATCTGGGCTCAACGCTTTAACGTCATCGGCCTCAGCCCATGTATTAAACTTAAACTCAACTTCTTTGGCCTGGCACTGCGCCATGCGCCAATCAATAATAGACAACATTTCTACGCGGCGTGGGCTTTGAGCCGTCAACCGTATCTGCCCACCCGGCTGTGCTGCGGCCTCTAATACAACCACGTGATGACCTCTTTCAGCGGCCACTCTTGCAGCTTCTAAGCCTCCAGGGCCAGCACCAATAATCACCACCTTTTTACGCACAGCGGCTTTAACGATGTCATGGGGCATAGTGAGCTCTCGGCCCGTCGCCGCATTGTGAATACACAAGGCGTCGCCAGCTTGGTAAATGCGGTCTAAGCAATAATTGGCACCAACACAGGGTCGGATATCGGCCTCCTTACCCTGCATAATTTTACGTACCAAATGCGGGTCCGCCATATGTGCCCGTGTCATGCCCACCATATCCAACTTGCCTGCGGCTATGGCATGGCGGGCAGTGGCCACGTCGGGGATTTTAGCGCCATGAAATACAGGGAAGCCTGTTGCCTCGCGCACGGCACCCGCAAAATCTAGGTGAGGCGAGTTTTTCATGCCCATGATGGGAATTACATCGGTTAAGGCCGCATCCGTATCAATGCGCCCACGAATCACATTAAGAAAATCAACATGACCGGTATCACGCAAAATTTTAGAAATAGCGATGCCTTCGGCTGGGTTAATGCCGCCAGCAAAGGCTTCGTCTGCAGTGTAGCGCACGCCTACAATAAACTTAGGCCCTACACGCTCACGAATCGCCTGCAGTACTTCTAAGGTGAAACGTATACGGTTGTCTAACGAACCGCCGTATGGCGTGTCTAAGGTATTGGTTAACGGCGACCAGAACTGATCCATCAAATGGCCATAGGCTTGTAGCTCTATACCGTCTAAGCCGGCTGCGTACATACGCTCCGCAGCATCGGCATAATCTCTAATAATGCGCTCGATGTCCCAATCTTCAATTTTTTTGGGGAAGCTTCGGTGTGACGCTTCGCGTCGGTGGGATGGTGACACGGCCGGTAACCAGTCACCTTTATTCCAACCGGTACGGCGGCCAAGGTGGGTTAACTGTAACATCACTGCACAACCATGTTCATGGCAGGCGTCGGTCATATCGCGCAAATAGGGCACCACCTCATCTTTATAGGCCAAAATATTATTAAATACCGGTGGACTATCTTTAGAAACAGTGGCTGAACCTGCCGTCATGGTCAGCGCAACGCCGGCTTTGGCGCGTTCCAAGTGATAGGCCAGATAACGCGCCTTGGGCATGCCATTTTCTGGGTATGCCGGTTCATGGGACGTCATCATAATGCGGTTTTTAAGGGTAAGGTGCTTGAGCTGATAGGGCTGTAATAAGGGATCGTTAGAGGACATCATTAGGTACCATTTTATGACGGCTGTTAAAACGTTGCATTTCCACAGTGGTGGGTTTTTGGCCGGTAAAGACTTCGCAATAGTCTGCAATACGCGAAAGCCTTAACGTCAAAGGCTCTTTTATTGCCATAGCAATATAGCCCACTTGGGTATAGAGCACGGTCATGGCTCGCACTTCGGCTTGGGCAGCTGCCAAACCATGGTTCATAAACATGGCCTTTATGGCTTCATGCCGCTGCGCATCTGCTCGATTTAATTGAACTTGTAGCTGAGGGTCTGTACGTGCCCAGTAGCGAATAGCTTGATCTAGTTGAGCATCGAATAAATCACTATCGCTCCAACAATCCATCACGTTGAGCATAGATTCACATAAAGAAGCGGCAAACAAACCCGCTTGAGTGACCAAATTACCGGTGTTTTTTTCCTGCCAACGCAGCACCAAAGCATCAAGCAACTCGGCCCTGTCTTTAAAGTGCCAATAAAAACTGGTCCGGGACACATTTAAACCTTTAGCCAGAGGCATCACTTTAATGGCGCCTACACCGGCTTCAAGCAACACGTCGTAGCCGGCATCAAGCCACTGGGAACGGCCTGCAGTGGGTTTCATAGTCATCCTTTATTAGGTTATATCGTATCGCATATAACACCAGTGTCATAAATATTGACACAAGTGTCAAGTGTGTTATTGTCGAATCTATAAGCTGTCACTGTTCGCACACTACGGAGTTGTATATGAAGATTGCAGAAATACACATTTACCAAAAAGACCAAGCCATTGTGGATGGCCCTTATGTAATGTCCACTATGTCCTTGACGTCCATTGACGCCACTATCGTCAAAGTGGTTTCAGATACCGGCTTAATCGGCTGGGGTGAAGTGTCACCGTTAGGCCCGGTGTACCAACCCCAACACGCTCTCGGTGCTCGAGCGGCACTGTGCCATCTGGCACCGACACTCATTGGTCGTGAATGTTTACAGCCACTTTTGCTACAACGGCATATGCACCAACACCTCAACGGCCACAACTATGCCAAAGCATCGCTAGATTTTGCCATCATGGACATTATAGGCAAACACTACAAAGTGCGTGTGTGCGACTTATTAGGCGGCGCAGAAAACGAGCGCCTACCCGCCTACTTTGCCATCAGCAAAGGCTCTGCAGAAGACGTGGCGGCTAAAGCCAAAGATAAGGTTGCTCAAGGTTATCAACGCTTACAAATTAAAGTGGGTGGCCGTGACGTGGCGCAAGACATCGAAGTGGTTCACAAAGTCTGGGAGGCCGTAGGTAAGCGTGTTCGTTTGGTCGTTGACGCTAATCGTGGCATGACCGGTAGTCAAGCCATGCAACTGAGTTTGGCCTGCCAGCATATTCCATTTTTGTTTGAACAACCCTGCAACACCATGGAAGAGGTGGCTAATATTAGACCGCAAATGTCTCACCCTATTGCCCTAGACGAAAGCATTGAGGGTATTAATGACATGTTACGGGCCATTGGCGGTAACGTATGTGACGGCTTTGGTCTAAAACTCACCCGTGTGGGCGGGCTTAATGCCATGGCCACTATGCGGGACATTTGTGAAGCCAGAGGCCTTCCCCATACCTGTGAAGACAGCTGGGGGGGCGATATTTTATCGGCGGCTATTTTACACATGGGGGCCACAGTTAAACCGAATCTGTTAGAAGCGGTATGGACCGCTGGCAACTACATCGATGAGCACTATGACCCAGAAAATGCCGTGCGTTCAACCGATGGCTACTTTACCTTACCCACAGGCCATGGATTAGGGGTTAACCCCCATGAAAATCGCATTGGTATATTGGTACATTCGTTTAGCTAAAAATTTACTCCTTGCAATGTCTAGCATAGGTGAATAAACGACAAGGTTTCATAAAGGTGAGCTAAATTCATAAGTCAGTCCTGATTATTAGTTGCTATTGCTGCGGCCCAAAACCAATCCCGCAGCGATGGACAAAAGGGCCATTAGCCAAAACACCTGCCCTTCCATGACATTATAAAAAATACCGGCTAGGGTCATGGTGACGCCCATAAATGCGCCCATAGCTAAGGCATCATAAAACGTTTGGGCCGAGGCTGTAAGCTGGTCGGGTACTTTGTGGGTGATGTACTGGGTCATCGCCAGGTGAGTGGCTGCAAAAGTAAATGCATGCAGCATTTGCAAACCAAACAACCCGGCAATATCAATGGGGAAACCCATAACTATCCAACGGATTGAGCCGCCCACGACGGCCAACCAAAGCAAGCCCCGCACACCCATTTTTCTCATCAGCCAAAAGCCAAAAGCAAACAACATTACTTCTGCCACTACGCCTTGTGCCCACAATAGACCAATCACCGATTCACTAATACCCGTGTTGAGCCAATGCAAGGTACCTATGGCATATAACGCGCCGTGACTCGCTTGTACCAAGGCGCCAACCACCACCACAGCAATAAAACCAGGCAGTTTAAACAACTCTAAAAACGCCAACTTACGTTGTGGTTTAGACTGGGGACGAAGATCCGGCAAAGGCAAAACCGACACCACTACAGCCGCAGCTAAAACCAACAATAAGGCTGGAAAAGCCTCAATGGTATAAGCAGCAATGTAGAGCCCGCTCAAAGTTGACGACACAATAAAGGCCACCGAACCCCATAACCGAGCACTACTGTAGTTAAGCTTGCCGATCCTTGCGGTGGCAATGGCTAATCCGTCGACCATAGGAATATGGCTGGTTTGTAGGGCCCCCACTACAAACCAAGTGAGTAACATAGGCCAAAACGTTTGCACCTGTACGAACACTGAAAAACCCACCAAGGTCACTACTGACAGCGCTAAAATCCAACGCTTCTTATGGCCGGTAGCATCAGCTAAAGCACCTACACCCATGCCAAAAAACACTTTACTGATGAAAGCAGAACTCAGGATTAGTGCCGCTTGGCTTGCATCCAGCCCACGGCTTACCATCCAATAAGGCAAAAATGGCAACACCACCCCATAACAAGCAAAATAAGCAAAGAAAAAACTTGAAAATACGGTTTGCCCACGGGTTTTAGAAAGGGTTGAACTAGACGTCATGATGTATGGCAACACTGGGCACCCAAATATACCCATTGGGGTCCAAAATGTAGGCCTCTCTCAAACCATGGGGTTTATCCGTGGCTTCTTGTAACACGTAGTAATCCAACGTTTGGGCTTGAGTTACTGCAGCGTCGGGATCAATCCCGTAAAGCCGCAATTCCACACCCGTGCCTCGCATCGCACCTTGTTTCAGCAACCCCAACAGCGGATTACTGTGATAACTAGCGTCGCTGTGTAACATAAATTCCATGTTGTCATGGCGAATGATGGCAAAGTCAGTATCGGCATAAATCGGTTTGAGAGTTAATACCTTCTGCAAAAAAGTGAGTGTACGGCTCATCTCATCCACTAACAGATTAAGCCCTATACCCGTTAAAGCTCTACCATAAGTGGCGCCATCGGGCTTAATGTTGTTTGCGTCATCCATGATTAGTTCCAGCTGTTTAGTTTAGGCGTTAGGTTTGAAGTTTAGCCCAAGCGTGGGAGCGATATCCACTGTGCTAGAGGAATGTCTAGATTGTATTGTGTAGACCGCCTCTTCATAATGAACGCCCTCACCCTTAAAGTGTTGACTCAGACTATGTCTACTAGTGCGCCTCATACTGCCTCATTGCGTATCCAACGTTTCAAAGTACTTAGCGCCGGTATCGCCAGCCTTATTTTAATGCTGGGTATTGCTCGATTTGCCTACACACCGATGTTGCCGTTGATGCAAACTCAAGCCGGTTTAGGCATTGCAGAAGGAGGTTGGCTAGCGGCCTTTAATTATCTGGGTTATTTTTGTGGTGCGATCATCGCTGCCAGCATAAGCAACCTCAATACCAAAGACCAGCTCTATCGCTTGGGCCTACTAGTAGCGTTAGTCACGACCCTCGGCTTAGGATTAACACAAAACTTTTGGTTATGGAGCCTACTAAGATTCTTCGCAGGGCTCAGTAGCGCCGCTGGGTTGCTGCTTGGCTCTGGCCTTGTGATGCACTGGTTACTCAGACATCAATTACGGTCTGAACTAGGCATTCATTTTATCGGCATGGGCTCAGGTATTTTTCTTACGTCACTGTTCGTTTACCTCCTTCAACCTTATCTTAATTGGCAGCAATATTGGTTTTGGCTCACAGCCGTAGGCAGCCTACTGGCCATACCAGCATGGTTATGGCTACCCAAACCCGACCTCACTGGTTACGCGGTGGATGGTTCAAAGTTGCAAGACAAGCCTCCCACTAAAACCTTTTTACGGGTATTTATGCTGGCCTATTTTTGCGCTGGCACCGGTTATGCCATTATCGCAACATTCATTGTAGCTCACGTAGAACTGATGACCGTTAAAGTGGGCACGGGCATGGTGGCCTTTATGGTGATCGGCATTGCTGCAGGTCCGGCTTGTATCATTTGGGATCTAATCGCCCGTAGAATCGGCGACCTAAACGCCCTCTTGGTGGCCTTTATTTTGCAGTTTGCCGGTATGTTAATCCCGCTACTTAGCCCAAACTTGAGTTGGACTCTAGTCGGGGCCGCGCTGTTTGGAGGCACGTTTATCGGTGTCGTCAGTTTAGTGCTGACTATGGCAGGGCGTTACTACCCTACTCGACCGGCTAAAATGATGGGCAAAATGACGCTTTCCTACGGCGTGGCCCAGATGACTGCCCCGGCAATGGCCGGTTTATTGGCCCAATGGAGCGGTAGTTACAGTTTGAGCATTGGTATTGCCAGTGGCTTTATGTTTTGCGGATGTATATTAGTGTATTGGTTAGCTCGCCAGCAATAAACGCTCAGCATTGGCAAAGCGTCAATTAATCTGCCATAGTTTAACTTCAATTAACGTGAGGACTTGCTATGGAATTGCTTAACATACTTGCTGCCGCTGCCGCTGCTTACGTCTTTGGTGCTATTTGGTACATGAGTCTGTCAAAACCTTGGATGGCAGCGACGGGGATCAAAGAAAGCGATCTCAAAGACGAAAATGGCAAGAATAAAAGTGGCCCAATGCCGTTTATCATTGCCTTACTCAGCGCATTTGTTGTGTCGTTTATGATGCAACACTTATTTGACCTAGTCGGCGTAACACAGCTCATAGACGGGCTTTTGTTAGGCCTTGGAATTGGCTTATTTATCGCAGCCCCTTGGACCGTAACCCACTATAATTTCAGTATGAAACCCCGCAACCTAGTCTTCATCGACGCCGGTTATTCAACCATAGGCTGCGCTGTAATTGGGTTGGTATTGATGTTGTTTTAAGCAACAATCTCGCCTCAATAGCTTTGAGCTAAACCTGCTCAAAGGGAAAGCTATCTAAGCGCTCTACCCCAGTTGCCGTAACCAGCACCTGGGTTTCCAGCTTGATGCTCTCACTTCCCGCTTCAGCAATAAGGCTTTCTACACAGATCACCATATTTTCTTCAAACTGGCCACCATGAGCACCCGCGAAATCGGGGTGCAACGGCACTACAGGCCATTCATCTGCCATACCAACCCCATGGGCCGCCAATGAATAACGATAAGGTTGAAAATGAGCAGGGATTTGCCAAGATTTTTGGTTAAACTCGGCAAAACTTAGGCCTGGCTCTATTAGCGCCATATTATGATCGATTTGTTCCAGCGCAGCCGTATATAGCCGCTTTTGCTGATCCGTCATGGGGCTGTTGCCACAGGTCCAGGCGCGCGACAAATCGGCACAATAACCATAAGGCCCAATCATGTCCGTGTCTAAAGAAATCATTTGACCTTGCTGACAAACATAGTCTGAACATTCCTGATACCAGGGGTTAGTACGCGGCCCACAGGTAAGCAACCGAGTTTCCAACCATTCACCACCGGAACGAGCATTTTCGAAATGCAAGTGCGCCCACAACTCCTGTTCGGTAACTCCGGCTACAGAATGTTGATATATGCGTGCCAAACCTGCCTCACACACACGAATGGTCCAGCGCATGAGTTCAATTTCAGCGTCATTTTTTATGGCTCTAGCCGTTTCCATGAGTGATTGACCTTCAATCAAATCTAAACCATTAGCGGCTAACGCTTGCACCCCCATATGTTCTAATTTGTCGACCGCCAAACGTTGATTGCCGCCGCTGTATTGGCGCATTAGGCCGGCTATATCATGGCTCCACTGCTGTACCCGCTCGCCACTGCGATCACCTGTGGACATAAAGCTCCAAACCGTGGCATGGTGAACCTCATCAATGCCCTCAAGGCCCTCACACAAGTGGTGACAACCAGCAAACTCAAACATAATGACAGGCCCTTGGGCAAATACCAAGGCGTAGCGCGTGGCGTTATGCATGGTCCACACCTGCATATTAGATGAGTCTAGGCTATAACGAATGTTAACTGGGTCATAAAGTAACATAGCACCACAATCGTGCTTTATAAGCTGCTGCCTTACTCGGTTTAGGCGATACTCTCGGGCCTTGAGCAACACTGAGTGAGGTACAGGGCTCTTAAGGGGGACATCGGCACCTTCAGCATTAAGATAGGCCAGTTTGCGAGTATCAATCATATTAGACTTCCTGGTTTTGAGGCTTAAGTATCTGATTTAAAGCTTACACCTTGGCGTTCGATTGACCGTAAAAACCTATATTATCAGCCTGACTAAAGGCCACCCCAGGACGATCAAAATAGGACAATATGGCAATAATGCGGTCTTCTTCACCCACTATAGGAGAGACCCGATGCAAGGTATTTTGGCCGCAAGGACGCCTATAACAGTTCCTTTTTTACTGAGCACGGGGCTGGATATAAAATGCCCCAGTATACCTGTGGTGGCACCGACTGCAAAATAGGAGCCCTCATTACTCATTACCTGCGAGAGCCGCTTTAAAGTACGACCTGAAACCATAATTTTTGGCCATAAAATACAAGTTACGCGATTGTTGACAATTGGACGCTGCTCGCGTGACCCCAGCGGGATCCATAAGGTAAATAGATTCCAAACCAGAGGTCGTGGTATACCGCTCTAAGCGCTGGTTAAGTTGATTTTTTTGCCTGGCGCTCCAGACAATACCCCAATGACACCAAGGTCTTCTGTCAGCACACCCACTATGAGGCTTCGGAAGTGACTAGCTCGATCTTGGGTGCGTTGTTGCTCAGCTTGAATGAAGGCTTGATAGGACACAACGTAACTCACGCTTGCCAGTACCACAACCAGACCACTCAATAGTGCTAACCAGCGCCATTTTGCAGTTTTATCGCTACGCCTTCGCTGCTCAGCATGTTCATCCCAGCGCCAACCAACCCGCCACACCAATCATCATGGTACCAGCAATGCGGTTCATGAGGCGTACGTTGCCGCTTTTTTGTAACACCTTAACTAGGCTTTTGCCGCCTAAGGCGTACACCAATAGGGATATGGCTTCGAGGGTCAGTATAACGCTCAGCAGCGTCGCCATTTGTGCGGGCAAAGGCTGTGTGGCGTCAATAAACGGCGGCAACAGGGCAATAAAAAATGCCCAGCCTTTAGGGTTGGCTACTGCGGTGATAAAACCTTGGCTGGCCAATTGCCAGCAGCCTGTGTCTTTAGGCCTGCCATTAAGACCAATGGCCATTTTGCCCCTTGAGCGCCACAGCTGAATACCCAAATACAGTAAATACCCCCCTCCAACAGTTTTTAACACCACAAACAGCTCAGGGTACTGCACGATCAGAGCAGCGACGCCCACCACCACCAGTACCGCAACTAAACCTACGCCAATCAACTCGCCCAGCATCATCCATAGGGTTCGGCGTATGCCTACAGTCATACCCAAGGTAAGGGCTAAGGTCATACACATACCCGGCGTTACCGAAACAAAAAAGAAGGTTGGAATCAATGCCAACAGTAGGGTCGTGCTCATGAGTTACATCCATATAATCGCGTTAGGGCTGCGATAGTGAAGCCTCTGTAGGGCCTTGTCAATGCAAAGACAAGATGACTAAAATCAGTTACCATCGCGGCTCCCTATTACAGCACCGTCAAAGGCACTTGATATGCACCACATAAACCAATTTTTTCGAGAATTGTTTAACGAAATAGTGGCTGTATCTTGGCCCCTGTTTAAACTCATGGTGCCAGTGATTGTTATTGTTAAGGTGTTAGAAGAACTCGGTGGTGTCGCCCTCTTAGGCCAATGGCTGGGCCCGCTTATGGCGCTGCTAGGGCTCCCAGAAGGCATGGGGTTAGTCTGGGCAGCTACCATAGCCACAAACATTTACGGCGGTATGATCGTACTCTATTCGTTGCCCTTAGACACCCCTCTATCCATCGCTCAAATGACCGTTTTGAGTGGCTTATTGCTCATGGCCCATGGCCTACCCATTGAAACCAAAATTGCGCAACTAGCGGGCATGAGAATGCGTGCGGCCATCGTCATACGTATGCTCGGCGCGTTTGCCTTTGCTTGGTTGCTGCATGTGTTCTACGATCAAAGCCAGTGGTTACAAGAGCCTGCCCAAATGGTGTGGCAGCCAGACCCTATTGCGCCCGGTTTAATGCCGTGGGGGCTGGCACAAATCAAAGCTTTGGTGATGATACAAATTATCATTATTGTACTGCTATCCTTCTTGAAGGTCCTCAAAGCCATAGGGGTAGAACGAGTCATCCAATGGGTGTTACGACCTATATTAAAACTCATGGGCATTGGCAAAGAAGCCACCACTATCACCTTGGTGGGCATCACCTTGGGTTTGTCGTTTGGTGGCGGCTTGTTGATTAAAGAAGCTCAGGCAGGTCATGTCTCCAAAAAGGACATTTTTACATCTCTGGCACTACTGGGATTTTGCCATAGTCTTATCGAAGATACCTTATTGGTACTGTTATTGGGCGCCCATTTATCGGGGGTACTGTGGTTCCGCTTATTGTTCGCCTTTGTCGTCACCAGCGCCTTAAGTTACTGGCTCACAAAGGTCAGCCCAAGGTTCCAACAAAAACACCTAATTCGATAGCCGCCTTTGATTAGCCAAACTAGGCCAACAGTCTTTATAATAGGGTATGTTAAAGATATCCAACCGCATCACTATTCCCACCCACGAAATTGAGCAACAGTTTATTCGTGCTCAAGGCGCCGGGGGGCAGCATGTTAATAAGACCTCTACAGCGGTACATTTGTTTTTTGACATCCGCGCCTCAACGTCTCTACCGCCCTACGTAAAACACAAACTTCTGAATACGGCAGATCACCGTATTAGCGCTTCTGGCAAAATTATCATTAAATCTCAGGCCAGCCGGAGTCAGGATGCTAACCGGCAAACCGCGTTAGAGCAGTTAACCCAAGTGATCCAAGCCGCCATGGTTCAAGAAAAACGTAGAATCGCCACCAAACCCACCAAAGGCTCTAAAACTAGGCGCTTAGATACAAAAACTCAAAAGGGTCAAACTAAAAAGTTACGTTCAAAAGTCCATGGGGTCTGACGCCACACGGTACTCCCCCGCTGCCAAACTGACGGGTAATTTAATATGGCCTATTTGGGTACGATGAATACTAAGTACTGGGTTACGATAATGACCAAACATACGTTTGATCTGGTGATATCGCCCTTGTTTTAATATCACTTTGGCGGTAGTCGCGGTGGTAATATTTAACTGCGCGGGGGCCGTTGTTAAATCCTCAAAAGCAAAATAAATACCCTGCGCAAAACCGTCCACTTGCTCTTGGGTAATAGGATTAGCAACGGTAACCATATAATGCTTGGGTAGTTTAGTGTCTGGCTGGGTAATTTGGCGAGACCATTGGCCGTCGTTGGTTAACAACAACAGGCCTGTACTATGCAGATCTAGACGCCCTGCAATATGTAAACTCGCGTACTGCGCAGGCAACAAGTCCATCACCGTTTGGTGTTGCTCATCTTTAGTTGCGCTTAATACCCCGTCTGGCTTGTGCAGCATAAGGTAAATGGGGGCTTGTTTACGAAGTATCTGTTGTTGAACCTGGACTGTACAAAACTGGCCAATCAAGGCATCGCCATCACGGCAAATTTCGCCATTAACCAAAATCTGCTCTTGCGCCAGTAACAACTGAACATCACGCTTTTTACAGCCCAGTTGCTGGGCAATAAACTTATCTACTCGGGCCGCGTAAGAAACCACCAGAGTTAAATCCTAGTTACCAAGCGCCGCTTACCAAGTAACTGCTATAGGGCACCAACAGTTTCTTACCGCCATCTAAACTCACGTTTAACGGCGAAGGCATCTTTTTAGGTGGTCTAACAAACCAGTCTATCGCTAACTTACCGCGTTTTATATGTGCGCTTTGAGTCAGCATTTCGGATAATTTTTGGCCACCTAAGTCGTCATTTTCAGCAATGAAATAGTCGCCCTGCATTTGCACGTCGGCCAACGACTGCTTAGCTTTCGAAAGCTGCTTTTGCCACATCCAAGAGGCAATATTAGTACTTAAACCTGCACGCTTCACAAGTTGTGGGTACAAAGGTGCCATAAAATCAATGATCCAACCATCGGCTTCTACCCAGCAGTGGTAATTGCTTTCATTACTGGCTAACTGACCCGTCTGAACTGCTCCAAAGGTTAGTAGTTTGGCCTGTAGACCTAAATGAAACGCCGCTGTACCGACCATCGGCTGTGCAGCAACACCATAGTGACGTTTAAGGATCTGTGCACCATAGACGCTAAATAACAGACTTGCTTCGTGGCTTGCCACGCGGTCGCTGATAAGTAGGGAGTGAATGGTTGAATAGATACGGCGGTAATCGGGCAGTGTGATAAGCATATATGAATTCTAAACAGGTAAAATAAAAGCCCAAGTGTTTATTTTGTAACCTTGGCTAAAAATAAACATTTAGGCTTGCTGGATCAAATCAGATGTCTAAGCTATGAATAAACTTAGTCGTTGGTCCAACCACTAATAGACTTCACTTCCAAAAAGTCTTCTAGACCCCAAACGCCGCCCTCACGACCATTGCCAGACTGCTTATAGCCACCAAAAGGTGCACCGGCGGCTCTGGAAGTACCGTTCATTTCCACCATGCCAGACCGCAAGCGACGGGCCACTCTGTTAGCTTTATTACCGTCTTGAGTTTGTACATAGTTAGTCAAACCATAAACCGTGTCATTAGCAATCGCTAAGGCTTCTTCTTCGGTATCGAAGGGAATCATACATAACACTGGGCCAAACACTTCTTCCCGGGCAATTTGCATGTCATTGTTAACGTCGGCAAAGATAGTGGGTTTAACAAAATACCCTATCTCTAAACCTTCTGGCTTGCCTAGTCCGCCAGCAATAACACGGGCGCCTTCGTCGATACCTACTTTAATAAGGCCTTGGATTTTGTTGTACTGTAATTCTGAGACTACAGGACCAATATGATTGCCTGCCTCTGCAGCCCGGCCCACTTTAGTTTTAGCAGCCACCTGCATTGCAGTTTCTACCGCTTGATCGTAAATGCTACGTTCTACCAACATACGCGTAGGTGCGTTACAGGATTGCCCGGTGTTGTTAAAGCAATGCCTTACACCGCGTACAATGGCTTTTTCGTCGGCGTCTGCAAATACAATATTAGCGCCTTTACCGCCTAGCTCCAGGGCTACACGCTTCACACTGTCGGCAGCGTTTTTAGAGATTAAGGCACCGGCACGGGTTGAGCCAGTAAACGACACCATGTCGACATCTGGATGACTAGTGAGCTGAGAACCTACACCCACGCCGTCGCCGTTAACCAGGTTAAATACACCTGCCGGAATGCCCGCTTCGTGTATCATGTCGGCAAACACCAGTCCTGACAAAGGCGAAATTTCAGACGGCTTAAGTACCATGGTGCAGCCCGCAGCCATAGCCGCAATGGCCTTTAAGGTCACTTGGTTCATAGGCCAATTCCATGGCGTAATCAAAGCACAAACACCAATCGGCTCATAGATGATTTTATCGTTTGGCGCTCGGTCACTCAAAGGCCGTTCAAACTCAAACTTATCTAATTCACGCAATAATATTTTAGTATGCCAAATACCTGTGCCCACCTGAGAGACATTAGCCATGTCGATCGGCGCACCCATTTCCTGGCTAATGGCTTGACCCATTTCGCTGGCTCTTGCCTGATAGATTTCAAGAAACTTTTGCAATAAGCCTAAACGCTCAGTTTTGGGGGTTTGGCTCCAGCTATCAAAGGCTGCTTTAGCGGCTGCAACTGCAGCATCAGTATCGGCCGCGCCACCCACAGAAATAGTTGCACAAACCTCTTCCGTAGAAGGGTCTATCACGTCTAGGTCTGTTGCGGCCAAAGGCGCAACCCAAGCGCCGTTAATGTAAAACTTTTTAGTGTCGATCATAATATAGGTCTCAAATAAATCTAGTTAATCAGACCATTTGCTCTGGGCAAGTGGTCTATATTCCTGTAATCGCTGCAATAACTTTGTGGGGTCGTCATCGACGATTAACAACTGTAAGTGTTTAGGCTTAATAAAACCAGCC
>CBDUDU010000054.1:0-15280 GCA_965366045.1 uncultured Oceanospirillaceae bacterium
TGTGCCGATCGCCCAGGCCTTATTCAAATGCTGTCTGAAGTCATTTATAAGCATGAAGCCAGTTGGGAAGAGTCTAGTATGGCGCATTTGTCGGGCCAGTTTGCCGGCATCCTTACAGTTAATGTTGATGAGAACGTAATCCCTGCGCTAGAAAAAGACCTGCGTGGGCTCAGTGATCAGGGCATGACCGTTACCCTTAACGAAAGCATCGATACTGCTGATGCTGGCAATCAGCAAATTATTTGGCTCGACCTAACGGGCCATAACAAGCCCGGTATTATGCGTGAAGTATCTAACGTTTTTGTGGCCCAAGGCGTGAGCGTGCAAAGTTTGGATACCGAAGTGGTGAGTGCGTCTATGTCGGGCGGTGATATGTTTGTGGCGGGGGCTCAATTACAGGTCTCTAAAGACTTTGATCTTGAAAGTTTGCAGGCCGCATTGGAAGGTCTATCGGATGACTTAATGGTGGATCTCGCCGCCGCTGACGACGAATAATTCCCGAGTGACCATTGCTGCGTATCGGGCGTTATTGGCAAACCATCCGCGCTTTATACTGTTTGGGTTGATGATTGCGTTTGCTTCATCCTTTGGGCAAACCTATTTTATCGGCATCTTTGGTCACGCCATAAGGCAAGACTTTGCCATGAGCCACACCCAGTGGGGCGGCATCTATATGGCGGGCACCTTATTGAGTGCATTGTTGTTGCCAATCACTGGTAAATGGATTGATCAGATTTCGTTGCCCCGTTACACCATGATGGTGGTGCTGTTGTTAGCTGTGGCCTGTTGGTTTATCACCCAGGCACAAACCATTTGGTGGCTAGTTATGGGTGTGTTTTTGTTACGTCAGTCGGGCCAGGGCCTCATGAGCCACGTTGCTTTCACCTCTATGGGGCGTTATTTTGATGCTCAAAGGGGCAAGGCTACGGCTTTGGTGGCCATGGGGTTTGCAGCGGGTGAAGCGATCTTACCTATCGCGGCGGTGGCGGCCATTGCGTCAGTGGGTTGGCGTTATAGTTACATGGGTGTAGCGGTGCTGGTGTTAGTGCTAGTGTTGCCCCTGAGCCTGTGGCTGTTGCGGGGTCATCAACAGCGCCATCAAAACTACGAGCGAGAGCTACAAAAACACGAACAACAAGCGCCTGAAATGGCGACCACCAGTCGCGCTAATGTGGTATCTTGGCGCCGCCGAGATGTACTTAAAGATTATCGTTTTTATTTGCTAATCCCGGGCGTATCGGCCACTTCCTTAGTCAGTACAGCCATGTTTTTTCATCACTTAAATCTGGCCGATGAAAAAGGCTGGTCGCATACCTTTGTGACCAGTAATTACTTGCTGTACTCCTTGATGGCCGTGATCACTGCCGTGATCACTGGGCAGCTTATTGACCGTTTTAGTGCGCGAGTAGTGATGCCGTTTACTTTGCTACCGATTGCCGCCGCTTTGGCGCTCATTAACCTGGTTGACAGTTACTGGGTTATTTGGCCCTACATGGTATTGTTAGGCGTGGGGTCAGGTGTTTCGCAAACGGCACAAGCTGCCTTATGGCCAGAGTGTTACGGGGTGCGATTTTTAGGCTCCATCAAAAGCTTATTTTGGACCTTGGTGGTGTTTGCCTCGGCGTTAGGGCCTGTGTGGTTGGGCTTTTTGGTGGACCAGGGTTATGCTTTCCAGCAGGCGGTGTTAACCATGGTGGTGTATTTGTTGTTAGCCACAGCTTTGATGTTGGTGGGCTTGCGTAAGTTTGGGGTATAATTGGTGGCTATTAAGCCATGCCTGAGCTTGAAGTTCATTTTACCGGCGGAGTTCTGCCCTTGTTATTAATGCTCGATAATTACGATTCCTTCACTTATAACTTAGTGCGTTATTTTCGCGAGTTGGGTGCGCAAGTAGAAGTGTGCCGTAACGATGAAATAACCCTTGCCGAAATCGAGCAAATGGCACCCAGTCAGCTGGTGATTTCCCCCGGCCCCTGCACGCCTAATGAAGCAGGCATTTCCATGTCTGCCATTGCGCACTTTGCCGGTAAAATCCCGGTCTTGGGAGTGTGTTTAGGCCATCAAAGTATTGGCCAAGTATTCGGTGGCGAAGTGGTACGAGCCAAACAAGTCATGCATGGCAAAACTTCGTTTGTAGAACATGAGCAAGCGGGTGTTTTTGCTGGCTTGGATCAACCTCTAGAAGTCACCCGCTATCATTCTTTGGTGGTCAAAGCAGACACCTTGCCCGATTGTTTAGAAGCGACCTCGTGGAGCCTTAATGACGCTGGCGAACGTGATGCCATTATGGGGATTCGCCATAAAACCCACGACGTAGAAGGCGTACAATTTCACCCAGAATCGGTGTTAACTCATCAAGGGCACGAGTTGCTGGCCAATTTTCTCAAGCGATAAGCGTCTGCTTATCAAATTACTGCATTTTTTTACAAAATGATGGTCATAAGCGCTAAAGTTTGGCGACATTATTTGCTAGAGTAAGGTCACTGTCTTGTGGTTCGTTATGGCAGGATAATAAAAGAGATTTTTGTCATGAATATGCAGCAGGCCATTGCCGCCGTAACCGACCACCAACATTTAACCGAAGCGCAAATGCACGCCGTAATGAACCTCATTATGACCGGCGAAGCCACCCAGGCTCAAGTGGGCGGCTTTTTAATTGGTTTGCGCATGAAAGGCGAAACCGTAGACGAAATCACCGGTGCTGTGAGCGCCATGCGAGCCTTGGCTGCGGGTGTTAGAGTGTCTGGCGATCATGTGATAGACACGTGTGGTACGGGGGGCGACAGTTCTGGCATTTTTAATGTCTCTACAGCGTGCGCTTTTATCGCGGCTGCGGCCGGCGCACAAGTCGCTAAACATGGTAACCGCTCTATATCCTCTAAAAGCGGCAGCTCAGATTTACTTGAAGCGGCGGGCGTTGAGATTATGCTCAACCCAGCACAAGTAGGCCAATGTATTGCCGACTTGGGCGTGGGTTTTATGTTTGCTCCCGCCCACCACAGCGCTATGAAACATGCCATTGGTCCGCGCCGAGAAATGGCGGTACGTACCCTGTTTAATATTTTGGGGCCATTGACCAACCCCGCTGGGGCACCGCATCAAGTATTGGGTGTGTATAGCCGCCAGTGGCAACGTCCTATGGCTGAAGTATTATTACGCTTGGGCAGCAAACATGTGATGGTAGTTCACTCCGAAGATGGTTTGGATGAAATTAGTATAGCCGCACCCACCTATGTGGTGGAGGTTAAAGATGGGCAAATTAGTGAATACAGCATTAACCCTCAAGACTATGGTTTGGCCCACGACAGCTTAGGTGATCTAGTCGTCGATGATGCTGAACAAAGCTTGGCATTAATAAAACAGGCCTTTGCTGGCCAAGCGGGTGCGGCCTTAGATATGCTGGTATTTAATGCCGGTGCTGCCATCTATACAGCTGATCTTGCAGATGATTTAGGCGCTGGTATTGAGGCCGCAAAACAGGCCATTGCTAGCGGTGCAGCACAGGCGAAGTTAGACCAGCTCATCGGTTTGTCTCAAGGATTTTCCAAATAATGAATACCCCAACCGTGTTAAAACGTATTGTTGCGCGCAAATTAGAAGAAATTGCGGAGCGTCAGGCACACTCACCTATAGCTAAGCTTAAGCAACAAGTGGCAGCGAATACGGCCGATGTTATGGCACCCAGAGGTTTTGCTAAGGCCATGTATGCCAAGTTAGAGGCTGGCCAGCCTGCGGTGATTGCCGAAGCAAAGAAAGCATCGCCTAGCAAAGGCGTGATTTGCCAAGACTTTAATCCGGCCCAAATAGCCCAAAGTTATGCCCGTGGTGGTGCGGCTTGTATGTCGGTATTAACCGATGCCGATTTTTTCCAAGGACACGAAGACTATTTACAACAAGCTCGAGCGGCATGTGATTTGCCGGTTATTCGCAAGGACTTTATTGTTGATGCGTATCAAGTGTATGAAGCGCGGGCCATCGGCGCCGACTGCATCCTCTTGATTGTGGCCTGTTTAGAAGACCAGAAAATGCAAGACTTAGCCCAGTTAGCGCAAGACTTGGGTATGGATGTATTGGTTGAATCTCACGACGCAGCCGAATTGCAGCGCGCGCTAACATTAAGTACGCCTTTGATCGGTATTAACAACCGCAATTTACATACCTTTGACCTGACTCTCCAGACAACCTTTGATTTATTGGCCATGATCCCAGAAGATCGAATGGTGATTACCGAAAGTGGTATTCACCAGCCAAGCGACGTGGCGTTGATGCAAAGTCATAACGTCAACGCCTTTCTAGTGGGCGAATCGTTTATGCGTGCCCCTGACCCGGGTGCCAAGTTAGCCGAATTGTTCGGCGACTGCTAATTAACCATCGCAGGAGAAGGTAACCATGAACAACACGTTAACTAAGGGCCGTGCCAAAGCTGTTGCCCTGCCTAAGACTAATTCGTCTATTGGTATTATAAAGGCGGTTCTGCTGACCGCCTTAGTTGCCTTGGTGTGGGTGTTAACAACCACTGCCGTGTGGGCTAATGGTGATCAAATCCTAGGTTCTTGGCTGACCCCAGAAGACAAAGCCATGGTAGAAATTTACCGTGACGGTGACCAATATTTCGGTAAGTTTACCTTTCTTAAAGAGCCTAATTACGCGACCGGTCATGAAGCCGGATTAGATGGTCAAGCCAAAGTGGATCGTAATAATCCAGATGCCAGCCAACACAGTCAGCCCATTATTGGTTTAGTGATGCTCAACAGCATGAATTACGCTGGTGAAAAGAAAGGCAAGCACCATTGGAAAGGTGGCAAGATTTATGACCCAGGTAATGGCAAGTCGTACAAGTGCACCATCAAGCTCAATGCAGACGGTAGCCTTGATTTGCGAGGCTATGTTGGAATTTCTTTATTTGGTCGCAGCCAAGTGTGGCGCCCACAGCAATAACCATAGGTAGTAGAAAAACATGCAAGCACAAATTAGTTGGGCCGGTGGTGTCAGTTTTAAAACAGAATCAGGCACCGGCCACACAGTAACCGTTGATGGCCCGCCTAATTTGGGTGGTGAAAACCTAGGTGCAAGGCCCATGGAGTTAATGCTTATGGGTTTGGGTGGCTGCACCGCCTTTGACGTTATGACGATTCTTAAAAAGACCCGCCAAGACGTCACTGACTGCGTTGCCCAACTGAGCGCAGAACGGGCCGATGCGGTGCCTGCTGTGTTTACTAAAATCCACGTTCACTTTGTGGTTACAGGCCGTAATCTGAAAGAAAAACACGTGGCTAGGGCCATTAAATTGTCGGCCGAAGAATACTGCTCAGCCTCAATCATGTTAGAAAAAGGTGGCGTAGAAATCACCCATGATTACGAACTTGTTGAGTTGGACGCCTAACCCGTGACCCACACTAACCTAAACCGGTTTTGGTCGCCCAAAGTACATGAGCTATCGCCCTATGTGCCTGGTGAACAACCCAAGTTAACTAACTTAGTTAAACTCAATACCAACGAAAACCCGTTTCCGCCATCACCCAAAGTGTTGGCTGCAATGCAGGCCGAGTTGGGTGATTCGTTACGCTTGTACCCAGACCCCAATGCAACTCAGTTATGTCAGAGCTTGGCTAACTATTATGGGTTAGACACCTCCCAGGTGTTTGTGGGTAACGGTTCTGACGAAGTTTTAGCGCATACCTTTCAGGCATTGTTACAACACAGTAAAGCCCTCATGTTCCCGGATATTAGTTATAGTTTTTATCCGGTGTATTGTGGTCTTTATGGCATAGAACAACAGCAAGTGCCGTTGTCGGCGGACTTAAGTATTAACGTGGCCGATTATCAGCCACCTAATGGCGGTGTCATCTTACCGAACCCCAATGCGCCTACAGGCGAATTGCTTAACCTTGCTGATATTCGCCAACTATTGAGTAACAATGTTGATAGTGTTGTAGTCATTGATGAGGCCTATATCGATTTTGGGGGTCAGTCAGCGGCAGCACTAGTGCCCGAGTTTGATAACTTGTTAGTCATTCAAACCCTGTCTAAATCGCGTTCTTTGGCGGGTTTACGGGTGGGTTTGGCCTTGGGGCAACGTCATTTGATAGAGGCTTTGGAGCGTGTTAAAAACAGCTTTAACTCATACCCCTTAAGCCGAGAAGCTCAAGCCGGTGCCATTGCCGCCATTGAAGACGAAAGTTACTTTCAGAAGACCTGCAAAAACAATATTGCACAACGAGAAAAGCTCGCTGGCGAATTAAAAAATCTTGGTTTTAGCATGACCAACTCGCACGCTAATTTCTTGTTTGTGACCCATGGCACTATGGCCGCTAAAGACATTGCGGCATCACTGAGAGAGCGTGGCATTATCGTGCGTCACCTCAGCAGTAGCCCACGAATTACTAATCACCTGCGTATTAGTGTGGGTAGTGCCAGTGAGTGTGCAGCCTTGGTGAGCGCCCTAAAAGAGTTAGTTTAGAGCTAAGCGCTAAACGCTCTACCGCCCATAAGGTGCAAGTGGATGTGATACACCACTTGGCCACCGTCTGGGTTGCAGTTCATTTGCACGCGATAACCACCCTCAGCCACACCCGCTTCCTTAGCTAGCTTAGCCGCGGTTAACATCATCTGGCCTAACAGGGCCTGATGTTCTGGGTTGGCATCGTTGAGGGTAGCGATGGGCTGCTTGGGAATGATCAGGTAGTGCACCGGTGCCTTGGGCGCTATGTCTTTAAAAGCCAATAGCAAATCATCTTCATAAACGATGTCAGCTGGAATTTCTCGGCTGATGATTTTGTCAAATATAGTGCCCATGGTGGCTTCCTCTTAGTGCAATTGCTCGCGAGCAATAGCGCGATAAGCAATATCGCGACGGCTAAATTTACCTTGCCACTCAATCTTATCAGCTAGCTCATACGCTTGATGCTGGGCTTGGCCCACAGTCTCTCCTAAAGCCACCGCACACAGCACGCGGCCACCGTTGGTGACGACCATGCCATCTTCGTTAAGTGCGGTACCCGCATGGAAAATTTTGGTGTCTTTATTGACCTCATCGGGCAGGCTAATTACGTCACCTTTAGGGTAACTGTTTGGGTAGCCCGCTGCAGCCAAAACCACTCCAACGGCTGGGCGGTTATCCCAATAGGCAATGGTTTGATCCAGCACGCCCATGGCGCCGGCAACACACAACTCCACGATACTGTTTTTCAAGCGCATCATAATGGGTTGGGTTTCTGGATCGCCAAAGCGGCAGTTAAATTCCAGTACTTTAGGGGTGCCATCAGCGGTCACCATGATACCGGCATATAAAAAGCCGGTATACACGTAGCCGTCAGCCGCCATACCATCAACCGTTGGCTTGATGACTTCATCGAGAATACGCTGATGCATTGCATCGTTCACCACGGGCGCGGGTGAATAGGCGCCCATGCCACCCGTGTTGGGGCCTTGATCACCTTCATCGCGGGCTTTATGGTCTTGGCTAGAGGCCAGAGGTAATATGTTTTTGCCGTCGGCCATAACAATAAAGCTGGCTTCTTCGCCTACCAAAAACTCTTCAATAACCACTCGGCTACCAGCCTTACCAAAGGCATTACCTGCCAACATATCTTCTACTGCGGTACAGGCTTGCTCGACTGTCTCGGCTAAAATAACACCCTTGCCAGCAGCTAAACCATCGGCTTTTACGACGATAGGTGCGCCTTGCGCTTTGATGTATTCCAATGCGGGTGCAATCTCTGTAAAGGTCTCGTAGGCTGCCGTAGGGATGGCGTGACGCTTAAGGAAGTCTTTTGCAAAGGCCTTAGATCCTTCTAGTTGCGCAGCCCCTTGGGTAGGCCCAAAGATGTCCATGTCGGCGGCGCGGAACACGTCCACAATGCCTGCCACTAACGGTGCTTCTGGACCAACAATCGTAATGTCTACGGTATTGGCTTTGGCGAAGGCTAATAGGCCTTCGATGTCCATCACATCTATGGCCACGTTTTTAGTTTTATTTTCTAGGGCTGTGCCCGCATTACCCGGTGCTACAAAAATATTGTGCACAGCGCGGTTTTTGGAGGCCTGCCAAGCAAGTGCATGTTCACGACCGCCGCTGCCAATAATTAATACATTCATTTTTTCTAGTCCTGTTAATGACGAAAGTGACGCATGCCGGTAAAGATCATGCTGATATTGTGCTCATCGGCAGCGGCAATAATTTCATCATCGCGCATCGAGCCACCTGGCTGGATAATGGCACTAATGCCCGCCGCCGCTGCGGCCTCAATACCGTCACGGAAGGGGAAGAAGGCATCGGACGCCATTACTGAACCTTTAACTTCCAAACCTTCATCACTGGCCTTAATGCCGGCAATCTTAGCGCTGTATACGCGGCTCATTTGGCCAGCACCTACACCAATGGTCATGCCGCCTTTGCAATACACAATGGCGTTAGACTTGACGTACTTGGCGACTTTCCAGGCAAATTGCAGGTCGTGCATTTCGGCTTCCGTGGGCATACGCTCACTGACGATTTTGAGATCGGCTTCTAGCATTTGGCCCAAGTCTCGGTCTTGAACTAACAAACCACCGGTGACGCGTTTGTAATCCAGTTCGGCGGCATGCAAGTGGGGCAGATCGCCACAGCTTAAAACACGCACATTGGGCTTTCGGGCTAAGGCAGTCGCTGCAGATGGGCTCACGCTTGGGGCAATAATCACTTCTACAAACTGTTGGTCGATAATGCGCTGGGCCGTGGACGCATCCAGTTCGCGGTTAAAGGCAATAATTCCGCCAAAAGCCGAGGTGCTGTCGGTGCTGTAGGCTTTTTCATAGGCTTCAGTGATGTCTTGACCCATGGCCACACCACACGGGTTAGCGTGTTTTACAATCACGCAGGCAGGGTCTTGGAAGGCTTTTACACACTCCAAAGCCGTGTCTGTATCGGCGATATTGTTAAACGACAAGGCTTTGCCTTGTATTTGTGATGAGGTTGCGATGCATGCTTCTTTAGGTTCATGTTCAATGTAAAAGGCCGCATCTTGATGAGGGTTTTCACCGTAACGCATGTCCTGTATTTTGCTGAACTGGGTGTTAAACGTGCGGGGGAACTTAGAGGTGGTATCTAGTTGCGCGCCTAGGTAATTGGCAATGGCACCGTCGTATTTGGCAGTGTGCTCAAAGGCCTTACAGGCTAGATCTGTACGTGTGGCTTGGCTTAAACCACCGTTGGCAGCGAGCTCGTCCAAGATGGAGGTGTAGTCACCTGAATTGACTACAATGGCGACGCTTTTGTTGTTTTTAGCGGCCGAACGCACCATGGTTGGGCCACCAATGTCGATGTTCTCAATGGCCATGTCTAAGGTGCAATCATCACGTTCGATGGTGGCTTGAAAGGGATAAAGGTTGACTACAACGAGGTCAATGGCATCGATACCGTGTTCTGCCATAATGCCTTCATCTTGGCCGCGGCGGCCCAAAATACCGCCATGAATCTTAGGATGTAAAGTCTTAACTCGACCATCCATCATTTCTGGAAAACCAGTATAGTCTGAGACTTCTACAGCAGCGACGCCAGCGTCGGTCAACAGCTTAAAAGTGCCACCGGTGGAAAGGATCTCGACACCTTTTGAGGTAAGTTGTTGGGCAAATTCAACAATGCCTCGCTTGTCCGAAACGCTGATAAGAGCGCGGTTGATGGCTTGATTATCTGACATGTGAATATCCTTTTAACGGCAGTGAAAATGGCGGGTTAAAGTAGGTCGTACTGTTTTAATTTCTTACGTAAAGTGCCACGGTTAAGCCCCAATAGGGTGGCGGCTTTAGACTGATTATCGTGCGTGTGCTGCATAACGCAGGTAAATAAAGGCGCTTCAACTTGTTGCATAAATAGGTCGTAGAGTTCGGTGGTGTGCTGGCCGTCCAGTTCTGCAAAATAGGCGGTGAGGGCCTGTTCTACATTTTGCTTTAACGTCAGGGCGGTGTGTTCGCTAGGCGAAGGGGTGATGCTGGTGCTGTTCATGGGTTGTTTATTTGCTTCTACTAACTGAGTCATAAAATTAAGCCGCCCGCAGACTGGAATGTTGAAAATGGGCTTTCAAAAATGCTAACTGCAGTTCTTGACTGGGTAGTTGGTTAAAGGCTTTGCGTTGCTCTAGGTCGGGCTTAAGATACCAACCCACGTGTTTACGGGCAATGCGCGGGCCCATTAGATCGCCATATAATGCGTATAACCCCAGCAGATGTTGTTCTAACACCTGCCAAATTTGCGATGGCAACGGGGCCTCTAGTTCTGAGCCGTGTTCAAGGTAGTGCAACACTTGCTCAAACAACCATGGGTTGCCTTGCGCTGCACGGCCAAACATCAAACCATCAGCTTGAGTATGTGCCAATACTTTAGCTGCATCTTGAGCAGTGCAGATGTCGCCGTTGGCTAATACAGGAATTTCAATAGCTTGTTTGATGGCCGCAATAGTGTCGTATTCAACCTCGCCTTTAAAACCACAAGCACGCGTGCGGCCATGTACGGCTAATGTTTGAATGCCCGCGTCCTGAGCGATCTTGGCAATGTCGACGCCATTGCGCTCATCAGCGCTCCAGCCGGTGCGAATTTTCAAGGTTACCGGTACATCCACGGCCGCAACCACCGCCGTTAAAATATCTTTAACCAGAGCGGGTTGGCGCAGAAGTGCAGAGCCAGCCGCTTTTTTAAGCACTTTTTTAGCAGGGCAACCCATATTGATATCAATAATTTGCGCACCAAGATTGACGTTAGCTAAGGCCGCATGCGCCATTTGTATAGGGTCTGAGCCCGCAATTTGTATGCTAATCGGTAGGCTGTCGTCGGCATGAGGAAGGCGTTTTTGAGATTTTTTGGTGTGCCACAATGACGTGTCTGAAGTGACCATTTCTGCAACCGCTAGCCCCGCGCCAAGTTGACGGCATAAATGCCGAAATGGACGGTCGGTAATGCCTGCCATAGGGGCCAACACCAAACCGTTGTCGAGGTGGTGAGGGCCAATGGCAAAGCCTTGAATAACGCTAGAGTAATTCATTATAGGTTCAAGGGGTGCTTGATAATCGCCAGAAGTGAGTCTAAATCCCAGTGCCCTATTGTACGATTTGTACAAAAATTGTTCAATTGATATGCGTTATAACGCTTAAAAATACTGCCATAGAGCAAGGGTAATAATGGCTAGCAAACCTACGCCTAGCCATTGGCGTACCACAAGGGGGTTGCGCTTGAGCATTTGTAGATGAAACTTGAGACCTAAGTAGTGGCCGATGGCGGTGGGTGCGAGTAGTGCCAATGACCATTGCCATTGCAAGTCCACTCCAGCAATGGCAAAGGCAGACATTTTAATGACTACCAAAATAAACCACAGCATAAATAAGGTGTCGCGGTAGGACTCTATCGCCATTTTGCGTACCGCAACAGCAACAATGAGGGGGGCACCAATGAGTGATACGCCACTAAAATAACCGCCCAGCACTAATAATAAGCGGTCTACCCACGGTGACTGGCTGCTAATTTCCCACTTAATGGTCCACGTGATCGCGTAAAAACCGGTGATGCCGTAGATGATTAAAACCATCCATTGGTTAGGTAGGCTTAGCAAGCCAATAACGCCGGCTAACTTGGGGATGATCATCCACGTGAGCGATTCACGTAAAAACTTTTGGTCAATATTTTTGAAGCTACGACCGGCAGTGATGTTAGAAAAGATGAGTAAGTGAGTGGCGACAATCGGCAAAAAGAACAGCGGTTGGTCGATCACCATTAACAGCAAGGGCAAAGCCAGCGCAGCACCGCCAAAACCAAGGCCCGCGCGCACAAAACCCGACCAGACAAAGATCAAGCTAATGGCCAATAACTGAGGGGTACTAAAGTCCAGAAGGGTCACCTTTAATAATTAAACCAACCTTGAAGGTCGTAAACGATACCTGCCCCCGAGAAGCCTTTGCCCGCTAATACAAAACCCGTAAAAATAATACCTAAGGCCGAACTGACCACGTTTTGGGTGGTGGGATGCCCCATAACTTTCACCGGTTTGTGAATCAATTCATGAAAATCTATTGACTCATCCACCTGTTGCAATAACACCTTGGCTTGCATGATTTGTTGGCAGAGCTCAGGTTTGCCGGCATTTTGCGGGTTCATGTGCCTTTTTTCAAGTAAAAATAGTTGATCCTGAAGTTGATTCCGTTGGCTTGAACTAAAGCTTTGTAATTTTGTAGCCTTGGCAATGGTAAAAATACAGGAGCTTGAAATGATTAACACAATTAGAATGATTACATAAATAGTAGACACATGATGGCGCACTTGGGTCCATGCAATCATGTTAAGAATGACCATACAACTAATGGCATAGAACAATAAAATCGAGTTGTAGGCTTGAATACGCAGATAAAAACTTTCGCCAAAGGAGCGTAAGGTTTTTCGGCACATCATCCACGCAACTACGTTACTGGGCTGGTTTAGGTCGATAAATAAATGGCCATTGGGGTGCTGATTCGGCTCTGCCTCGGTTGTTTTATCGGCGTCTTGGGTTGGTGGTGCAAAAACTCAGCCAAACTCAAGCCTGGGTATTGTATCAACTGACCTAGTTTTTTGAGAGTGGCCGCTCGGCGGTTAAAGCTATGGGCACAAATTAAACCAAAGTTTAACGACGCGGCGCTCGCAAAAAACCCAACCCCACAGCCGATAAAGATGAGGGTTTCAAAACCAGTTACTCCAAAGGCCTCTGTACCATAGGCCAAACGTATTAAAAACGTACACACTAGTATGCTTATCGCACAGGCCATCCAGTACAGTCCGTAGACGGTTGGGAATTTTAGGTTATACACCGTACTTAGAATTTGGTGTGACACAAAATCAGCGGTCACTTGATTGTTATTATGACGGGATGTTGTTGCAATGAATCGTGGGTCGGTTTTGTGTTGCTGTAACTGGGCACTGGCGTGGATGTCTATGGTGAAACAAATGCCCTGCAAGGCAACGTCATTTTCATCCATGGCACAGGTGAGTCCACCTTCGATTAGTCCAGGATGCTCGCTAGGCTCGCTCCAGCCGCCTCCCACTAACAGGCGGTTAGTTTTGTCTTCAGGCCACTCGGGCGCAGGGCGGTTGAGTAGAGCATAATGCTCGGGTCGGTAATAGCCGTATTTGACCGATACGATGAGGGCCCTGAGGGAGAAAAATAGATACGCTAATACCATCTGAAATAGATCGACATTTTGCATCAGTTCTGCGGGTCCAAATAATCGCAGCATCAAGGCAGTGAATACCAGCCAATAGATTAGGTACACCATTGCCCAGTACAATATGTGACTACTCCTAGAGTTGTGCTTCAAAGAGCACGCAAATAGACCACGATGGTTCATTACATGCCAAGCTTTGCTGGTAGAGCGTTCAATCAAAAGCGCCGCTAACGGAGCAAAGATTACAGGGGGAGGTTCTCGTAGATGAGAGTAATTAAAAACTGTTGCCACGAAAGCTGCACCGGCGTGTGATGACTATCGATTTTATCTTTGGGGCTTGACGCGCGCAATTTGGCGGCTTCTAAGCTATTAGCGAACTAGGCCTGAGTCTATTTATCGTTAGTTTTCGAGGTTTTTTTATTGTGCTTCACCGCCTCGTTATCGGCTGGTGAGAATGCCTTCTCCATGGTGCTCTCCTTGTAGTTGAGTGTGCTAAAACACTCAACTAAGGATACATTTGTACCAAAAAAAGCAGACCAACACCAATGTTAGCTGCGTTTGTGGCCGTCGATACGAACCCATTCGTCTTTAGCCGTGACCGTGTGCATATCAAACCAAGGCGCATAAGCGTCTATAACGGCATCGGCTTGGTGCTCAAGAATGCCAGACAAGGCAATCAAACCACCTTGTTTGGTCAATTCTGCTAAACGAGCGGCCATGTCGATTAACGGGCCTGCTAGGATGTTGGCAAGCATAATGTCTACTG
The DNA here is from genome assembly GCA_965366045.1 of uncultured Oceanospirillaceae bacterium. Classification (GTDB taxonomy): domain Bacteria; phylum Pseudomonadota; class Gammaproteobacteria; order Pseudomonadales; family Balneatricaceae; genus Njordibacter. The sequence goes on from CBDUDU010000054.1 coordinate 13,928, forward strand.
GGTGAGTTGGGGTGTCTTCGGGTAAAAATACCGGAATCTTGTCGGCCTCAATGCCATTACGTTGGGCGTTGTCTTTGGTGGCCGTTAAGGCTTGTGTGTCGTTATCAACCCCCATCACATACTCTGCGCCCATGAGGATGGCGCCGATGGCTAAAATACCCGAACCACAGCCATAATCAATCACGGTTTTGTGTTGCCAGTCTTGTTGTGCAATCCACTGCAAGCACAAGGCCGTGGTAGGGTGGCTGCCAGTGCCAAAGGCCAAGCCTGGATCTAACATTAAGTTGGCTGCACTTGGATCTGGAGCGGGTTTCCAGCTCGGGCAAACCCACAGGCGTTCACCAAATTGAATGGGCTCAAAACGATCCATCCATTCGCGCACCCAGTCTTTGTCTTCTAATATTTCCAATTTGTGGGGCGGGAAGGGGGTTTCTGGGAAGGCGTCTTGCCAACCGTTTTTTAAATAATTAAGCAAAGACTCTTCGTCGATATCAGCTTCAAATAACCCCATCACCCGAGTATCTTGCCATAAAGGCGTGGTGCCTTTTATAGGCTCGAACACTGGCTGGTCAGCACCATCGAGCAAACTCACGGCACCGGCGCCGCACAGTAATAACATGTCTTCAATGGTTTCTGAATGAGAAGGATCGGTGGAGAGGGTAATTTGAACCCAAGGCATTTTTTGACCTCTGTAAGCTATTACGCTTAATATATCGGCGTTAAAAAAGGGCTCAAACTCGTCATTTACTTAATGTAAACTCCTCGATTTCGCCCTTTTTTTGCCTTGATCTATTGGCGCTCATGACGCTCACAAAGGTCAAAAACAGCCGCTTGAATGAGATCTCGGCGGGGATTAAAAAGCTAGGCTTAAAGGCCTAGTTTTTTCTCTAGGTAGTGGATGTTCATACCACCTTCAATAAAATTAGCATCCCGTACAATTTCCTTTTGTAGTGGAATGTTAGTTTTGATGCCATCGATGATCATTTCATCCAAAGCCACTTCCATACGTTTCAAGGCTTCTTCTCGCGTTGGGGCGTGAGTGATGACTTTAGCGATCATTGAGTCGTAAAACGGTGGTACAGAATAGCCGCTGTAGATATGGGAATCTACGCGTACACCCAAACCACCTGGGGCGTGGAATTGCGTTACTTTGCCCGGGCTTGGCATAAATGTCTTGGCGTCTTCGGCGTTGATGCGGCACTCAAAGGCATGGCCTTCAATCACCACATCTTCTTGCTTGACCGACAAAGGCATGCCACTGGCAATACGCAGCTGTTCTTTAATGATGTCTACACCAGTAATCATTTCTGTAACCGGGTGCTCAACCTGAACACGAGTGTTCATTTCGATAAA